>JACRHU010000047.1 GCA_016211995.1 Candidatus Pacearchaeota archaeon
CTCTCTATCAGTCATGGATTTATTTAAATGACTGCCAAATTGCGTTTAAAAAGCTTTCGGAGAAAGTTTTTTTAGAAATAGCTGAATTTGTGCTCGCGAATTATTATTATTGTGTCTATTGTTTTTATTATGTCTGAAAAATTATCCCTTATTTCTACAAGAATTTTAAAAAATTCTTCATTACCTGAAACTTCGAATTCAGGTTCTAAGTCCCATTCTCCAAGCACTCTAACAAAATGGATTATATTCGGATGCATTTTACAATAGTTCATGAATTCTTTTATTCTCTCGCTTGTTGGTTTTTTAATTTTAATAAAACTTTTAAAAAATTTATAATCGAGCTTTTCATAATTAATAGCTATTTTAGTTCCTAAAATTATGCCTTGCTTTTCAAGTTGTTTTATCCTATAGCTCACTATTCTTTCTGTTGTTTTCAATTTAGTAGCAATATCAATAACAGAAGCTCTCCCATTTCTTGCTAGTTTTTTGAGTATTTCCAAATCTATTTTATCTATATCTATCTCTCCTTGTTTACCAAGAATATTTGCTTCATCTTGTAGGCTGCCTTTTTTTCCAACAATATAATTTCTTCTGTAAGTTATTGCCTCTATTAATTGGCTTATCTCATTTTTGTATATAAAATCACTTAGTTTAGAAATTATTTCATTCTTAATTTTATCAAATTCCTCAAGAGTTTTTGTTTCGATCGCTATAATCATGTCAAAAATACCGAAACAGGAAACAATCCATTTAACCACTGGCAGACTTTTAAAGTAAGTAATTATCTTATCTTCTGCTTCTCTTGTTAGGTTTTCAAATTTAAGATAAATTTTGAACTGCTTTATTCCTAGTTTAGCTAAGTCAAGCATAACCATGTAATTACTTATTATTCCTTTTTTTTCAAGTTGCTTTATTCTGTAATGTACAACTTCTGTTGGAAGCCCAACTTTCTTGCCTATTTGAGAAGCGCTCTGTCGTGCCTCAAAATCTAGCTCATAGAGTATTTTTCTATCTTTCAAATCAAGTTTAATTACCATATTTTAATAAAGCAACATTTTCTTTATAAATTTTGTGGTTTTCTTAAAAATTAAGCCAAAAAGTTTTAAATATCCATCTTACCATTTAACAGTAACAACAATCAAGAAATGTTATGGGGAAAAATAAAATGAAGAAAAAAATAATGTTTATTAAACCTGCATTAGAAACAACTGCTGTGTGGGATCCTATAAGGACATGCAGCTATTTGGGAATGTGGTTTCTAGCGTCTCATCTGAAAGAGAAAGGGCATGATGTCAGATATCTAGATGAGGTTGTTAGAAATAATGGGCTTAATAAAAGGCAATTATTTAGAAGAATACTAGAAGGAGATAAAATTACAGAAATTCCCTTGGATATTTCTTTTGAAGAATACCATGCTCGGAAAATGGATGATTATCATAAAATGACTCCTAAAGAATTTGTAGAAAAATATACTGCTTTTAGGGATGGAAAGGTTACTAGAGATATGGTAAGGACTGGAAACTCTATTGAGGATACTTTATCAGAAATTGAAAAATATCAGCCAGAATTTGTAGGAATACCTATTATCGCAAGTGCCAATCATATCCCTTCGCTTAAACTTATACAAGCAATAAAAGAGAGATTTCCAAGAGTTAAAATAATGATTGGAGGACAACATGTAACTGCTTTTTATAATGAATTCGCAAAAAATCCAAATGTAGATTATATTTTCACAGGAGATGCAATAACAAATATAGAAGATGTGATAGAAGGAAAGAGAACCGAGAGAGTTATTCATGGAGGTTTTCAGACAATGGATAATTTTCCATTACTTGACCCTTCTATTATTGAGGAGAATGATTATCCGAGAGAACCTACCTACACCTACACAACTCAGGGAAGAAAATCAGCAGATTATATGTTTTCAAAAGGATGCTTTAGGAAATGTGAATTTTGCGTTGCGGGAAGCCAAAAAGGAAATCATGTTACTGCTATAGATTATAATAAAGTAGATGAGCAATTAAGAATTTTCAAGGAATACGGAATAGAGGAAATAATTGTTCAGGATGATGCTTTTTTATGGGATAGAAACCACGTAAGAGAGCATCTTCCTAAAATACTTGGATTAATGAAGAAATATGGTTTTTACTGGCAGAATAACGGCGGAGTAGAATTTGAAGCAATAGATGATTTTGTTACAGAGCAGCTTATTAAATACAATCAAGAAGGTGAAGGAAGATGCACTTCTTTATATGTTCCATTTAATCCAAGAGCATGGAATAAAGGAAAAAGTGCAGCTGGAACAATGTCTCAGAGATATCACTATAACTTTGAAAACTTAAAAAGATTAAGAGAAGAAGCAGGAATTTATGTTTTCTCAAGTCAAATAATTGGAACACCAGAAGATACAGTGGAGATTATGGAATCAGATATTGAACTTCATAAAAAGATTATTTCAGAGGGCTATCTTGATGCAGACTTAACATTAACTGCAACTTTATTACCAGGAACAAGATGGTATGATAATAACAAACAAAATCTTGTAAACCCTAATGACTGGGCAGGATATAGCCTTTTTGTATCACATTATGGAACAGAAAATATTCCTAACCCAAAAGTTATGGAATATTTTATGGTAAAGAGAGTAAAAGAATTAGATAAATATCAGAGAACATATAATTGGGGAACAGCTTTTCCAAGCGAGAAAAAAGGTTAATTATCTCCGCCTAACTTCAACTTCATCTTTGTTTAATCTTCTTAGTAAATTCAATCACATCTTTTCTAAGCTCCTCTGTAATAGAATGAAAAACCATTTCATTGTCTACCTCTCAATACTCATGCGCAAGGATATTTCTCATCCCTTTTGCTTCTTTTAATTTTTCTGCCAATTCTCCAGAAATTATCTTTTCCTTTGCAAGAATATCAAATGCTTCTTTATCCCCTTCTGGAATCCTGAACCCCTTTTCTCTAATAATCAAAAAGGCGAGATCAACAACCGCCTCTATAATTCTTTCAGTATATCTCTCGCAAGCTGCCTTTGTTTTAAAATCTTTGATATATTCTTTTAAATTGTTTGGTTTTATCTCGCCAAGTTCATCAAGATATTTTTCTATTTCTTCAATTTTATCCTTGATTCTTTTGTTCATATATAACCCTCCCTTTCAAATCAATTTCTTTTTGAATCTTATGCGGTAGAATATTATAAACTTGTATATCTATTTTTTCATTCACTTTTTTTAACATATCAAGCCTAAATTGTGTCGCTTCTTTTTTTGTTGTGCCAACAAATTCAACTGCGATGTCTATATCAGATCTGAGCGTTAATTGATTTTCTGTTACAGAACCAAATAATACAATTCTTTTTATTTTTGGTAAATATTTGCTTTCAAGAATAATCTCTCTTGCTTCATTAATCATATCTTTAATTAGTAGTCCATGTTTAAGCTGAAAATCTTGATTAAATGGTATGAGCGCACTAATTGCCTCGAATTTTTTTCTTATATCCCTTGAAAGCCGCATTTTTTCTGATGCTTTTAATCTTACTCCCAGTAATTGTTTCTCAATAATGAATAGCTCTCGCCTTCCGAATATCTTTCTCATATTTTTATTCTTTTTGATAATGTCTAATAAGGTCATATTGTTATCACCATTCTGATAATAGTTATCATAATAATGATATATTTAAATCTTTCGTCTACCAACCTATTTCCAACTTATCTCAACATCATCAGTCCTCTCGCGAGGATTGATATTGGCCTTTTCAGGTGCAATTGAAATTCCAGCTTTGAACATTTTTTCTCCAAGATATGCAATCATAGCGCCGTTGTCCGTTAAAAGGTCGTTAGGAGGACAAAAGAATTTTGCTCCTCTCTCAAAACACATAATTTTTGCCATCTCTTGAAGCCGAGAATTGCAAGCAACTCCTCCTCCAAGAAGCAATTCTTTTTTATTAAGATGTGCTAAAGCTCTTTCAGCAGCTTCAATCAGCATTGAAAAAGCTGTTTCTTGCAATGAGTATGCAAGATTTTCAATTTTTTCTCCTTTGTCATATTTTTGTTTCAAGTTTGTTAGCAAACCAGAAAAAGCAACATCCATTCCTTTAATTGAATAAGGCAATTCTATGTACTTGCCATTTTTTGCAAGTTGTTCTATCTTAGGACCAGCAGGAAATCCTAGCCCACAATGTCGAGCAAATGTATCAATAAAATTTCCTGTTCCAATATCAAGTGTTTCTCCAAATATCCTGTACTTGCCAGCAGAATATGAAATAATCTGAGTATTCGCACCAGAAGCATAAAGCAAAACAGGGTCTTTTGCTCCAGTCAGTTCACCAATTTCTAGATGAGCAATACAATGATTAACAGGAATTAAAGGCTTATTCAATTTTTCAGAAAGTTTTTTAGCAAATTTTAATCCCTCAAGCAAGCAAGGTGCAAGTCCTGGTCCATGTGAATAAGCAATTGCGTCTATATCATTAATTCTTATCTTCGCCAGGTTTATTGCTTCATTTAAAATCACTTCACTTACCTCTGCATGATGTTTTGCAGCTTCCATTGGAATTATTCCCCCTTTCTCAGTTTTATAAGCAGAAATCACATTAACAAGAATTTTTTTATCTTTAACAATACCAATTCCAAATGTGTGTGCAGTACTTTCAATTCCTAAGATTATCATTATAAAATATTAATTAGAAGATATATAAAATTTACCTCATCTAATTTTTACTAAAAAGCCGTTATATTCAATTTACCCTACGGCGACTTAGAAATAAAAAAATTGGGCTTTAATTATCTCAGATTAAATCTTACAATAGTTGTATTATTGTCATTTTCAAAGTCTTTAATTAACTTTTTCAAATCACTCTCTGTTAGTCCTCTTAGTGCATATTGAGAGTTAGATGTACAGGAATAGACCCCCAAGTCTTGTTTAAACTGGGGTTTATAGCCTCTTACGAGTTCCCGTGCTTCGGCTTCACTTTTTGATTCAATTATAACAAAAATAGTTTCAAGTGGACTGCTCCACATCTCATCAACCGGTTCTTTAAATCCTTGATAGGTATCACAATAATATTTTATCAGTTCATAAATAGTTAACATAACATCATGATGGTGTTCAGAATTTGTTTCATACTTAAGGTGCCTTGTCTTGACTAAGAAATCCGGGGTAATGCCTTCAGAAGAAAGTTCTTCTCTCACAGTAGGTGAAGGATCCTTAGCCTTTTTTTCTCCTGTTAAAGTATTAACCATCACTGCCAGTTCCCTTACTTTGCCCCCAGTGATAGAATAAAATTGTTCATCAAATGCCTCTGGTCCTTGGGAGTCATGATCATGACATTTTCTTGTTAGGATAGATTCATCAACCACCGCTTCTTCAATATCAAATAAAGGGTGTGTCTGTTGCGCTATAATTTGTTCTAAGAAGGGGTATTTTGATCTGAGACCATACAATCTTTCAATTTTCAATCCCTCACTCTCCGGCCCAACATAAATAACAAGTTCACAATCTAGATTTCCTCTTGGCGCATCTGTAACAAACTCATGAACAACAATCTTTTCAAATCTATGAATATTAGTCCAATATTCACCCCCCCAGTCATAGTGGAAATCCAATGCAGAACCAGTTGACATATTTTTTCTATCTTCTATTTTGATATCAATAATAGGGTGTTTTATACTCTCAATTAATCCCTCTAAAAAACCAAATTGTTTTTTCAATTCTCTAAGTTTTTCTTCCCTAACCCTCACATGTTCTGCCATGTGTTATGGAATATTATCAAATTATTTAAACTTTTCCATTATAACCACTTCAAAGTTAATAATCACACCTACTAAGCCCAATTTTTTTAAATATTGTCTCCTTCGCAGAAATTTATACGCGAGAACTCAACTTTGATTTTTTGCCTTAGGCATCATTGCACTAAAACTCAATCCCTCCAAGTATTCGGGACAGATAACAGCGATTATATCTAATTTAGAATTCGGGGTCAAAAATTAGAGGATATCAAATATACATTTTGTTAGACATGCTTGCTCATCCAAAAACTTTAAGTATCTTCTGAGCTTATATCCTTCATGAATAAACTGGGGAAAACAGCTTTAGCTATTGGGTTAACAGGACTACTTGCATTAGTAGTTCCAACAGGTTTGCGGGGAGAAGAAGCAAAGAATGAAGCAGGAAATCAGACAAAACCTGCTGCTACTGCAACGACTCAAACAAAGGTTCAAACTTTCCAAGATGTTCCGACTAATTACTGGGCATATGATGCTATTGAAAAAGTCTACAATGAGAAAATTATGAATGGATGTGCTGAAGATCCAAAAATGTTTTGTCCAGCAGGGAGGGTTACAAGAAGGTCTCTCATGAAGTATATAGAAAGATTATTTGGATATGATGAAAAATTTGAAGAATTCTATCCTCCTGTAAATCCTACATTTTCAGATATCTCCCAAGATGACGAAGAATTTTATAAGGCAGTTGAATATCTTATATATTTAGATGATTTTTTTGCAGAATATGAACAAAATGAAAAACAGTTTATGCCGGATAAAGAAGCAACAAGATTGGACATTTCTTTGTTTTTAGTGGACATACTTAATCTTAAACCATTCTATCCAGATGCTCCCAGCTTTGAGGATATTTCTGTAACAAATAAGTATTATGGGAATATAGAGGCAATTGCAAAAAAAGGAATAGTTAATGGAATCATAAAGGATGACAAGAAATATTTTATGCCAGACAGAACTATAACAAGAGATGAAACAGCAACATTCATTTACAGAGCATTTTTTAAGAAATAACTATTATAATATCTTTCTTAGAACATATAAATATTTATACTTCTTATCTATAGAATTTAAATGAATCTTGAGCAAAAATTTAACCAGCTTATAGAACAGTGGAAAAAAGAAATTGATGAAGGGAATGTTTTGATTTATTCTTCTCCTCACCCATTGTTAAATTGTCCTGCATACAAGGAAATTATTGCTCTTGGCCCACATGTGCTTTTATTTATAAGAAGATTTTATGATTCTCCTGAAAAAGACATTACAACAGAGACAATAAAAGGGCATGGGTTATTATCTGCAGTTATAGAAATCGCAGGAGAAGATTTTTCTTCGTCAATTCCATGCCATTTACGAGGTAGGATTGATGAGTTAGAAGAACACACAAAAAAATGGCTTGACAACAATATGAAAAAATATTTTGGGGGGTCTTAGTAAGCTAAAGCTTGTTCTAAAATATAAACAGGCGGTTTTTCTTTAAAATAAGTTCTTTTTATTAGAGTATGTCCTGTTTCAATTCCTTTTTCTGTTAGTTCATCACACAACTTTTCTAAATCTTTCCCATGCCCAACAACTTTTTTATCATATATTGCAACCCATTGGTCGGGGTACTCTCTCCTTAATCTTTTATGATTATTTGTATAAAACTCCAAATCTTCTCGATTTCGTTTAAACTCATTTCTTATTTTTTCTATTATCTCCTTAGTACTCATGTTTTCATATCCCTTATATCCCTTTAATTCCTCTGCAAATTCTTCATATGTTATAAGTCTAAAGCCTCTTTTTTCTTTTTTATTCATCCTACTATTTCTCCGAATTCCCATGACTATTAAGAGCTAAAGGAATATATAAATCTTTTTTATAGAAGAATAATCTAAGAACCCGAAGCTGATACCTTCGGAGAATTGCAGGTGATCAAAAAACCTTTGGGTTTTTAGGATCCTGAAAACACCAAAAATTGATATTTTTGGATGCTGTCAAAAATCTTTGATTTTTGAAGTCTTTGATTTTCATGATGTATAAATTTATATTTTTCTAAAGATAATTATGTGCAAAGCTTTCAAAAACCTTATAAAGCCTTAAGTCTGCATATTTTTGCAGACTAGACCGGCACGCCAGCCCTGTGCTGTCATGTCCGCGGGCTTTAAACAGGTCGCAAGGGAATGTGTCAATATTTTGTATACAGCCTTGTTTTTCAACTGCGAAGCTTTGTCCTGCTTGATCTTGCTTTTGCGAAACAGGTCAGGTCCGGAAGGAAGCAGCCTTAAACAATAGCTAAGGTGCTTGCAGGGTCGCAAAGTGGAGAAGAAATTCAAGTTAACTGTATAGGAAATATGCAGCTACTTCCCGAGTCTGCACTTATTTTTTTGAGTAATTAGTATCACAAGTGATTGACATCACTTGCATTTGCTGGGCTATTCGCGAAAATCTATGATTTTCGGGATCCCAAAAAGCTGGTTGCCTCCAGCAAAGCTGGAATGTTGAGCTTTTTGCGACAATCGCCCAATTATTTAGCATTAAGTATATAGAGGGAATATTTAAAAATTAGGTATTCTATATATAATCAATAAAAGGGGTAGAATGAAATCAAGAATAGCAAGAAAAGCACAATTCTATATAATAGGAGCAGTCGCAATAGCAATTATTTTAGCTGGCTTAGTAACTCTTGTAAATTACAGTATAACAAAGCCAGAGCCTGTTAAATTCTATGATTTAAACAAGCAACTGCATTATGAAACTACAAATATAATAAATTATGGAGTTTTGAATAATCAGGATGTGAATGCTACAATTAAAAAATTTATTGATGAGCAGTTTTTGCCATATATCAAACAAAAAGATCCTGATATTGAGTTAATTTACATTTATGGAAATAGCAGTGATGCTTCTGTTGTGAATTATGGTAAGGAGGCAATTTTTGTTTCAGGTTCTCAAATCTCTCCTGGGGGAGCAACAAGCACATCAACAGTTAGCATTGACATAGGTGGAACAACAGCAGAAAAAACAGTAGTACAAGCTACAAGATATTTCCAGCCCTTCTCAATGTTCTTGGCACCTTCAAGAGTTGTCAATGTTAAAATTGGCGATAAAAATTATGATTTCAAACTATCAGGCCAGCAACAATTTTTTGCAATACTAACAACAAAAAAAGGAAAAGAGACGTATGTTACAGCATCAGAAGGATAAATAAAAAAAGCTTATGTAACAATACTAGAAGGATAAAAAGCAAGAATTTTAAAGCGCTAATGTTATAAATATAAAATGAGAGAAAATAAAAGAGGCATTTCAGAGCTAATTGCTTATGCTCTATTAGTGGGTTTGGCTATTTCATTGAGTGTTATTGTTTACATGTGGCTCGAGGTTTATGTTAAGCCTTCGTCAATAAACGTTTGTCCGAGTGGAACTAGCCTTATAATAGAAGATTATTCTTGTAGTCTATCAGGCATTCTCACTCTAAAGGTAAAGAACAAAGGACTTTTTAATGTAAGTGGATTTATACTTAGAATTAACAACAGGTCAAAACTAGGAGAACCTTTAGGAAATCCTATTTATAGATTAAGACCAACGACCGGACCTGGTGCAGGAGGAGATTTTTTTGTGTTTGGAGGAGATAATGAACCATTAGCTCCTGGGTTGAATAAAGAGTTTACAGATATAGCATATTGCGGAACACTAACTGAAATTGAAATTCAGCCAATTAGACTTGAAGAAGGGATAGATGAGCCAATCTTATGCGACAAGGCAGTTATAAGGCAGAAAGTTAGTTTGTCATCTGGTTGTAAAATAGAATGTTAATAAAAAGATATTTAAATTATATTAACTTGAAAATAAAATGAAAAATAAAAAAGGGGTAGCTCCGGTTGTTGCAACAGTTCTTCTTGTTGCATTGACTATTGTATTAGCAGCAATAATATTCTTATGGGTTAGAGGATTTGTATCAGAGCAGATACTAAAATTTGGGCAGTCTGCAGAACAAGTATGCGATGAAATTAGTTTTGATGCTGCAATCACATCAGGTGAGGCAGGAGGTTTTATTTTAGATTTAACTAATAATGGACAGATTCCAATAAATGATTTTGATATAAAGAAGCAGCTAGACGGCAAATCAGAAATTGAAAGAATAACTGTTGGATTAGACAAAGGAGCCTCGCAACCAGTTAATATAAGATTTGATAGTGGCCTGCCAACCAGAATAACTGTGATTCCTGTTTTGCTTGGAACAGTTAAAGGAGGAGGAGCAAAATCCTTTAAATGTGCAGACAGCCTTGGAAAGATATTAGATGTCCCTCAATCTTGGGAATAGCAAGAGAAAGGTTTTTAAATTAATCATTCTTATAATAATAAAATAAATAAAAGAGGAAACAAATAATGAAAAAAAACAAAAGAGCAATTTCTACTTTAGTTGCGACAGTCTTGCTTATTTTGATAACAGTTGCTGCAGTTGGAATTATCTGGGGAGCAATAATGCCAGTGATTACAAGGACAATGGAAATCGGACAAGCTTGCTTGAATGCAAGAGTTACGATAAATACCGAGTCTGGATATACCTGTTATAAGACAGTAGGAGCTGATAAATTTGTGAACATAATGATTTCTCGTGGTTCAGAAGACTTTACATTGTCTGGAATCAACTTGATTCTTATAGGCGGCGGAACATCTACTTCATGGAACATACAATCAGGAAAAGCAGAGACAACTGCTACTGTTTATAGTACTACTCCAGTTTTCCCACATACATTTGCAGATAGTGAATTCCCAGCGCCAAATGAAGAGAAAACATATACTTTCAAGGTAACTACTCAACCAGATGAAGCAAAAGTTGCGCCAATTGTTAAAGTTGGAGCAACATTAAGAACATGTTCTGTTTCATCCTCAGTGCCAGTTCCAAAAACGTGCGCTATTTAATAGTAGAATTGTAGTGGTATGAAAGAACATTTGGATAGTAGAATTTATAGTGATGGAGGTAGAGCGTACAAGGGGTAGAATATTTACTTAATTTTATTTTTAATTTAAAATTTCTTTAATTTTTATATTCAAAGATGATAAACAAAAGAAAACTTGGGCAGATATGGGTTGAAACAGTTATATACACTCTAATCGGATTAGCTGTTATCGGCCTTCTTCTTGCTATTGCAAGGCCAAAAATAGCTCAAACCCAGGATGATTTTGTAATAAAGCAGACAATTAGTGCAATGAATGAACTTGACAAGAAAGTAAGTGAAGTTAAACAAGCAGTTGGCAATAGAAGGATTGTGGAATTCCAGCTTTCTAGAGGAACATTAACAATTGATTCTACAACAGAAACTATTTCTTGGGTGCTTACTGGAAGCAATTTTATGTTTAGCGAGCCTGGCACGCAAGCATCAATAGGCAGAATAAATGCACTAACAAAAAAAGTCTCAGATAAGTACGATGTTACTTTAACAATGGATTACAATGGAATTATTTCAATGACTACTAATAATATAGATAATAAACTTGTAACTTTACAAACAGCAAAAACTCCTTATAACATACTCATTGAAAATGTTGGTGAAGATAATGGAAAAGTAAAAATAGATATTTCTATTTCTTAATTTTTAAAAAGACAATGAAAAAATAAAAGTAGATACTACTATTTCTTAATTTTTAAAAAGACAATGAAAAAATAAAAGTAGATACTACTATTTCTTAATTTTTCAACCAAGAAATAAAGAATCTTTTTTGATAATAAGCTTTGCACATATTTTAGGTGAGATTATAGTCTCATTTATGTGCAAAGCTTTAAAAATTTGAAATTCTTAAGTGAAATATGAAAAAGGGAGTGGTAGAAGAGGTGGAAAAGATAGAAATTAATCTCTCTCCAGTTGTTCCTTCTCTTCCTAGATTTAAAGATAAAACACAAATTGATGTGAGGTATATGCTTATATCTCCTTATGTTTCTGCTCACATATACTGGAACAAAGAGCTTTCAGAAGTTGCTTATGAAATCGAAGAGCCAATGCTAACAGAACTAGAAAAGCAGCAGCTGGAAAAATTGGAAAAAGGGATGCGCGAGCTAATCAATGTCAACTTACTTGTAGAAAAAAATGTAGACGCTATTTTAGAGTACATTAACAAAACTGCAAAATTACTCGCTTCAGAGCTTGGTTTGAAAATGACAAAAGATACATATAAAAAATTGTTCTATTATATCTTCAGAGATTTTGTTGGGTTAAATGAAATTGAGCCATTCTTAAGAGATTATTTTATAGAGGATATAGAGTGTAACGGGGTTGACACTCCTATCTATATAATACATAGGGTATACAGAAATCTCCGTACAAATATTGCTTTCCATAATATAGATAATCTAGCAAGCTTTGTTGAAAAGCTTGCTCAAAGATGTGGTAGATACATCAGTTACGCTACTCCATTATTAGATGGCACTCTTCCAGACGGTTCTAGAGTAAATGCTACATATACAGCAGATATTACATCAAGAGGTCCGACTTTTTGTTTCAAAGATGGTTATGTTCAGCTAAGTGATGGACGAATAAAAAATATAAAAGAATTATTTGAAGAGAGCAAAAAAAATTTTGGATTTAGAATCGAGAATGGAAATGAGATTGTTAAAGTTGCCAATATTAATTGTTGCGGTGTGGGGGAGAGAGATTTACAGCAAAAAGATTCTAGAATTGAGTCTATTATCAAACTAAAAGCACCTAAAAAACTTGTTAAAATTCATTTTGAAGATGGCGGAGAAATAGAAGTAACCTTAAATCATTTGTTTCATGTTGCTGGCAATTCGTTAGATCTTATTGAGGCAAGGAATCTTAAAAAAGATATGCTGATTCCGATGCCAAGAAAATTGGAAGTTTCAGGATACAGGCAAAAAATAGATGTCTATTCAATAATAAAAGATTTTTCTTATCTTAAAAAAATATGTATAATCAATACCCCCGCGGTAAAAAATATTGTAACTAGCGAGATGAAATCAGGAGGGAGAAATTTCAGGCAGGTTTTATCTCAGAAATATGGCGTTGAAGATTCTTATTTCTATGGAATAGTACATAAAGGAAATTCAATCTCTTTTACTATTCTGGATGGGATATGTAAACAACAAAATCTTAATTTCAATGACCTTGAAGAAATTTCTGTTAATGTTTATGGTGGAGGAACAAAAAATAAAACAAAATCAGTCAAAGTTCCAAGAGAAATTGATGAAGAGTTGGCTTATCTTACCGGTGCGTTGATAAGCGATGGCCATTTATCAAAAGAATATATAGACTTTTCGTGCTATGAGGATGGATTCAAAAAATCTGTAAAAGAAAAACTCTTAAACAAATTCGGCAGATTTGATTCTTATTGCAATGATAATAGAATTTATGTGTGTAATTTATTTGTCCCTTTCTTTTTCAATAAGCTTTTTGGCATTCCTATAGGCAAAAAATCTCCTATCGTCAAAATCCCCGAGCTGATCTTCAAATCAGACAATAGAGTTATAGCGTCATTTATAAGGGGGTTATTTGATGGTGATGCCACTTGCAGGGCTGGTTTGAGCTACAAAACATACTCTAAATCTCTTGCAGAAGGTTTGACTTATCTTCTTGCAAGATTAGGAATATACTCTTATTTAAGAAAAACTGAAAAAGAATATAGGGTTAATATACCTTCACCATACTATAAAAGATACAGAGATATGATAGGTTTTGATAGCATAAGCAAGACGAGTGACTTGAAAAGATTAGTAGAAAAGCAAGTAGAACATAAAACATTTATTAGACATGATAGAATCCCTGGTGCGCCGGTTATGGCTATTATAAACAGATTGGGCATAAAAAAGAAAGAGTTACTTAAAAATTGTTGTTTTAGTTATAACAGATTCCTTTATATGTCATTTTCAAAGGATTTTGTTCAAAAATTATTCGAGGAGATTACTAAGGATGAGAATGTAGGACTTGTTAAGAAAGAATTAGAATATATAGATTGGCTACTAAACTCTAAACAAGAGTTTGTTAAAATTAGCAATATAGAGATAATCGATAATAAGGAACAAGTATATGATATAGAACTAGAACCTTGTAAATTTTTCATAGCAGGCAATAAACCGATGAATATATTTGATACAATAAGAAAATTTACAAAAATTCCATGGACTCCTATTCAGCTAATTAGTTTAAACACATTAAGCCCTGAAATGCTCGCATATTTCTGGATTCTTATCCAATATAAATGTAATATACTAATCACAGGAGGAACAGCTTCAGGAAAAACTACTTTGCTTAATGCATTGGCATTCTTTATTCCGCCAGAAGCAAGAGTTGTCAGCATTGAAGATACAAGGGAGTTGAATTTACCAAGAGAAAACTGGCTGCCGAATGTTGCAAGAACAGGCATAGGTGTTGGAGGTATAGGAGAGGTTGATTTATTTAGCCTTCTTAAAAATTCTTTCAGGCAGAATCCAAACTATGTTATTGTAGGAGAGGTCAGGGGAAAAGAGGCTTTTGTTTTATTTCAGGGAATGGCATCAGGACATCCATCAATCAGCACAATTCATGCAGATTCTGTTGATACAGTTATCAAAAGACTTGAAACTCCACCAATTGAGTTATCACCAACATTAGTCAATACATTAGATGTTGTAGGAGTAATGACACATGCTATAGTAAACAAACAAGAAACCAGAAGATTGAGAGAAGTAATTGAAGTAGTTAATGTCACACCAGAAGGAATTGCTATAACCAACACTCCATTTATATGGAATGCAGCAGATGACAGATTCTATTTCAAAAAAGACAGCAGAGTACTTGAAAAAATAATGAATAGATATGGACTTTCAAAAGAAGAATTGTTGCGTGAATTTGATATAAGAACAAGAATACTTTTTAAGATGTTTCAGAATAAGATATTTGGTTTTGATGAAGTCCAGAGAATGATTAATGAATATTATAAAAATCCTAAAGACGTTCTTACAAAATTAGGCTTAGTATAACTAAAATTAATTAGAGACAAAAATGATATCAAAAGAGAAAGCGCAATTTCTCGCCCAGCTTATTCAGAGTATGCAAGAAGCTGCTTATGAGCTAGATAAGGCTATAAGAGAGACAGATTTTGCTAAAATTAAACGTGTTAAAGATTTTATTCTTGCTTTACAAGTTAAAATAACAGAGGTTACAAGAGAAAAATGACAATAGAATCTTTAAGAACTAATCTAATGCAGGAAAAACAATTAGTAGATAATATTCTTGTATTATATGAGCAGTTTGAAAATGCAGCAGGAACAGAAAAAAATTTCTTCGCGAATGCGATTATTTCTTTGCTTAATCAGGTCGATATTATAAATAATTCTGTTCCAAGAATTTTAGATGAGATTAAATCAGCTAAGCAGCTTCCAATAGTTATCCAGAGAGAAGCAGAGATACAAATAGCAATTATCGGCCAGATTACACTCGATAAAAAAGATAAAAAAAAGTATCTTAAAGAGCTTGAGATAAGCAAAAGAGCAATTAATGAGCTGAAAAAAAAGACAAAAGAACCGAAAACCAGGGAAATAGAGGTTTTTAAAAAACCAAATCAGCTTGCTTCAGCTTCTTCTAAATTATTTGGAAGAATGTCTTTCAATCTTGTTGAAAAGGGCTCTTTTAAATTTATTAATACCCAACTAAGAAAAGCAAATATGCCCTATCTTTTGTCTACTTATCTTTCACTGATGTTTTTTTTCACGCTTGTGGTATTTATTGTTTCAATATTGGCTGCTGTTTTATTCACTTTTTTTAAAGTTGGATATTTAGCAGGGCAATTTTTTCCTTCTTTTTCTTTAAATCTAGAAAATATAGGTCAGAGACTTTTGACTAATATAATGTATTCACTCTCATTGCCAATACTCACTTTCGCAGCATTTCTCTTGTATCCTTCAGGGGAAGCATCTTCTATAAAAACAAGAATAGACAATGAACTACCCTTCGCGGTCTTGCATATGTCATCAATTGCTGGAAGTGGTGTTGAACCAAGCAGAATTTTTAGAATAATTGCCATGAGTAAAGAATACCCCGCAATTGGAAAAGAGATTAGGAAAATTGTTAATCAAATAAATTTGTATGGCTATGACCTCATAACAGCTTTACGAAACACAGCAAAATCAACTTCTAATGATAGCTTAGCCGCATTGCTAAATGGACTTGCAACAAACATTTCTTCAGGAGGAACTTTGAAAGACTATCTAGACAAAAAAGCTTCAGATACAATACTTGATTACAAACTTTCAAGAAAAAGATACAGTAATATGGCTGAAACTTCTATGGATATTTACATTGGTGTTTTAATTGCAGCACCTTTAATTTTCATGATTCTTTTGATAATGATTAATGCAATCGGAATAGCATTTGTAGGATTAAATCTAATAACTATCTCACTTTTAATTGTCGGAGGCACTATCCTAATAAATATAGGTTTCCTGATTTTCCTTAAATTCAGGCAACCACCACAATAAAAGTGATATCAATCACTTATATTATAAATTTAAAAATAAATAAAAAATGGAATTGCAAAAAAGCCATTATGTAGGAATGGGATTTGCTATAGCAATCCTGCTAGTAGACTTGTTTGTTTTTGGGCTTAAAAGCAGGCTTGTATTTTTTGTTGCAGGCATAGCAGTGCTTGTTGGTGTTTTACCATTTTTAATAACAGTGATGATAGAAACAGGTAGGGCAAGAGAAAAAGAAATGATGTTCATAGAATTTACTAGAGATTTGGTAGAGTCTGTTAAAACTGGAACACCAATCAGCAAGGGAATCTTGCATGCAAAAGGCAAGGATTATGGAAGCTTAACACCACATATTTCTAAGCTTGTTAATCAGGTAGCTCTAGGAATTCCTGTTAAACAAGCCTTAAGAACATTCTCAAAAGATGTTAATAATCCAGTTATTGGAAGGTCAGTCACACTGATTGGAGAAGCAGAGGAAGCTGGCGGTTTAATAGATACTATTCTTGAATCTGTTGCAAAATCTGTAAGCGAGATAGAAGACATAAAAAAAGAACAGAAAGCTGCTGTGTATAATCTTGTTGTTCAGGGCTATATCATCTTTTTTATTTTTATTATAATTATGCTTGTAACTGAAATTAAAATAATTCCAATGACTTTGAATTTGCCAGGAACACAGGGTGGCATTGATATTCTTGGCGTACAGGCAGGCACTGGTGGAAGATTAACAGCAGAGCAGCTATCACTTCCATTTCTTATTTTATTGATAGTTCAAGGTCTTTTTGCTGGATTGGTCATAGGAAAACTTTCAGAAGGTTCAATAAAATCAGGAATAAAACATTCTGTTATACTTATATTCCTAGCATATCTTGTAACAACTGGTGTACGAGTTATATTAGTCAAACCACCTGTGCCTACATAGCATCAATAGTAACTTTTAGATTATGCTCTTAGTCAAACTTACTGTAACCACTTAACTGATGACTAGCAACTTTTAAATTATACTCCTAGCCAAGCCTACTGTAACCACTTAACTGATGACTAGCAACTTTTAAATATACTTTTTTCTTTCTATAGTAATAAAAAGAGGTCTAAAATGGGCTTTGCACATAATCAACATAAAATTAATAGTCACTTACTCACATATATGTGCAAAGCATCTAAAATGTATAAAAAAAAGAAAGCAATCGGCCATTTAGAGATGATTACTTCTTTCTTAATATTTGGAGGCTTTTTATTTTTCTTGTTATTCTACCTTAATCCCCTAAAACATCAAAGCATTTCAAATGTAATTCTAGATGCTGTTAAAGCAGGTATTGATGATAATGCCACATTATACATGGTTAAGGTGCCTCTTACTGTTAGTGCAACAGGCTCTTGTTTTCAGGTCCCTATAGACGAGGTATTTAGTAATACAGATCCTAAAAAATTTTTAGTTCAAACAAACATTGGGGATACAGTGCCCTTCACAATAACTGAGCCCAGTGGTAAGCATTATATGAATATAGAAAATAAAAATGGTATTGAAATTTATTATGTCTACTCAAGTGCAGAAGATCTATCTTCTCCTTTTCCACCCTTACCTGCTTGTAGCCCTCCAGGTAAGTATTCTTTCACTAATCCTCTAGTTTATACTCCATATTCTGAAGCAAAATTAAACTATCTTCAACAAAAGTACAAAATAGATTATAATGGCTTAAAAGATCAATTTAAAATTCCTAGAGCATATGATTTTGTAGTTAATATAACAGATATCTCAACTAAACAGGCTATAGTTGAAATGAAAGTTTCAAAACCTGCAAATATTGAAATAAGAGCAACAGAAATTCCTGTAGAAGTATGGACGAATAATAATATAGTAAATGCAATAATGAATATCCAGGCATGGTAACCATTAATTGTTATCGACTCGGCATTGACCAGCCGAGACAAATGGAAGCCTATCATCAAGAAAATCCTAAAGGATTTTCAGGATCCCAAAAAGCTGGTTGCCTCCAGCAAAGCTGGAATGTTGAGCTTTTTGCGAATCGGCTTCTACCTTAGAAAAGAAAAATGAGAAAAAATAAAAAAGCATGGATCAGAATTGCAGAGGCTGTCTCTGCAATTTTACTTCTGACTAGCATTTTACTAATAATCTCACTGAGGGCAACAGAGAAAGAAGATATCTCTTCAAACATGTACACTATTCAGAGGGCAATACTTGATGAGGTTTCGAGTAATGGAAATATGAGGTCAGTTATTTTATCGATAGACCCAGAAGATCCTTATAAAGATGATTTTAAAGATGAGAACATCCAGATAAAAGATTTTCTCAAAAAAAGAGTACCACTTGGATTAAGTTTTAACTATACTGTCTGTAAGCCTTTAGAGAGCTGCTTTAATCCAACAGTTCCCAGAAATAAAGATGTTTATGTTGATGATGCTATAATAAGCACAGTCCCTACAGAATACTCCAGAAAATTTATATTTTATGTTTGGATTGATTAATGTCTTTAACATTGAATTTATAAAACCTAATTTCTTATTGTGCTTATGAAATATAAATATCTTAAACATACAGCTGATATTAAATTCCAGGCTTTTGGCAAAACTCTTGCAGAATGCTTTGAAAATTCTAGCCTTGCCATGTTTAATGCTATGTATCAAGGAAATGTAAAAAGAAAAATCAAGAAAAAGATAAAAGTTAAAGGTAGGGATTTAGAAAGTCTTTTATATAACTTTTTAGAAGAGCTTTTATTTCTGCTTGACTCAGAGAATTTTTTTCTTAGTAGAATTAAAGTATATATTAATGAAAAAAATTTATCTCTCAGCGCAGAGCTTGAAGGGGATGAAGCAAAGAATTATGCAATCTCTCTAGATGTAAAGGCAGTAACGTATAATGAAATGTTTGTAAAACATCAAAGAGCAAAGAATAAATATATATGCCAGGTTGTGTTGGATGTGTAAAAATGAAACTAAAAAAAAGAAAATTATTTATTATTATTTTTATAATCTTATTTTTATTGGGATTATTCGTAAACTTTTATTTTTGCAGATGTGATTTGGCTTTAGGGACCCCAGTTCTGAGGGATGATTGCAGTTTCTCTATTACTAATTTTTTTTCTTCTGTGTATAATATCTTATTTTTTCCCTCTAGCAAATATCTGACTTATTTAAGCATCATTCAATTTCCAGAAGGCAGCTGGTTTTTTGGGCATCTAGAGGTTTGTGAAGGATTTGATTATATTGGACCAAAGTATTTTCCTGTTTTATTCTGGCTTGTCACAATACTATATTGGTTCTTAATTTCTTATATCCTATCATTTATATACTTAAAATTAATTAAGCTTTTTAGAAATAAACTGAAATAAAAATATCAAAGAATACATATAAAATGGTAGAAATAAAAAAAATTTCAAAATATGAATGGTTGATTCCAAAAGAAGGAGCAATGAATGTTCCTGTTGTAATTTTTGCAAGCGAGAAGCTTCTTGAAAAAATGAAGGAAGATATAACTTTACAGCAAGCTATGAATGTTGCCCAACTTCCAGGAATTGTTGAAAAAAGTATTGTGCTTCCTGACGCCCACCAAGGATATGGAATGAGTATTGGGGGAGTTGCTGCCTTTGATTTAAATTCTGGAGTAATCAGCCCCGGTTGTGTAGGTTATGATATCGACTGCTCGGTCAGGCTTTTATCTACAAATCTAAACAATAAAGATATTAAAGGTAAAGAGGAGCAAATTTCTTCTCAATTATTTAGGGATGTTCCTTCAGGGGTAGGTGAAAAAGGAAGAATTAGGCTTACAAAAGAAGAGTTAGATGAAGTTCTAAAAAATGGGGCTCAATGGGCTGTGAAAAAAGGTTACGGAGAAAAAGAAGATTATGTGCATACTGAAGAAGAAGGAAAAATGAAAGAGGCAAATCCTGAATATGTTAGTGAAAGGGCCAAAATAAGAGGCATGCCACAATTAGGAAGTTTAGGGGCTGGAAATCACTTCTTAGAAGTTCAGGAAGTGGATGAGATTTATGACAAGGAAATAGCCAGGAAATTTGGGATTAAAGAGAAAGGACAAGTAACAATTATGATTCATTGTGGGAGCAGGGGATTAGGACATCAAGTAGCTTCTGATTACATAAAATTAATGGAAGATGAATATGGTTTTGAAAATTTGCCAGACAGAGAATTAATTAATGCTCCTATTTCAAGCGAGTTAGGAAAGAAATATTTTGGGGCTATGGCTGCTGCAGTTAATTTTGCATTTGCAAATAAACAGCTTATAACTCATTGGGTACGAGAAGCTATGAAAAGAATTTTCCCTAATTTTAAGGCAGAGGTTATATATGAAGTTTGCCATAACATAGCAAAGTTTGAAACACATAACATAAATGGAGAAGAAAAGAAAGTTCTTATAATGAGAAAGGGAGCTACTAGGTCTTTTGGTCCAGGAAGAAAAGAACTGCCAAAGGATTATATAGATATTGGGCAACCAGTATTGATACCTGGAAGCATGGGAACATCAAGCTACATTTTAGTAGGAACGAAAAAAGCAGAAGAATTAACTTTTGGGAGCACGTGTTTTACTGGTGATACTAAAATAATAACAGATAAAGGAATAATAACCTTAAAAGAAATTAATGAAAGATTTCAAAATGGAGAAAAATTTCTTGCTCTATCAATAAATGAGTCTAATTTAGAATTAGAATGGAAACCTATAATGAATACATTCAAAAGAAAATCAGATGTCGTAGAAATTTCTATTTCTCAGACAAACCGTTCAAACTTAAGCAAACTAAGAACTACAAGAGACCATAATTTCTTGACATTAAAAAATTTTAATTTGATTGGTGAGGAAATTGAAAAAATTATTTCAAAAGAAAAAATGTTGATTGCAGTTGATTCTTTAAAAAGTGATATTCAAAAGAGTATAAATCCCAATTTAGCATATCTTGTTGGAGCTTTAGTTACAGATGGGTATGTTTATTTGGATAAGAGAAGAGGAAAGATAACATTTACCCAAAAGAAAGTCGCCAAAAAACTCGATTTTATTTATCACGTACAAAATTGTTTTAGAGAGTGTTTTAATACAGAATTGAGAGAGTATAAAACAAAATTTGGGGGGGGAACTATAAGAGGCAGGCAAATTTATGGGGAGGGAACAGATTTTATTTGTTGCCAGAAAAATCCAGCAATTGAAATTTTAAATATAACTTCTAATCTTCCTAAGTGGGTTATGGAGCTTGATAAAGAAGCAAATTTTAACTTTTTAGCTGGAATTATTGACGGTGATGGTGCTTGGAATCCTAATAGACAAGTTTTAGATATCTTTACAGGGGATGAAAATGTTGCTGAAGCAATACTTCTATCATGTTTGAAAATGGGGATTTTACCATACATCTCAAAACAAAGGGGCTCTTGTTTTGTAATTCAAATATCAGAAAAAGAAGATTTAATTTTTGGGTATACAAAGAGAGTTAAAGGAATTTTTAGAAAAAGGAAATACGGACAAAAATTATTTTCTGCAAAACAAATGTTTGAGGGTGTTGAAGTTAGATGGCCATTTTTACATAAAGCAATAAGAAATAATTTGATAAGTTATGAGCAAATTCTAAAACATATTCATAAATATCCTGAAATTAAAAAAGAAGTTAAAAAGCTAATAGAGTCCCCTATTAGAATGTTAAGAGTTAAAAAATTAAAAGATGTTGGTATTAGTGAATTGTATAATATTGAGGTAGCAGACAATCATAATTATGTTGTTCTTACTGATATGTTTATGCCTATTTTTGTTAAAAATTGTCATGGAGCAGGTAGAGTTATGAGTAGACATGAAGCCTTAAGACATCAAAGGGGGGAAGAAGTAAAATCTAATCTAAAAAAACTGGGAATAGAAGTAAAGTCTGGAAGCTGGAAAGGATTGGCAGAAGAGGCTCCTGAATCATATAAAGACATTGAAGAGGTAGTAAAAACAAGTCATGAGCTGGGTATAGGCCGATTAGTAGCAAAGGTTAAGCCATTAATTGTCATTAAGGGCTAGATTAAAAATAGTAGCTGTTATGAAAGGTTAAAATCAGGGAGATATACAATCATTATCTATAACTCCATCACAATCATTATCAAGGCCATCACATATTTCATCAACAGGGCCAATATCTCCTTCACATTCACTCCATGTTCCATTAACACAAGGACTATCCCCAAACTCACATTCACCAATGTCACTTCCACAATTTTGTATTTCTCCATCAATACAATTGCATCCTTCATCTGCAATGCCGTTACAATCATTATCTTCTCCATCGCAAATCTCTAGAGAAGGAATACATTCTTCAGTTATATTTTCTACAATTTCTTCAGATTGATTCTCACTTTCTTCTGGATAATTTATCTCTGGAGGGGTGGGAGCATAAACAGGGCTATATCTAGGTGCAATCTCTATTAATTCTTCATAATAAGAAGTTGTTATATTGATAGTCTTTTTTCTATCAACCAGTATTTCGAGAGTGTAATTTTCAGTTTTTCCTGGCAGAAGGGGAATCTTACCTTCGTATCTTATCTTCTTTCCATTCATATCTCTGAAATTTATTTCATTTAATGGAAGAATTCCTATATTTTTTATTATAATAACATTACCATCTGTAAAAACTACCTCAAATTTTTGTGCATCACCATATTTCAAAAATAAAGATAATCCAACAGATAAAATAACAAGAGCTGCAACAAGTACAAAATAGATTAACGGCAATGCCCCCTTTTTATTCATAACTAGAATAATCCAATATCGTATAAAAACCTTATCTTTCTCGAGAATAAAAAACTTTATAAACATCTTATTCCTAATTCTAGACATAATAAAAACATAAAAATAAAGGAGGAAAAAAGATGGTTGGTATTTCAACTGGTGCTTGGCTTTGGGCTCTAATATCTTCATTATTTGTGCCAATATTTATGCTAGTAACCGGAACAGTTATCTTCAAAAAAGTTTCAAAAACAGCAGGTATTGTTTTATTACTTTTAGGATTAATCCAAGTAATAGGGGTAATTAGCACATTTATTTAGTCTAAACATAGAATAAATCTATCAAAAAGAAGATGGTTTCAAAAAAGGCAATAACTTTTATATTTTTAAGTTCTCTAATTATTTCTTCAGTCTTTTTAATTTTAATTTCGCAAAATATTGCCAAAGCAGTTTTGCCAACCACAGAGCCAGGAGAAAGTTTTTCATTTACTATAGCTGCAGATGAAAGCTGGGATGATCCGAGGACTACACCTGCAGGGCAGCCATTTAATTTGACTTTATTTACTATTGATACTCCGCACAATAGAGATGGGATTTCTAGCACAACTAACCCAGGATATCCTGGAATCTTTGCATATACTTATAATGAAGGTATCTTTTTTAATAATAAATCTCAGATGACTATAATCCCTTCAGCTTGGGGGTATAATACGAATACTCATGGAATCTATGATTTAGTCTATGGAGCATCATCGGGATGGTATCCTGATACAAGAAGGTCTTGCACCACATCTGCACCATGCACTTTAGATTATCTTAATCCTTATCCAGACAGCAAACATATAATTGAGATGAATGTTTCATGCATTAATAGAGGATTTACTTTAAGAATAGGCTCTACTAACTTTGAAGGAAGATGTCCCTATACTACAAATCTTTCTATAATTTCTAATATTAATAATATTACGCAAATGAGGGGATTAGATTCATCTACAGGTGCTTATCAAAATACAGCATTCTTTTTTATTAATGTTACATATAGAATGAATCATACACAGCCAATAGTATCTGATATACAAAATGGAGAGGTTAGTTTGAGTGATGGCAAAAAATCTTTAGGTAGTGTTAGCAGTTTTCTTGCCTCAAAATTAACTCATGGTGGAAATGTTATAAATCCTTCTGTGAGTTCTAGTGATGAATTTGTTAAATTGACTATTGAAAATGTTGCAGGAACTCCAACAGTTTTTGCATGTCTTGATGGAGACAGGAACACAGTTTGCGACAAAGATGAACAATGCCCAAGTGCAGAATACATAAATATTGATGATGCAAGAAATGTGCCTGAAACGGATTATTCAAGCCCTTTATATAGAAAACAAGTATTTTTTGATATATGCAAAGATACAGATAGTGCCCATCCAGAAAGAAATGGATATTTTAATGAGTCATGGCAACTTTTTGCTAAAAATGTAACTCAAGGTTGTGTTATAACCTCAAATAGATTTTTATATTATTGCCCAGGACCTTTATTAACAAGGGCAGTAGTAGCAATTTTTCTGCATAACGCATATGATTTTAAATCTCTTCCTAATAAATTTGGAAGCGATTATTTTGATGATATCTTAGCTTCTGGAATAAGTAATACAATGAATAGAAGTATTGGTTTTATATGGGAAAAAAAGGTTACATTAGGATGCTGTGCTGGAGCAGAATGCTCAGGTGGAACTGGTACTCTTTTTTATTGCCCTAATAATTATTTAACAAGAGTAGAGTTAGCTGTATTTATTGTAAGAACTGCTAATTCAACTGATTCTCATAGAAGTGACTCTGTTTGCTCAAACAGGGTTGTATGTTTTAATGACATACCTTCATCAATTCAATTTACAGACATGACTCTTAATGGTGATCCAAGTTGTGGTACTGGCAGCCCTCCAAAAGTATGTTATGACCCTGAATTTATTAATTCAACGAGATGGATTAAATGGAAAGGTATAACTACAGGTTGTACAGCAACTACTTTCTGTCCAACTGTACAAGCTAGCAGGGGAATGGTTGCTAAAATGTTAGGCAGTGGGCTTCAATATATAAATATCCAACAGGTTATTCCGAGTCAGGGTGACTTAATCTGGGCAGATATGCACATTCCTCCAATATATGGGATAATTTCAGCAGAAAGAAATGATTCTGTGCAACTTATTTGGAAGAATATGGATCCAACATTTGAAAACAATAAAATTAAATTCACTATCAATGATTTTGACACAAGCACTTCTAATCCTGACTGTACTACATCATGGGGAGATAAAATATTTTATACTACTGCAACAAAACTGCCAGATAATACTGTTCAGGCAAATATCACCTGGAGAGCAAGAACTTGTTTTAACCCGACTGAAAGAAATCCAACCAACTTAAATTTCAGTGTACAAAGAGTAGACTCTTCTTTACAACCTATTTCTTCTAGCATTGATTCATCATCAATCACAATAAACTCGCCAGATAATGATGCTAGCCCAACAGCAGTAATAAAGGTCCCAAAATATAACTTTCCTTTGACAATATATGGGCCAACAAATTTGGATGGAAATATTTTTAATATAGAGCCTCCGCAGACATCAGTTTCTGTCGGTTTCCAGTCAGATTCACAGGATGCTGATGATTATTTAATCGAGCAGTGGAAAATATGGAATGACTCAACAGCTGATAACCCAATCACAGGAACAGGAAGGCAATTTTCAAGCACATTTTCAAAATACGTGAGCGGGCAATATTGGGTTAATTTAACTGTAACAGAAGATGGAGCATCATACAACAGAAACAAAAAAGCAAGCGCACTTTCATTATTTTATGTAAATCAGACCAATGCAAATGATCCTCCATTTACTTGGATAAGCAATCCAAAAGAAGGAGAAGAATTTGAAGCTAATCCAATATGGTTTAATGCAACTTATAGCTGGGATGATGAAACTCCATTCATTAATCTAAATTTCTCATGGCTATTTGATGATGGTGTTAAGTATTCTGCAAAAGGATTTGTAGGAGCAAACCTCTCAAAGAATTTCTCATCACCAGGGCCGCACTGGGCAAAGTTAAAAGTAATAGATAATAATCCAATTCCATTGTCTTCTAAAGCTAGTGTTAATTTTTTAATTAAAGGTTGCAAGTTAGGCGATATTTATGAGTTTAAGAATTCTTGCTTCTCTGATAGGATTCACTATTGCACCTCAACTCTTGAGATTAAGAACACAATGAATGATTTAGGTGCTTGTAAAGGTGCAGATAATACATATAACACAGCAGATGATTGTTGCCCTAGAGACTATAAATGTGATCCTGATCCAACAATCAATAAATGTATTCCACGAACAACAGAGTGCAGTGGCTGGACAGATGAAGCTACTTGTATAGCTAATGGCTGTTTCTGGAAAGATGGCATCTGCCAGCCTAGTTCAGTTATGTTATCATGCTCTGATTATTTAACTCAAGAGTTATGTGAGACAGATCCTTTAACACTTGGAAAAGAAGGAGGAGTTGGTTTAGGAACAGAAATCTGTGGAACAACACAAGGAAATTATATTATAACTAGCTGTGCATGCAAGTGGGTAAACAATTTATGCCAATTGAATTATCTTTTACAAAAGGCAATTAATCCATATGAGCCACCAACAGCGGTATGTGACAAATATTTTTCATTGACTCCTTGTGTAGATGGAAAAAGAATAGAGAGCTGGATTGCTACAAGAGACCCAACAGCTTCAGAAGACCCATTATGTTCTGATGGATCCAAAGAGATTACTTGTGGATTTGCTTCATCAAAACTTCCTTTCTTTGGAACAATTAGCTTCATAATTGCTGTTGCATTAATAGTTCTGTATTATTCTTTGAGAAGAAGATAATAGTAGTTCTATATTATTCTTTAAGGCAAAGAAGAAAATAATACTTGGTGAAAATTCTAAATTATGATAAGGCGAGTAGAACAAATAGATATTTTTATTAAGTATTAGCTTAAGTGATGGAATTTAGGTGATAGAGAAAATCAGGAAAGAGAAAGAAGATAAATCAAGATAGGAGATCAGGATAGGAAGGAGAGATATTCTATCTACCTGTTATTTTTAATTTTCATTTTTATCCTGTTTTTTCCTCGAAATCTTTATAAATATCATTTTTGTATTACTATAAAGATAAAAGGGGTTTGAATGAAAAGAACATTTATGTCAGAAATACAAAGCATTTCTGAGCATCCTAAAAACCAGACTAACAAATCACACTCTAAAGAACGTGGTAAAAATCAAAAGGTTTTTTTGATTTTGATAATTTTAGTAGGCATAGCTTTTCTAAGTCTTGCAAATGCACTTGTTATTACTGGTGCTCTGAATACATTTAATTTAACTAAAACAAGCTATGCTCCGGGGGAGTTACTGCAAGGAACAATGAATATAAGCTTGAGAGATGAGCTGATTGATAGCATTGTGAAAACAAGTTTGATTAATTTTCAGACAAAACTTATTGATTTTTTAAATAATACTGACCTAGTTGCAGGAAAAGATTATATATGCAATCCTGCCAGTTGTGGAAGTTTCTATGATGTTAGAGGAACTCCAGAAAAAATCAAGACAATAATGAGTAAGATAGTCGGTCCCATGGTTGTAGGCAAGAATCTAGAAATCAAACCCCAAGCATTAACATTTAATGTTTCAGCAGCAGAAACTAGCTCTTTAATATTCACAAGCAGCCCTGTTAAAATTGATTTGCTCAATGATGGAACAATAGACTGGATGTATCTTGATGCATCAGATTCTTTTGCTGCAAAATTATACAGCCCTTGTTACACAGAAGTGAATGCTACAAGAGACTTTTTAATTGATGCAAATGGTTTTTGCCAGAAAATAAATTTACCAGAATCTTCAAAATTTAAGATTAATGCATTAGTCAGAAAAACAGGAACAGCAGAAGGAAATTTATATGTTTCGCTATATGACAAGGAAGCAGATTATGCAAGTGACTGGTGTGATATGCCAGAGCCTACTTCTACAACTTATTCAGAGATAAGCTGTATAGCAGATTTTACTTCTACTGGTGACGGAGAGTATTATGTATGTATAAAAGATACAGAGTCAGATTATGCTTACAAGATAAAAGGTGAAACAACTGATGAAAAAATATCCAAGGAAGCATGTCCTGGAGGATATAGGGGATTGCCTCAGGATGCTAGTTCAGATAAAGCAGATGTTGCAATATCCGTGAATGCAGCGTATATTGCTCCATTTACAAAAACCCTTGTATTTAATTCAGAAGAATTTGATAAAACACATTCTGGAACATTACGAGAGTACTTGCAAGATTATATTTCAAACAAATATGGAAATGATTGCATTACAAATAAATGCATAATTCCAATAAATATAACATCAAAAATTTCTATTAGGATAAGCAATTTAGATATTGCTTATTGCTCTGGCTCTTTATGCGAAACAACTGAATATATGTATGATGTTGTAACGAGCAATGCGAAAATTAAGATGAATTATACAATGCTACCAATTCAAGCTGCAAATCTTTCTGCTCCAAAAACTCCGGCAAATTACACTGCCAGAGTTTTTATAGGAGACAAAGAAATAGGCACAGCAGAGATAACTGTAGAAAAAGTTCCTATTGTTGTGGCAATTACCCCTAAAATAATTCCTGCTGCGACACCCACAATAATTATTGCGCTTGTAAATTCTACATTCAATGTAACTAAATTTGAATGGACTTTTGGTGACGATAGCAGTGAAACAACAACATCAAATACTGTCAGCCATACCTACACAAGCACAGGAACATTCAAAATTTCTGTTAAAGTAACTGATATTAGAGATAAGAGTTCAACAAGTTATTTCACAGTCATAGCAGGCTCACCAAAAGATATGATTAACTCTTCAATAACTCAGAAAACTAAGCAAGTTGATGATTTTGTTTCTACATTAAACAGCTATCCTGATTGGGAAATTCCTATAATAAAACAGGTAGCAGGGATAGATGGGATTAAAGCTACGATAAATACAGCCAAGACAAGTTTTAGTACAGCAACAACAGAAGAAGAATATTTACAAATCATGTCTACCTTATCTTCTTTATCAATCCCTGTAACTATATCGGCTGTATCAACTACTAGTGAATTTGAATATCCTGTTGACCCTAATAAAGTTGATCCAGATTTGGTAAGCAAGGCTGGAGCAGGAAGTTATGATCCAGAAAAGACAGATGAAGTAAGAAACGCAATTGCAGGATGGGCAACAGATAATTTGAATATCAAATTACAAGGGACTGTTTTTGATATCAAAAAAGAAGATAAAACTGATGATTATGTTTCTGTAATCAATCTGAAAGTAAACCCTAAAACAAGCATAAATGATTCTTTTCTTATTATTTTAGCTGACTACCAAAAAACAAAATTTGCAGATAATTATAATCAGAAGAATATCGACGGTTATATAGCAATTACATTAAAATCTGGCAATTTTGAATTTGCAATTCCTGGCAGAATAGACCTTTCTGATTTTGACTTATTTATCTCTCCAAACTTTGAGGATTTAGGGGCAGGGATAGTAATAGAATGCAATGACAATGGAATATGCGAGTCAGATTTAGGAGAGAATTACAAGAACTGCAGAGTGGACTGCAAACCAATTGGTATAGGCATTTTCCTGGCAATAGGATTAATTGTATTTGTTTTTATTCTTTATTTATTCTTAGGCTGGTGGTATGAAACTAAATATGAATCTTATTTATTCAAGAACAGGCAGGATTTAGCTAATATAATCTTATTCGTTTCTAATGCATTGAATCGTGGAGTAGATGAAAAAGAGATGCGGGAAAAACTGAAAAAAGCAGGATGGAATGGCGAGCAGATAGAATATGCAATAAATAAAGTTAAAGGGAAAAAGATGGGAATGCCTGCTTTAAGAAGAGGAATAAAAAAGAAGCAAATAGAGCTAGGAAGAAGATAGAGAGAAATAAAGAGAGATAAAATAGAATAAAAAATAGAAAAACGAAAGATTTAATAATCATAATTGGCAAGATTAAAACTTAAACAAAAGAAAGAGAGTAGAAATAGATAACCAAATAAAATTAAAACTTAAACAAAAAATAAAAAGGTGAAAAATGCAGATAAAAATAATCCCGAATTTTTTTAAGAGAATTTTCGCTTCATTATTCAAGAAAAAGAAGCACATTCAGCTTGGTTTTTATGGACCTCCAAATGCAGGAAAAACCTCTCTTGCTAACAGAATATGCAAAGATTGGACAGGCGAAGAGCTAGGAACAGTTACAAAGATTCCTCATGAAACAAGAGAGATACAAATCAAAGAGAAAGTGGATATTAATTTTAAAGGAAGACAGCTGACTTTCAAGCTTGTAGACACACCAGGGATTGCTACAAAAATAGATTACGAAGAGTTTTTGAAATTCGGCCTAACAAAAAAAGAAGCTAAAGGTAGAGCAAAAGAGGCAACAAAAGGAGTCATTGAAGCAATTAAATGGCTTGATGACATGGATGCTATTATTGTTGTCTTGGACGCAACATTAAACCCATATAGCCAAGTTAATATAACTATAATCGGAAATATTGTTGCAAGAAGAATTCCTGTGCTTATAGTTGCTAATAAAATTGATTTGCATAAAGCAGATACTAAGAAGATTGAGGCTGCTTTTCCAGAATACGAGGTAGTTGGAATAAGCGCAAAGTTAGGGAAGAATATGGAAGAATTTTACGAATCACTTTTCAGGCTTTCAAAAAAGAGGAAAGGATAAAAGGAGGTTGAAAGATAAAAGCAAATGCATTAGTAGCTAATGTGACAATAAGCGAGCCATGACAAGCTCGCACATTTGCAAGCAATCATAAAAACTAAAATGTTTTTAGGATCCTAAAAATCGTAAGATTTTTATGATGTCAATTGCTTGGGGCTTATTAAATATCTAATAATAAAAAATGGCTAAACTATCTTTAACAATTCAGTTTATACCTTATTCAGAGATAGAATCTTTAACTCCAACAGAAAGAATAAAGAAACTGCTGAAAATAGTCCTTGACAATAAAATTGTGTTACTACAAGGAAAACTTAAAGCAGAGGAAGAAGCTAGGCTCATAGAAGATACAATGGTCTTGATAGGTAATGTTAAAGGTTTCAAAGGTGTAGAGCTTGCAGTGCTTGCACCAAAAGCAGGTACTTCTCCTATATTTAGCAGGATGAGGAAAGGAATTGCTAAACTTCTTGTAGGAGCACAAGATGTTATAACAATAATCGGACCAGCAACACTTGTAAGAGAAATTAAAAAAGATCCAAGCAAGATAGAATTGTTCTTGAAAGGCAAGTAATTAGTTCTTAAGATTATTTATAATTTTTTATTCTATTCAAGACATTAAGAAAACCTTGGTGATTTAATTCATTTCCGTCTCTTTTATCGCTTATCTGCTTGAGAATACTTATTTCTTTGTCAATGCAATCAACATATTTTTGATAGCCTGGACATTCTGATAAAGATATCCATTCTTTGATTGTTTCTAAATCGAATATGAAACCAGTATGATTTAAGTCAGAGCCATTTCTTCTTTCACTTATTCTATTGAGTTTTTCAGTTTCTTGTTTAATTAACTCATTGACTACTTCTGAAATTTTCATAGTTTCCATAGAATGGTGTGCATAACTAAAGTTTATAAACCTTATGATGAAAAAGGATTTTTTATTATTTCTCACCTCTTAAGTTCTTTAAGTGTTGGTAGAAGCCTGTCTATTTCATAACCTATTCCTGGGTATAAAACAAATCCTGTCTTGAAAATATGCCTTGTAAAATAATCTTCGTCTTCTGGAATTCTTTCTACTTCGTCTGTAAAGTTTTGGGTTAGTCTTTCCAGCAAACCCATTGCAATATCTGCGTCTATTGGATATTCTTTTACAAATTCTTTTGAAATCTTTTCTATCTTTTTATCTCCTGGATCCAGAGTAAATATTCTATATATCTCATTTAGATAACGAGCGACCCTTGTATTGTGTTCACGTACTGCTCTCAGCATTTTCTGATTTGATATTATTGAAGCCATGACAACTCCTGTTTGTAGAGCAAGAGATTCATTACCGTGTCTGGTATCTACTTTTCCTTTTTCGTATTTTGGATCATGTTCCCCTAGATATTCACAAAGAACTTTTCCAATTTCCTGCATGTCTGGTTTTTCAAGTCTAAAAGTTATATAATTTCTTAATTCACTCTCAAAATTTTGTAATATCTCCAGAGCACCTTTTTTACCTGTATCTACATATGTATCTTTATCATAAACATGATCTCTTAAGAAAAATGCTGCTTTGTCTATATCTTCATGAAAATTATGCACTAACCCTCTTATTAAATTTCTCATTCTAAGGAGTTAAAAATACTTTATATTTTTAAAGATTTATGTTAGAAATCATACATTTCTGAGTGGAAGATTAAAAAATTCTATTGCATTTTCTGCTGTTTTTCTCCAGACTTCTTCAAAACTTATTTTTTTGATTTCTGCTATTTTCTCTGCAACTGACCTTATTGCAAGCGGTGTATTTCTTTTTCCAAAACCAAACCAAGGAGAATCAGTTTCAAGCATTATTTTATCAAGTGGAATGTCTCTTGCTATTTTTTTTATGTCTTTTGAAGTATAGACAGAAGGCCCTATTGATACACTCCAGCCATTTTTCAGTACATAATCAATATGTTTCCTTGAAGAAAATAAATGCATTAACACTTTTGTTTTTGCATTCTCCTCAAGTATTTTTAGACAATCATCAAAAGCATCCCTGCAATGCACTACAAGAGGCTTTTCTAATTCATTTGCAAGATCTATGAATTCAAGAAAGATTTCTTTTTGCCTCTGTTTTGTTTCTTCATCTTTAACATGAAAATACTCTAACCCTGTCTCCCCTACTGCGCAAATTTTTTCTTTATTCTGCCTTATGAATGAAATTGCATTCTCTATTCCAGAATCTTTTATTTTAGATGCATAAACTGGATGAACAGCCAGAGAAATAAAAACAAAATTCTTGTATTTTTCATGCATTTCTAAGGCTAGTTTAAAGTGGGGCATATATGGAGAAGAGCTTATCACTGCTCTTAATTCTTTTTTACAATCTTCAATAACTTTATCTCTATCTGAATCATAATCTTTTTGTTCAAGATGGCAATGTACATCTATCATTCTTTTTCCAGTGTATATGAATTTAAAAACATTTCAGCAGCAGCTTTAAAGTGAGTATAATTCATATTTTTCTAAAGTTAATTATATATAAAGATTTCAGCGGCAAAAGTTTTATATATCCTACCTATTTAATCCAGGCATGACACATCAATGCGTGCATTGTGGAAAATTGTATCCTACTGCGTCTAAAGAGTTACTTTCAGGATGCAGTTGTGGAAGTCATTTCTTTTTCTTTGTCAGAGAGGAAGCTCTGCCGGCGCTTCAGGAAGAAACAGCAGACTTAACAACA
>JACRHU010000048.1 GCA_016211995.1 Candidatus Pacearchaeota archaeon
AGGAAAGAATTATGCAAAGGCATGCGCTGCTACAGTCGGAACAGTAATTGTTGGGCCTGCACTAGGCATACTTTCAATACCTGCAATCTTGGCTGGCTTAGGATTTACTTCAGTCATGGCATACCAGTCCTACAGAGATTATGAAGAGCTTGATAAGCAAGGATTTAAGTAAAATTAAGTTATTACATTCTTGAATTTCAATAGACAGAGATACCTTTAAAAACACCTTTTTTCTTGAATAATTGTAATTAGAGACTAAAATGGCAGAGGAAAACCATGAATTAAGGAAGGAGAAAGACAAGGGAATGGATTCTGATATTAATGAGAAGTCTGAGAAATATGTTCCTAAAGAGATTCCAGAAGAAGTAAAGAAAGAAATGGAGAAAACCAAGCAAAAACTTGAGCTTTTCAGGAAAAATTTGCTTAAGAAGTTTAATTATCTATCTGCAGTTGCTTTAATGCCTCCACAGGCTAGCAAAATTATCGAAGAAGAAGAGGAAGTTAAAGTTGATAAGGAAAAAGATAAAGATGCAGAAAAACTGATGCATGTTTTGATTTTATTGCCTGATGAAAAGGACAAAGAGCTTGCTAAAGTCAAGGCAGAAGCAATAAAACTTGTCCAAGATTTCAAACCAAAAGTATGGTTGCATGTCAAGCTTATTAAAGATTTATGGGAAATCTCATTTGATGGAAAATATGACTATTTAGAAGCAATAAGCATGTCTTATCCTTTGCATGACAGGGGTATTCTTGGTGCTTTAAGAGTTGCGAGTATCCATAAAACACTTGTTCTAAGAAAATTTGAAAAATATGTTGTAAGTTATGTTATTGCAGGCTCTGTTGTAAGAGGAACTGCAACTAAAACATCTGATGTTGATATTTATGTTGTTATTGATGATACAGATGTCAGGAGAATGTCTAGACTTGAGTTAAAAGAAAAGTTGAGAGCGATAATACACAGCTATGTTATTGAGGCAGGAGAAATCGCAGGTGTTAAAAACAAGTTAAGCCCTCAAATCTATATTCTCACAGAATTCTGGGAAGCTGTAAAAGATGCGCATCCTGTTATTTTTACTTTTATTAGGGATGGTGTTCCTTTCTATGACAGGGGAGCATTCATGCCATGGAAATTACTGCTTAGAATGGGCAAAATTAAACCTTCACCAGAAGCAATTGATATGTTCATGTCTCTTGGGGACAGAGTTAATGATGTTGTAAAAAGAAAACTTTTAGATGTAGCAACAGAGGATATTTATTGGGGAATTATAACTCCATCACAAGCTATTTTAATGTTATATGGTGTTGCTCCTCCAACACCTCGTGAAACAATAGCATTAATGAAAGAAATTTTTGTAGAAAAAGAAAAAATGCTTGAACAGAAATATATAGATATTCTTGAAGAAGTTGTTGAAATTTACAAAGGATATGAGCACCAAAAAGTTAAGGAAATTTCTGGAAAGAAAATTGATGAACTAATGGAAAAATTTGCTTCTTATATCAAAAGACTAAAAGAATTAATGATACAGATTGAAGCAAAGACTAAAGAAAAAACAATTCTTCGAATTTACAAGGAAATCTTTGATTTGCTTGAAAAACTTCTTGGCAAGGGAAATGAAGATTCATTAATTTCCAGGTTTAAATCGCAGTTAGTTGATAAAGGAAAAATGCCTGAAAGAAATTTAACAATATTAAAAGAAATAGCAAAAGCAAAAAAAGATTACAAGAAGAAATTAGGTAAGCAGGAAGTAGAACAGGCAAGAAAAGATGCTTTTGAATTGATTAGCCATTTAATAGAATATGCACAGAGATGCGAGCTAGCAAGCATTGAAAAACAGATAGAGAAAAATAAATTAAGAATAAAATACGACAAGAAAGAAATAGATGCTTTCTGCTTACATGAAGGGCTTTATGTTATAATGCAGGATGCAATCAAAAAAATTACAACTGCAGGAATATTTGATGTCAGCAAGGCAGAATTTGAAAGAGCATTTGAGAAAAAACAAGGCGGAATTTTAAATCAAAAAATACTTTCACAGTTAAAAAAGCTTCTCGGAGATTTTGAGATTGTTTTCTAATCAGATAATTGTTAACAAACCAAAGCTGATACCTTTGGGCTTTTGTAATCCATGGTCAATGGATTATACACTAACTACTTGTTTTTAAATCAAAAAATTCCTAAAAATTTTCTTGTGCTCAGAAATGCGGACATTTCTGACATAAAAAGGTTTAAAAACAAACTTTTGTATAAATTTTCATGAAAGGTATTGTTGTTCAATTCAGGCGAGGAAGCAGGACTTACAAGCCAAGGCACTTTTTGATTCAAGTAGAAGGGATTAAAACAAGACAAGAAGCTGCAAAGTTTGTTGGCAAGAGTGTGGAATGGAAATCACCTGCTGGAAAAGTGATAAAGGGAAAGATTCATGCAGCTCATGGAAACAAAGGTATTCTTCGTGCGGTATTTGAAATAGGATTGCCGGGGCAGGCAAGAACAACAAGTGTTGAAATAAAGGATTAAAATGGAAATATTACAAGAAAAATTAGAAACCAGAATAGCAGATATAGAAGCTGTAATTAGCAATCATGAGCAAGCAGCCTCTAAACAAAAATGGTATGATCTAAGGAAATATGGCAATATTTTTGCTGCAGCGCTATTGGAAATAAATATTTACTTCGGAATAAAAAAGAAAAATTATGAAGGAGATGATTTCATTTAAAAATGGCACTTCGTAAAGCAGCATCATACAGCAAGCATACAAAAGTAGCTTATACTAGAAAGTCAAGCGTAAAAGGCAAGAGTTATGTAAAAGCTATTCCTGCATGTAAGATTGTAAAATTTACAATGGGAGACATAAAAAAGTTTAATTCAGGCAATTTTAATTATTTGATTGAATTAAAAGCTAATGAAATGATTACAATGAGAGACAATGCAATTGAGGCAGCAAGACAGATGATTCATAGACATTTAGAAGATAATCTAAAAGGAAATTATGCATTCTTTGTTTCTTGTTATCCCCATCATGTTCTAAGAGAAAATAAAATGTTGACAGGTGCTGGAGCAGATAGAATGCAGACAGGAATGTCACAAAGTTTTGGAGTGGTAATGGGAATTGCTGCAAGAGTTAGGACAGGAGAAGCTATTTTTACAATAGCTCTTTCTACTGAAAAAGATGTTTCTTTTGTAAGAAATACATTAAAAAAAGCAAGGGCAAAATTGCCATGCAAAACAAGCATTAATGTCACAAAACTGGCTGGAAAAGCTAAGGTAGAGCAAGTCGAAGAAGCAATTGAAGCAGAAGAAGCTTAAATTGCAGATAAAAGAGCACAATATTTATAAGTATCTTATTCTCGCATTTTTGATGTTAAATGAAAATTTGCAAAAAATTTTTGAAGAAGAAAGAAGAAAATTAAGACTTGAAAGGATTCCTATCAATGTGGAGATCCATAGAGCTACAAAACGAGATGATTTTATTGATAGATATACCCATGAATATTTTGAAAAATTATTTAAACAGACTAACTTAAAAGAAAGAATAGACAATGGCCTACTAAGTGAAAAAGAGTGTAATGGGCTGCTATCAAAATTAAAAAGAGAGCTAAATAGAAAATATCTTTTTTTATGCCTTGATGAATGCAGTTATACATCTTATGAGGATAATAAATATAATATAAGCATAAATGAATATTATACTTCAAAGCCAGAAGATTTTCGAAAAACATGTAGACATGAATTATTCCATATAGCAGCAGGGCACGCAAAATATATAAAAAAGCATAAAATTTTAAGAAATTTGGCATTCCAAATATTATATGAATGGCTTGCGGTAACCTATGATCAGTTTGGCCTTAAAATGGGAGTATATAACCCTTAATTCTAATCTTTTAAACGCGTTAAGTTTAAAAGATTATTGTACCTTAATATTTGAATGATAAAAGATGTGAAACCTTCAAGACCTTCAAGGCCAGAGCCAACTGGAAGGACATATGCAGAGTTTCTTGTTAGAAAGTTTTCTGAAGAAGCAAAAAAACAAATTGACAGAGAAAATGCTGAAAAAATTAAAGAGCCAGAAGGTGGAGAATTTGTAAAATGGCTTAATGAGCTAAGCAAAAAAGAGCTTGCTGTTGCTGGTGGAAAGGGAGCAAACCTCGCAGAAATGTATAACATGAATCTGCCTGTTCCAAGAGCTTTTGTTGTCACAGCTCAAGCATATGCTTATTTTATTAAATCTACTAGAATAGATGAAAAGATATATGCAATTTTGAATAGAATAGATGTCAATAATACTGCAGAGCTTGAAGATAGTGCAAAAGAAATTCAAAAAGTTATTATTTCTGCGCAAATGCCTGTTAAGATTCAAGATGAGGTTATAGAATCTTATGACACTTTGAATTTAGATTCTGAAATGCTTAAAAGAGAGGATATTAGCATGGATGCCTTAAACATTCTAAGAATTTCAAAAGAGCCAGAATTTGTTGCAGTGAGAAGCTCTGCAACAACAGAAGATTTAGGTACAGCATCATTTGCAGGACAACAAGAAACCTTTGTCAATGTAAAAGGCAATGCAGAACTTCTTGAATCAGTTAAAAAATGCTGGGCCTCTTTATTCACAGCAAGAGCTATTTATTACAGGCAAAAAAGAGGTTTTAAGCATGTTAAAGCAGAGATTGCAGTAATAGTCCAGAGAATGGTAAACTCTGACAAGTCAGGAGTTATTTTCACTATAAATCCCTTGAACAATAAAAATGAGATTGTTATTGAAGCTGTCTTCGGCCTTGGAGAGGGAATTGTTTCAGGAGCAATAGAGCCTGACCAGTATCTCATGAGCAAGCCAGATTTGAGACTGACAAGCAAACATATCAGCAGAAAGGAAATTTTTATTACAAGGACAGCTGATGGCAAAACAGTGAAAATGCAGCTACCTGAAATAAAGAAAAATCAGCAAGTTTTAACAGAAAGTGAAATGAAGCAGCTTGCAAATTATTCTCTTCGGCTTGAGGAACATTATAATCATCCTCAAGACATTGAATTTGGAGTTGAGGCAGGAAGATGCTATATTTTACAAACAAGGCCTGTTACAACTAAAGCTAAAGTAGAAGAAGCAAGAGATATCAAGGCAACATTATTATCACAAGGCCTGGCTGCAAGTCCTGGAATTGCTTCTGGAAAAGTAAAGATTGTCTATAATTTAATTGATCTTGAGAAAGTAATGAAAGGTGATGTTCTTGTAACAAAGATGACTAATCCTGATATGGTTGTTACAATGCAAAGAGCAGCTGCTATTGTAACTGATGAAGGAGGATCGACGGCACATGCTGCTATTGTTTCTAGAGAAATGGGAATTCCTTGCGTTGTTGGCACAAAAAATGCAACGCAAAAATTGAAAGATGGGATGGAGATTACAGTTGATGGCACTTCAGGCAAGGTTTATGAAGGAAGAGTCGAAGGAGTTACATATGAAAGAGTAAAAGTTAATCCTATTGTTAAGACAAGAACGAAAATTAAAGTTATAACTGATTTGCCAGAATATGCTGAAAGAGCAGCAGAAGCAAAGGTAGATGGAATTGGCTTACTCAGACTGGAAGGAATTATCGCTGGAGCAAAAAAACATCCAATGCAGTATTTGAAAGAAAACAGAGTGCATGAATATGAAGAATTAATTTTTAATGGAGTTAAAAGAATAGTTGAGCATTTCACAGGACATGAATGTTGGGTAAGAACAAGTGACATTAGAACAGACGAATTTAATGACCTGCCTGGCGCTCCAAGAATTGAAAGAAATCCTATGCTTGGAATGCATGGTATTCGTGCTTCATTAAAATATCCTGGGTTATTCAAGGCAGAGCTTAGAGCATTGAAGCGTGTGGCTGACTTAAATATCGCAAAAATCGGTGTAATGATGCCTCAAGTAATAAGTGTTGAAGAAATACAGGAAACAAAGAAATTAATGCAAGAGCTTGATATGCATAATGTTGTTCTTGGAATTATGGTTGAAACACCTGCTGCTGTTGAATTAATGGACAAAATGTGCGAGCAAAAAATACATTTTGCTTCTATGGGAACAAATGATTTAACACAATTTACATTAGCAATTGATAGGGGAAATGAGCAGTTACAAGCATTATACAATGAAATGAATCCTGCTGTTCTAAGAATGGCTAGCCATGTTATTAATGTATGCAAGAAATACGGAGTTAAAAGCAGTATTTGCGGCCAGGCTGGAAGCAATCCTGAAATGGCGCGCTTTCTTGTCCAGCGTGGAATAGATAGTATTAGTGTAAATGCAGACGCTGCACATGAAATCAGCAAAATAGTGCAAGAAGAAGAAACAAAGCTTGAAGATGAGAAGAAAAGAGAGCATGCAACAGTGCAAGAGAGACTTAAAGAGTTTAAAGAAAAAGTAGAAAAATCAGAAGAAGAGAAAGAGCATAAAAAAGAAGAGAAAGAAAAAGAATTAGAAGAAATAGAACAGCATAAAAAACCAAGTGATATTCCAAGTTTTATAACAGAAGAAGAGCAGATCAACAAGGAGCTTGGAGTTAAAGAAGGCGGAGAAGAATGGGAAGAAGCAGAAGAGCAGTTGGATATTTTTTGATATATAGCAAATAATTGATTTTATGTCAAGGAAATTTTGAATAATTTATCTTTGATAGCTTCCTCAATAATTCTTGATATTGGTTTTTTTTCTTTTATGGAAATTTCTCTTAATTTTTTAATTATTCTCTTATCTAAAGTGATATCTATTCTTTTCCTTCCTATCAAAAATTCTCTTGTCTTGTCGTAATGCTGAAAAATTTCATTTATATCTGGATTTTCCTTCATTATCTTTTCTATCTTAGAAAATTGCATTTTTAAGCCTCCTTGTTATATTCCTTATGTTAGTTATATTATTCTTAGCTATTGATAGAGCATGATATATCAATAAATCTTTATTTGGAATTTTTCTATATTGCTCTGCAAAAACTAATGCTAGATAGACTGCTGTCCTTTTGCTTGCATCTGAAAAGGGATGATCTACTAATATTGCGCGCCATAGATAGGCAAGTTTAGTATAATCCCCTAGTCTGTTATCTTCTTGTTTTTCGAGTGCGTAATCTAGACTGCCTTGCCTAGAGAGGTGTCCTCCAAGAGCCTTATTAATTCTCTCAATTTCTTTCTTGCCAAGTTTCATACACATAATTATTGGTAAGGTGATATTTAAATCTTTCTATCTTACCATCTTTTATACACATAAATCTTGGCAACTTATTGGAGGTCTCCTAAATTACAACCCTATAAGAATGTCACTTGAACGTGACAACAAAATAGAAAGATTTATAAAGCCTGATTTCTTGAAAGAAATAAGCTTTTTACAAGCTTAATTAAATTTATAATAAAAATAAGGAAAATAAAATGACAGAAAAAGTAAATGAACAGGTTTATCATAAAATTGAAGTAGATGCAATTATAGCTTCAGTTATAGCAAGAGATAAAAGACATAGGGAGAGAGAAGAGAAGAAATTAGAAGAAAGACTTAGAAGATTAGACGGATTTCATGATGTAATAAAAACTACAATAGCAGAAAGAGAGAGGAAACGCCAAGAAGCAGAAGATAGGGCATTTGAAGAAAAGATAAGAAAAGAAGCAAGAATAAGAGCAGGCGAAAGTTTATATTTACAATTTAAATATGGAAGAGGTTATTAAAATGAAAAAAAGATTAAATGTTAATGAATTAGAAAATTTATTGAGTTTCTTAGGGACATCCATCGGCAGAGAATTTCCTGAAATAGAGGAACAGGCAAAAAGGCCAAGAGATCTTATGTGGTATATTAATTTTGAGAAAATAAGATATGATGTTTCTACAACTCCGAGCGGAATAGAATATGATATCAGATGCCTTATGAGTGAACAAGCAGCGATGAACCATAAAGATGGTATGAGTATATGGAGGCCTGGTCCAAAGGAATTTTATCTTAAAATTATAAGAAGGAAAGTAGAATACTTAAAGAGCCAAATTAAAGAAAAAGGGGTAAACTAAAATGGCAAAACAAACACTACTTAACAAATTAGGGACTATTGGAAAAAAGGCAATTATTAAAACATTAGATTATGTTAGAGAAGTTGGAGAATATATTCACTATCGTCAGATGGAAATTGATGATGAAAGGGGAAAAGAAGAAATAATACATGACAGAGAAAGAAAAAGAGTATTGGGTGGAGGATATAGGATAAACTAAAATGGCACAAAATTTGGAAAATAAGCTGGATGATAAGGCAAGAAAAGAAATACTCAAAGACTGGGTATATCTAGCTGCTGCTCAAGACCCAAATGAAAAAATTACTATTAATTCTCAAGGTAAAAATCAAGAGCTTGGATTAACTTATTCTTACATGGCTCTTAGAAAACTAAAAGACAGCGCAAAAAGCCAAAAAGAAAAATTTGAATTAGGTGCGCTTTTAAATGCATATGAAGCAGATATGGAAAAAGATGGTTCTATTACACCTAAATCTGGCACAAATGCTGCAATAGGAAGCCTAATGCAGGGTTATTTACTTGCACTTACACAATCACCAGTTAGTGAAGTTACCTCTCTTGCAAAAGAAATGGGCTACAAGGAAAAATTCCCAGAATTCTTAGCAAACTATAAAGGTACATATGAGCAATTTGCAAAAGATGCTAAGAAAAAAATAGAAAGTACGGATGAAAAAGCAAAGGTTAGGGGAGAAGCAATGGCACAAGCATTGAATTTCTTAACTGACATGGTAACAACTAATGCAAGAGATAGATTAAGAGACTACGTAATTGCACAAAACTTTGAGGCACTTGAAGAAAAATACAAAGATCCTGAAAAAGTACTAAAAGCAAGAAAAGAAAAAGCAGAGAAAGAAAAGAAAGCTAATGGCGGGGAGGAAGATTAAAATGAAACAAGAAATGAAATTAGCAGTGTATGAAACAGCAAGATCATTATTCAGAAGTATGTATGAAAAAATATGCCAATGGGGACTAGAGGCTATTGCTTTATCTCCTGAAGAAAAAAAATTCTGGGAGCAATTAGAGACTTATCAACAAAGTAGAAGGGGGGATTAAAATGATTTCTTCACATGATTTTGTCCAGCCTGACGCTTATGTTAAAAAACAGTTTGACTTTGGAACAATGGCTGTTGCCTATAAAAGACAGGCTGTTGGAAAGGCAGATGCTTTAGTTGTAAGTTACTTTGGCCCTAGAGAAGTGACTGATGCAGGGATGAAAGGAATTTTTGAAAGAGTTATTTTTTTAGATGGGAAAGTTTATCAAGAAGATGCTGGCGCCCATGGAACTAGTGGTGTTAAATATAAATCAGCTGAAAAAGATAATGGCGAAGCAGGATGTCCGATTATTTTATCTCATCAAAAAGAAGTTGGAGAGCTAGTTGATGAATGTTATGCTCAATTAAAACAAGGAGAAAATTAAAATGAAAAAACAAGATGAGTTGAGATTACCACGATACCTTGAGATAATCAGTACGCAGATACCCTACTCTGGAGAAGAAATTGTGATAATACCAGACTTTAAGGGGTATCGGGTAACCGAAATTAAAAGATCAGAAGATCCAAGAGTGTATATAAGTATGGAAGGATGTAATGTAGCGTTTCAGCTTCCTTTAAGTGAATTAAAAAAATTGAATAAAGAAGGGTTGGGCAGGAGAGAATATTTTTCAGAGCTTGAAAGGCTAATAGGTGAAGCCGAAAGATTATTAGAGAAAAATTCAGGAGAAAATTAAAATGAAAAAAGATTATAAAAAAGAAAGCAATTTAGGAACTAATGTATTAAGAGCAATAGTAGGAACTGCATTTCTAGGACTTTTAATCTATCCTAAATTTAGAGATGCTCCTGAAAGATATGTTGGATTTGAAAGCTATGCAAAAAAAGGCTTCGCCCCAGTAGCATGCCAGATGCAAACAAAAGGAGATGTAATATTTGTTGAAAAACTAGAAGGACCTTACATAGAAACAAGAAACAAAGATGGTTCAATCACATTAGTTGGAAATTTTTATTACCAAATCGAGCCAGATAGTTATTTTGCACCTCATGATGAAATGGGCAGTGACGCTCGCGGCAAAACACCTTCTAATCCAGATAATGACTATTGGGGAGATGTAAGAGAAGGCTCTGTAAGGCTTGAAAGGAGGATTAAATAAAATGATGAACAAAGAAATAAATTCGGTTGATATATATACACCAATAATTGTAGAAACGCCTATTGTAGAAACGCCTGGAGAAAGAAGAATAATAAGATTGGTTGCAGAGGTTCAGAGAGAATATTTCCCAGAATTAAAAGGAAAAAAATTTGCAGTTATGAAAGAAAAAAAGTCTATTGTAGATGGAATTAGAGAGTGGATGAGTATTTATAGAGGAGTTATTAGATATGATCCTCTTGTACTAAATCTTTCTGATTATGCACTAAAAGGCTACATAGGTCATGAATTATCACACGCTGTGCTTGGACATACTGTTAGCAGTAGAATGTTACTTAGATATCAAACAGACCCTGGTTTTAAACAGAAAACAGAACGAGAGACAGATCAAGAAACAGCTAGGAGGGGGTTGGGAGAAAATTTATCGTCTGCAAAAAATGATTCCTTGAGTTTAGATGGTACATTGGGCTTAGTAAGATTAGTGAGAGCCATCCAAGAAAGAGAGAGTATAGAAGCAGAACAAAATCAAATAGGATTATATTCAATTAAAGATATAGAATATTTAAAAAAAGATAATTAAAAAATGGCACTTGAAGGAGATTTAAAACAAAAATTGCTGGAAGAAAGAGTGATAGCAGAAGCAAGAGGATTGTATCTTCACTGGAGAATTGAAGGGATAGTTAATGAGGATAAAAAATGTTTTATGGAGTTATATGAATTATGCATATCCGCCCTTTTACACAAGGCGGAGGTTGTAATTGGTGGGTATCCAATAGATTATGGACATTTTGTAGAAAAATTGATAAGAAAATATAAACCGGAAAAAATAGTCGAGAGGATAACAAAAATCTAAAATGGCACTAAATGATTTGATGGGAAAAGAAATGCTGCAAGGAATGAAAAACTTGAATACAGCACAGCTTGAAGCAATAAAAGCAAGAGCTGATGAGATTCTTGACAGACTTGCTTATGGAAAGACAAAACAAGAATGGCAAAGACAATATGACGAACAAGTATCAAGAGCAGAAAGAGAAAAAGCTGAAGCATTAAAATATCCTGTTAAAAATCCAAGATTAAAATAATTTGAGGAAACTAAAATGCTACAAGAATATAATGAGAATGTAAGTCCAGAAGCAGAGGAAAGGCTAAAGGGTGTTATGGATAAAATTTATGTTTCAATGATTCCAGCTGCAAAGAAAGAAGGGAATCATCTAGAACATATTACTGGGCAAGGAGGCATTTCTGTTATAAAAGAATCAGATGGATCTTTTCTAAAGGGAAAAGTTGAAGGTTTTAATGTACACTCCGGGAGAGGAGTTAAAGAAGATATAATGATTCAAACAACTGTTCAATACAGAGATATAATTACTCAAGTTTTATATGATCATGGAATAAAATATGTGCCTAGTTGCAAAAGAATTGGTGCATCTTATCTATATGTTTTTAGAGAGTATGGAAATGAAAATCAGCCACAAAGAATAGAAAATGCCCCAGAGATTATTGATGAAGTTGGACGAACAGAACCTCTAATTATTGAACCTTTTTTCAGGAGTGGAAGAGCAGAACAAGACCCAATGCTCTCAGAGGATTTAGATGATTATCGTGACAATTTTGAAAAAGAATTTGATAGAGACAGAGCTATGGAAGAAGTTGCTGAGATGTATAGAGAGCTTCCAACATACCAAATAAGAAATATGCAAAGCAGTCAAAGAGAAAGCAGAAATTCAGAAAGAGTAAGAAGATTCAGCTGGTCGCCAACTAAACAGTTTTTAGAAAAAATGGAACAAAAAGGACCAATAACCCTTGATGAACGAATTGATTTTCATTTTGCTCTAGAAGATTTGGAGGTTTAAAATGGTAAATCTAATAAAAGATGCACAAAGAATGAAGGAAACAACAATACCTGAATCATATGATGAACTATTTCCGGATAGATTTAAATTCAATTTTGTAACAGCTAAACAAAGAATGGATGAGGTGACAATCCCAATATCATTTAGAGATTTACTAAAAGAACAAGGATTGCATATACCACATGATACTACTTATAGGCAAAATTATACGGGAGTATAAAATGAAACAAGAACATCTTGAAAGATTGTTGCAAGAACTTGAAGAAGGCAGAGTTCCTATGGTGGATGTAAGAGAACTTGTTAAAGAAAGAGAAAGAAGAGCAGTTATCACAGGAATTAGACAAGTAAATGGCGGGTATGCTCTCCAGGTAGAGCAATTTGGGCAAAAATCACTCATTGCAATTGATAGCCAAGGTTTATTAAGATATCATGTAGGAGATTATTTTGGAAAATGATAAACCATCGTGAAGAATTAAGAAGAGCAGATGATGAACTCAGAAGGTTAAAACCATATGTAGGACAAATAGTTAGAACAATGATTGGAAGAGTTGAAAGAATTCTTGGCGATTCTGCAGAAATCCAATTTCATGGACATGAAAGTACAATAAATGTTGAAATGAGTATTTTAGGGCCACGAGGAATAAGTGAAGAAGGTCAAGCAATAGCTAAGATTTATTATGACATCTATGGTGGAGTAGTAAGTGATTATATTGCATTAGTTGATGGATCAAATAATAACATTATGTATGAGCCAGATTTTGATAAAAGATAAGTTTAAATATAATTCAGCTGAGTTCAAATAGCAATGAAAAAGAATGAATCCTCTTTGGAAAGATTGCTTGAAATAATTGGCAAAATTTTGAAATTAGTTGATGAAAAGAGTAATAAAAAACCAAATTTTATTGTTAGACAAAGCGGAGATTATTTTTCTGTGCAACAATTATCAAGTGGCAGTTCAAAAGAAGTGATTAATGCCTCTTTTTTATATCCAGGAGAAGAATATCATGATAGACTTATGATTAAAGCTTTTCCAGAGTACAGCTCGGCTGTAAAAAGAATTCTTGATAGTGAAGGACTTAAGTATAATTTGACTTTGGTACTTTATGGTGATTCTCAGCTTGATGTTTATACAGAAAAATTAAGAAAAAAATTAGAGGATAGAAAAAAACAAAATGTGATTATGTCAGAAATGCTTCACATTTCTGAGCATCCTAAAAACAAGAAGGTTTTTTTGATATACAGCACAAGAACAGCTAAGGATGACGAAGTTAGCAGAATAGTTTCAGGTGTGAGAAGGAATTTAAGAGAAAAAAGAAAAGAAACTGAAGAAAAAATGCAAAAGAGAGAGATAAAATATCAGGTATTTTTAGAGAAAATAAAAAGATTAGGGCAGATTACAGAAGACGAGGTTCTTGATTTTCATTTTGGATTAGA
>JACRHU010000049.1 GCA_016211995.1 Candidatus Pacearchaeota archaeon
TATCCTCAACAACAATAACGCGATATTTAGGCATTATTTCTAGTAATAAACTTCCTAGTAAAGAAGTTTTTCCAGAGCTTCTTGTTCCAGCAACAAGCAATGTCCTTGCGCCATCAATTAAAAATGAAAGTAAACCAGCAGCTAAAGGATTTAACATTTTATTTTTAATAAATAAAGGAAGAGTCCATGGTTCTTCTCTATGTCTTCTAAATGCATAAGCAATTCCATGAGGAGATAAAGGCTGCTGGATTACAGCAACTCTTGCTCTTACTTTTCCTAATGCTAAATCTGTATCTAAAACCGGATTTGCTTCATCTAAAGGCCTACCAGACTGCATTCTAAATTTTGCAGCCCATGAATCAGCATCCTCTCTGCTTGGAATAATATTTGAAGAACATTCATCAAAATCATTGTGTCTCACAAAAATAGAGGTCTGTCCAATTGGAGAATTTACAACAATATCTTGCAGTTTTTCATCTTGCAAAAGAACTTCAATAACTCCAAAACCAATTGTGTGTCTTACAAGTATTGTTGCTAGCCTATTTAACTGCCTATATGTCAGCTTTATTCTCTTAGTTTCAGCAAGCTCTTGCAGCAAATCTCTTGAGATATTGAAAAAAACAGCCCGAGTTCTTTCTGGATCTGTAAATTCTTCTGCCTTAGGTCTATGCTCAATAAGAACAGTTCTTGCAAGACTTAACAAAGCATAATGATTTTCGTCTAGAGCATATTCAGGAGGTACTAGATGATATAAATATTTTGTTTCAATAGGCATTTTTAAAATTGTTACAATGCTTTTATCATATCCTGTTGCTATTTCATACTGAGAAACAATTTCTGCTTCTGGTGGGAAACTTGCAACTAGCCTTGTAAATGTGAAGTTAGGAATAATATCTGCTTTGAAAAATTTTCTATAAATTTCTCGAGACCCAACATGATGGCCTTCTAACTCTCCAACCTGCTTGATAAGTGCTGTTTTTTCAAGAAGCATTAAAAACTTCTCGAGAATTCTTAAATAACTTTCTTCACAATGCTCGCATTCTGGTGCAAGGCCTCTTGCATTTATTCTTTCTTCTCTCAAAAGCCTTCTTGCTTCAACATAACAGCCAATCGGGTCTTGTTTTAGCAAATTCAAAATCAGGTAGTTAACACCATTAAACCTCTGGCCCAAACATCTTTTGCATGCAAGAGGAGCAAGTCTTGATGCAGAAATTATTTTTTCTTGTTTAACAAAATAATTATAAAGATTTGCTATCTCAATTAACATCGAAACCTGGTTAAAATCGTGGCTATAATTATGCTGCTGTACAAATATTACTCTTGAAACAGTTGGGTTTTCAATTAAGGCGTCAACTGTTCTTGCCATAGCAATAGGTGAATCAGCTAAACTGGGTGCAGAAGGACTACCAAGATAGTTAACATAAAGTATGTCTTGTCCAGCCTCTCTTGCAACCTCATAGCCGTAAAGTGGAGCCCCTTTTTCAAATATCATAGCATTAAAAGAAGAGGTAGATTAAAATAGTTTTCGTTTATTGAAATATTGCCCTTCCTATTCTTATCATATCAGAACCTTCTTCTATCGCAACCTCAAAATCATTAGACATGCCCATTGATGTTTTTAATCCAAGAGAGGATGCAACCTCTTTCATTTTTTTAAAATAATGTCTTGTTTTTTCTGGCTCAATTTCTAGGGCCATTGTCATTAGGCCAATAATCTTTAAATTTTTCATATTTTTTATTTTATCATAAGCATCTTTTATCTCTTCAACAGGAAAGCCAAATTTTTGTGGCTCTTCTGAAATATTAACTTCTAAATAAACGTGCATTATTTTTTTAACTTGTTGTGTATGCTTATTTATTTTTCCTGCTAGTTTTAATGTATCAACTGATTGAATGCAATCAAAAATTTCAACTGCTTTTGATGCTTTATTGCTTTGCAGATGACCTATCATATGTAATTCAATTTTATTTCTTAATCCTCTCTTTTCTATTTCTTCTATCTTCTTTTCTGTATCCTGTACTCTATTCTCGCCAATAATTATTTTTCCTTCTATTTTAATTAATTCAACAATCTCTTTAGCAGAAAGATATTTTGTTGCATAAAGAATTTCTATGTTTTCTAGAGCTCTATCTGCCCGAAGTGCTACATTTTTCACTCTTTCTTTAAGCTCTTTTATCTTTCTCTTTACTTTTTCCGTTATCATCCTTAAAAAAAGCTTGTCTTAATCTATAAAGGCTGTCTGGATAGTCATTTACTCCTTTAATTAAAGGCTCGATGAATGTATTAATTCTTTCTATTTTTAATTTTCCTGCTTCTCCTGAAAATATTGTTGGAATTGTATATCTAACGATTTTGCTTTTTTTATCTACTTGTTTTTTTGTAGCAAACAAGTCAGAATCTGATAAAATTATGTTTCCTTCAGCAGAGAGTATGCTCAATGTTCTTGGCCTTTGCAATTCAGGATAGTCATGGCTATCTTCAACAATACTCCATACCTTAAGTAATTCCTCAAATGGAACGTATCTCTTCTGTGTCCTTGGATGCATATCAACTATAAACTTATATGGCTCTACTCCTGCAACTACTTGCCTTTTTCCAAGTTCTACCCAGAATTTGATTGTTTTGAATTGGTCATCTCTAAAAAAATTAATTCCTTCCTGTATGGGCACCTGAGAATAAATATTGAATCCTGCTTTCTTTATTTTATGAACTGCAATTAATGCTTCAGGAGTAATCTGGTAATGATTTGAAAGATGTGTATTAAAAGTTATTCTTATGCCTGTTTCCTCTGAAAATTTTTGTAAAGTTTCTAGTAATTTATTATTTATTCTGAAAGGCAGACCCATGAAAATAACAGCAGTACATATTCTTATTATTCTAAGATATTTTGCTTTTTTGAAAATTTTAAACATTTCCTTTATTACTGGATTGCCATACATTAAAGGTTCTCCACCTGAAAGTATAATATCATAAACAGTTGGATTCTTATTTAACCATTCAACAAACATTTTTGTTTGCTTAATTACCCTTTCGGGATTTAGGGCTAAACCTAAATTTATTTCCCTTTTCCTTTCTCTTGTCCCAATAGCAGATTTATAACAACCAACACATCCTATTGGGCAGATATCAATTATATTCATTAATGCAGAATGTGGAAATTTTCTCGATGCAAGGTACTTCTTAGTTTTCTTGTCCAAAATTTTAGTTTTCTTTGTAAATAACCCATAGGGGTCGGGATTACTTGTAGAATATCTTGTGAAGTAATCAGCTTCAGGAATGAATTTTTTTCTTACTTCGGCAGGCAAAACCATATTCAGGGGCAACAGACTTATCAAAAATCCTTTTTTAATTGATTCTTTAGCGTCTTTCCCATTTTTTGTTCTGGTTATATTAAATAAGTCTGAAAAGTTAGTTATTCTATATCTGAGATGAAAAGTTATATCTTCCCAATTTAGTTTTCTTTTTTTTATTAGCTCTCTAAGTTGGTTTTTGTCTTTTTCAGTAAGATCAGATAGCGGCATTTCTGTTCCTACAGATTTTATATAGCTTTTAAGTTCATCTGTAAGAGCCTGTTTAAGATATTCCTGTCTCATAAAATTGAATAAATCTAAAACAGTAAGGCTTGGATTTATTTTCCTAAGTTCCTTATTTACTGTACTTATTTCTGATTTTATTTTATTTTGGATTTTCATTTTACCTTATTAGTGGAGAGGATATTCTTCTTTTAAGCATTAGTAGTCATATTTATGACAACATTTATAAGGCAGGAAAGTTTGGTTTTTTCATGATAGCAACGCTCCAGAGAATAGGTTTGACAGATGCTGAGGCAAAAGTTTATCTTGCGTTACTCGAATTAGGAAGTACTACGGCCGGACCTCTGATTAAGAAAGCAGAATTGCATAGAGCAACGGTCTATGATTGTTTGAAGAGACTTATAGAAAAAGGGCTTGTAAGCTATGTTGTGGTAAGAAAAATGAGGTATTTTGAAGCCGCAGACCCCATGATTTTATTAAATCTTGTTAAGGAAAGAGAAGAGGAGCTAAGGGAGATTTTACCTCAACTTAAAGCCAAAAGGCAGATTGGAGCAATAAAACAAGAAGTAACTGTTTTTTCTGGCACTAAAGGAATAAAAACAGTGTGTGAAAATATTCTGGAGGAACTTGGGTATAACGGCGAATATCTTGATTTTGGGGTAAGCGGATTGTTCAGAGAGATCATGAGTTTTTATTGGGATATCTGGCAGAAAAAGAAGAAAAAACTTAAAATAAGGTCAAAATGTATTTTTGATGAAAAACTCAAAAAAATAAATCCTAAATTGTTAAAAGATTATTATGGAGAAGCAAAATTTAATCCTCATGAATATAGCAGTTTTACAGACACCATTATCTATAAAGATAAAGTTGTTTTATTCATATGGACAGCTAAACCGCCCGTTGCGATAGTAATAAAAAATAAAGAAAATGCTGACAGTTATAGAAATCAATTTAGATTAATGTGGAAATATGCTAAAAAATAAAGAAAAAAAAAGCAAGTAAAGTATTTAAAAGAGGATACATTTTTAATAAAAGGTGAAAAATGGCTGATGAATCTGCAGGAGCGTATCTTTCTGATTTTGGTACAAAGGTATCTGATTTAGAAGAAAAACATAATTTATTGAGAGATAGAGTTTTAATGGCAGATGAGGGTTTTATAAAAAGTTTAGATTTAATAAAAAAAGAACTCACAATTGTTAAAGATAGTTTGAGAGAAATAAAAAGAGATATAGAATCAGTAAAAGAAACAAGCCAGAGTATAATTGATGAACTAAATAATTTTGCAAGAAAAGAAGAGCTCCAGGTACTGGAAAGATATATGAAATTATGGGAACCGTTAAAATTTGTAAAGGCAGATGAAGTAAGAAAGATAATAAGAGAAGAAACCAAAGTAAAAAAAGAGGAGAAAGAAGAATAGTAGATAGTGTAGCAATTCTTTGCTCTGACCAAAAAATCCAAATGGATTTTGGGGTCTTAAAAACCGA
>JACRHU010000006.1 GCA_016211995.1 Candidatus Pacearchaeota archaeon
ATAGGAGAACCTGAGAAAAAAGTATTTGACACATGGATGACTTCTTCACTTAGCCCACAAATAACTTCTTCGCTTGTTAATAATGAAATAAAAATTCCTTATTCTCTTAGACCCCAGGCACACGACATAATCAGAACATGGGCTTTTTACACAATTATTAAGTCATATCTGCATGAAAACAAGATTCCTTGGGAAAATATAATGATTTCAGGTTTTGTGACATTAAAAGGTGAAAAAATGTCAAAAAGCAAAGGAAATGTTATTGAACCTCAAGTAGTCTTAGAAAAATATGGTGCAGATGCTTTAAGATTCTGGGCAGCTGGTTCAAAGTTAGGTGAAGACTTAGACTATGATGAAAAAGATCTTGTTACAGGAAAAAGACTTGTCAACAAGTTATTCAATGCTTCAAAATTTGTTTTAATGAACTTGAAGGATTACAAGGAAGAAAAACCAAAAAAATTAGAAGTTATAGACAAATGGCTTCTTTCAAAATTATCAGATATAGTGGACAAATGCACAGAAGCATTTGAAAGTTATGAATACTCAAAATCGCGTGGAGAGGTTGACAACTTTTTTTGGCATACTTTCTGTGATAATTATTTAGAGATAGTTAAAGGAAGGATTTATCAAGGCTCAAGTGAAGAAAAGATATCTGCACAATATGTTCTATACACAGCACTATCTACTATCTTAAAGCTTATTGCTCCAATTATGCCTTTTATAACTGAAAAAATCTATCATGAAAGATTTGCGAAAGATGAAAAATACAAGAGCATTCATCTTTCAAGCTGGCCAGATTTAAAAATCAAAGACGAAAAGGCAGAGAAAATAGGAGATATCTTTATTGAGATATTAAATAAAGTGAGGCAATCAAAATCAGAGAATCAGAAATCAATGAAAGCTGAAATTATTCTAACAATTGAAAAAGAGAAGCTGAGCTTAATAAAAGAGGTTATCTCTGATTTTAAGTCAGTAACTAATGCTAAAGAGATTAAAGAAGGTAACTTTGAGGTAACTTTCTTATAGTCTTCTCCTAGATAAGGTATTTAAAACTAAATTTCTTGCTCTTAAAATGGACGAAAGTGAAAAATTAAAATTAAGAAAGCTTGTTGAACAGCTGGAAGCAATTAGGGGTAGGCATACCCAGCTTGTTACTGTTTATATTCCAGCTGGCGCTAATGTAATCAATACAGCAAAGCAAATTGAAGAAGAGAAAAGCACTGCTAAAAATATTAAATCTACTAACACAAGGAAAGCTGTGCTTGATTCACTTGAAAGAATAAGCAGGCATCTGAAATTGTTTAAAGTAACTCCTAAAAATGGATTAGCTATATTTTGTGGAAATGTCAGCCCAATTGAGGGTCAGGAGCAGATAGAAGTATGGAGTCTAGAACCTCCTCAACCTTTGAAAGTTAAACTTTACAGGTGCGATCAAACATTTGTGCTTGATCCACTTAAGGAGATGCTTGAGATTCAGGAGCTTTATGGATTGATTGCTATTGAAAGAGACCATACAACTATCGGAATACTTGAAGGTAAAAATATCAATGTTTTAAGAAAACTGACATCAGGAATTCCAGGAAAAACAGAAAAAGGAGGTCAGTGCTTAAGCAAAGATACTCTTATAATGACGGAGGGAGGAGATATCCTTCCTATAGAAATGGTCCACAATCCCTTAGAAATTATATCTGCAAATCTTAATAATTTTTCTATACAAAAATCTGAGGTTTTAGACAAGTGGGAAAATAAAAAGGAAACCCTAAAAATAATAACAAAAAATCCAAGGACAGAGATTAAATCTTCTCAAGATCATTTATTTTATGTTAGGAGTGAAGGTAAAATTTGTGGAAAGGCTGCCTCAGAATTAAAGAAAGGTGATTTTTTATTAATGCCTGAAAAAATAGGTATTGAAGGAGAAAAGCAAATACTGGAAGTTGAACCTTTGAGGTATGTTGTAAGTGAAAAAGGTAAAGAGTTTTTAAAAAAAGAAAGAATAAAAAGAGGGATATCGCAAAAAGAATTAGCTGAAAAAATTGGTTTAAGCCAAACAATAATCTCTAAATTTGGGTTAGGAGAAAGAAATTTAGAAAAAGAAAACATAAGAAAAACCTGTAATTTATTAGAGGTTGATTACAAAGAATTTTTAACAGAATATGCTGAACCTTCAAAAAAGATACCCCAAGTTCTTGATAGCAGATTGGCAATGTTTATTGGTTATTTTTTAGGAGATGGCTCTATGGAAAAAAACAGGATAACCCTCTTTGAACAGAGAAAAGATGTTGCTGGGAGGTATAAAGGGTTAGTTGACGAAATTTTTAATACAGAAAGCAGAATCAGATTTAGAGAAAGAAAAAATTATTGGCAGGTAAGGGTTTATGGGATAGAGATAGTCGAATTAATAAAGAAGAACTTCCCTGAATTAAGATACGCAACAAATTCCTTAATTCCTTCTAAAATCTTAAAGAGCGATGAAAAAATACTTGCTTCTTTTTTTAGAGGATTGTTTGATGCAGAAGGTTATGTTTCAGGAAGAATAGGATTAGGAATAAATAACAAAATTCTATCTAAACAGATTCAATTGGCACTTTTAAGGCTTGGGATAATCTCTTCTTTATGGGAGTATGACAATAGGCGAAATATTTACTCAAAAAAACCAAGGTTTACAATTTCAATTGATGACAAAGAGTCACTTAGAATATTTGCTAGGCAGATAGGATTTACAAGTGATGAAAAAATGGAAAAATTAAAAAAAATAATTAATTGTAGAAGTGATACTAATTTTACTAGGCAAATAGTTATTGATGGCAGAAAAATCAGAGAAACAATAGAAAACTATGGTATGAGAAAAAAAGATTTCAAAAAAGTTTCTAATTTCTTTTTTGGGAAAAGAGAGATGAGTAAAGGAATATTCAAAACTTCAATTCTAGCGTTTATTAAGGATGAAAATTTAAAAAAAGAACTCTCTAAGATTTTAGATTATAAATTTATCCCAGTTAGAATTAAAGAGATTGTAAAAGAAAAAGAAGATGAATTAGTGGACATATCTGTCAGAAAGGAAAATTTTATCGCCAATTGCTTGGTTGTGCATAATTCAGCTGCGCGTTATTCTCGTATAAGAGAGGGAATGGCAAAAGAGTATTATAGAAGAGTTGCAGAAGCTGCTAAAGAAATTTTCTTCAACATGACTAAATTGAAAGGCATACTTGTCGGAGGTCCTGGCCCAACAAAAGAAGATTTCTTGAAAGAAGGAGAGCTCGTAACCGCACTTAAAGAAAAAGTACTTGCAGTAAAAGATATTGGGTATACAGATGAATTTGGTTTAAAGTTGCTGGTTGAAGCTTCACAAGATGAGCTTGCAAAACAGGAAATATTGATTGAAAAAAATCTTATCAAGAGGTTTTTTACAACGCTTGCTACTAAGCCATCTCATGCTGCTTATGGTTTAAGTGAGGTTAAAAGAGCACTTGAAATGGGAGCAGCAGAGGATGTTTTTATTTCAACAAGTCTGCATCAAGATATTATAGATGAGATTACAGAAAAAGCAAAATCAATTTCAGCTCAAGTGTATTTAATTTCAACAGAAACAGAAGAAGGAGTACAATTCAAGAATCTTGGCGGAGTTGGAGCAATCCTGAGATATCAAATTTGATTATATCTTTAGTCAAATAAAATATAAAAAGGGAATATTTTTAACTAAATTATACTTGCTATTAAAATGGCAGAAGGTCGAGAATTTGAAATAGAAACACAAAAAGAGAATGAGATTGACTTATTAAAAAGGGTAGAGGCAACTCTATTTGTTGCTGCGAGATTTCTTAGTTTGCAAGAACTGAATACTCTAACTGGAATAAATCCTATAATGTTACGAGAATTACTTGATAAGATAAAGGAAAAATATGACAAAGAAGATTCTGCCATGACAATAGTTGAAAAAGAAGAAACCTGGAAAATGGATGTTAAAGGAGAGTACGCGAACATTGTAACTAAGCTAGCAACCGGAAATGCAGAGTTCACAAGAGCAGAACAAGAGACACTAGCGATCATTGCGTATAAACAGCCAATAAGACAGAGTGTTGTTGTCAAGATTAGGGGAAATAAGGCCTATGAGCATATTAAGACATTTATTAAACAGGGTCTTGTAGATGCAAAAAAAGTAGCCCATACACTAGAGTTAAACCTTTCTCCAGACTTTTATGATTATTTTCAGATTAATCTAGGAGAAAAATCTGAAGAATAAAATGCCTATACCTTTATTTAACTACTATTTGATGTATCTAGCAATTTTCTTTGCCTTGTTTTCTGTAAATTTATATTTTTTTACACTTTTTAGTAACCGAGATAAGCTTAGAAAGATAAAACCAAATAAGATTCCTTCTGTTACAATAATTATACCTGCATATAATGAAGAGAAAAATATAGGCCAGACAATAAAATCTCTTTTAAAGCTGAAATATCCTAAAAATAAATTAGATATAATAGTTATTGATGATGGTTCAAAAGATAACACATATAAGATTGCAAAGAGTTTTGGAAAATATGGTGTTAGGATTTATACTAAGAAAAATGGTGGAAAAGCAAATGCAATGAATTTTGGTTTAAGACACGTGAAAACAGAATTTGTTGGTTCTCTCGATGCCGATTCTTTTGTTGAGGCCGAAGCTCTGATAAATATGGTTGGATTTTTTGAAGATAAGGAAGTTATGGCTGTTACACCAACATTGAGAATTTGGAAACCAAGAAATATCATACAGAGAGTACAAAGAACAGAATATCTCTTTGGTGTTTTTCTGAGAAAAATATTCTCATTTATAGGAACAATACATGTGACTCCTGGTCCATTTACAATATATAGAAAAAAATTCTTTGATAAATATGGAGGTTATGATGAGAAGACTCTTACAGAGGATATGGAAATTGCCATGAGGATACAATCTAAAAATTACATGATAGAAAACAGCTTATATGCAGGAGTTGATACAGTTGCTCCGGACAATTTAAAGGGTTTGTTTAGACAGAGAGTTAGGTGGTATCGTGGATTTATCGATAATGCTATAAGATATAAGCATCTTTTTGGATCAAAACATGGTAACCTTGGATTGATTATCCTGCCTTCTGCTTTATTATCTATTGGGCTTGTTCTCTGGTTTACTTATTTTGGATTTTATTATATTCTCTCAAAGATTATAACCTCAATTTCCAATCTGGCTCTTATTAATTTTAACGTATTACCCCTTATAAAAAGATATTTTTATATACTGCCTAGCAATATAATTATTCAGCTAAGCAATCCGATGATTATGCTTTCGCTTATATGCATCATACTTGGGTTCATAAACATAAATCTTGCAAAAAGATTTTCAAATGAAAAACAATCAATCAAATCAGCATATTTATTATTTCTACTATTATATGGGCCATTATTTTGTGTATGGTGGTCAATAGCGATAATATCAAGAATATTCAAATTAAATGTAAAATGGTAGCTAAAAAACAAACAAAAGAAAAGAGATTTCCAGAAAGAAAGAAATTTTCAAAGGAAAGGTTAGCCATAATATTGTTATCAACTATATTAATATTCAGCGCAGGATACATACTCGGTAATAAACTTGGTTCCTTACAACTTTTTAATTTAAATAGTGCGCAAGATGATTTAAACCTTCAGCTTTCAAGTATTGAATTACAGAATTTATTATTAGCTGAAAATCCTTGTAATATGCAAGCTATACGAGAAATTAGTTCTGACCTTGATAAACTTGCTTCAAAAATACAAGCTGTTGAATTAAGTAATAGGGTGAGCAATAAAAGAATACTCCAAATTAAAGAACCTTATTTTATTCTTGAAATTAAGCACTATTTACTTTTTAGACAGTTTAAAGAAAAATGCGATATTCAAAATAGCAGTTCTTTTATATTATATTTCTATTCAAATGAACCTGGAAAATGCGACAAATGTTCTGACCAGGGATATATACTTACATTCTTACAGCAGAAATATGGTTATGATAGTTTGAAAGTATACTCTTTTGATTCTGATAGCCAAAATAGTGCAATTAAAACTCTTAAATCAATATACAATATAACTTCTGTTCCTTCTCTAGTGATAAATGGGAAAGCATATAATAGATTTATGACAAAAAATGAATTAGATACTATCTTATCCTGGCATTAATATTATTTGACCTTATAGATAAAAACTATCTCCCCACAGTTATCTTCAATTTTCTTTTCTAATTCCAAATGAGTTGAAGAATCAAGAATAGTTTTGTTATAACTAAGGCTATTAATAGAGTATAGAATATAATTTGGTTTATAGTCATTTAATAATCCATCTAAGTTATCATTCCATAAAGAACCAACTCTGACATTTAGATAATACCCTAACCAAGGCCAAAAATTGCTTAATATTTTGTCACTTTGATTTATCTTATCACCAAGATAATTTATTGACTGCAGGATAGCCCCACTTCTACTACAATTTCCTTCTTTAGCTATTTGAACAATAGCTAACCCAAAACTAAATATTGCAAAGAGTATTATCAGCGTCAGAATAACCTTTCTAATGTTTATATTTATATTTTTAGTTATATACAATAAACCATCATATGCAAGTATATAAAGAAATGTTAAAAAGGGGAGAAAATATCTTATATCTTTTAGTTTCACAAAAAAGAAGAAATAAATAAAACAAATAATTACATATACAAACAAAAGAATTTCTTTGCTTACCTTATATTTCTTTATTCTAAGGAAAAAAGAGAATAAACCAATCGGTATAAAGATGGTTAAAAGTGAAATTGTTTTAAACAAATTGATAATTTGCTTTGAAATTGGTTGCAAAGAGGTATATGTATTAACAATCTTATACTGCTCAATTAAATCCCATAATATATTATGGTAATTCAGATAATTATAAATAAACCAAGGAGTAAGAGCAAGAATAAAAAAGAGAATAAAGATAACTAACTGCTTAAATTTTTTTTTGTAGGTTAAACTCAGAAAAATAGCAAGAAATAAAAGCATTGAGGTAAATTTCATCAAGAAGGCTAAAGCTGCAAAAATACCTGCTAGAGCAATAAATCTTTTTTTATTGTTTTCTTCATTTTTAATAAAAAAATAAAATGAAAGCAAAATAAAGAATAATGCGGGAATATCAGTATATACCCTGAAGCCCCAAAAGATTATTTGAGAGCATATTGCGAAGAGAAAGGTTATTAGAATGGCCTCTTTTTCCAAAAAGAATTTCTTTGAGATAAGATATGTAAGAAAAATAGTTCCTATTGCGATTAATATAACAATTAACTTTGCAATTAAAATATTTTCACCAGTTATGAACCAGGGCAATACTATTATATATTCAAGCAAAGGAAATCTAAAATCTTCCTGAAAATTAGAAACTGTTAAATGACTTCTTGCATTCCCAAGATATGCATTTTCATCCCACATCAACAGGGGATCAACAAAATTTAGTATTATAAGGATTAAAAATAAAATAAGCAATAAGAGATAAATTATTCTTCCGTTTTTAGATAGCATCATGAAAATAGAAAGATATAAATATTAATAAACATTGCGAGAACTATAAAAAATGGTTGAAAAAAGATGCTATTTTTGTAATCGTAATGAAAATGAAACAGAGATAGTTGATGCAATTTTTGATTCTGAACCCTTAGATTTATGTGAAGATTGTGCAATAATAAACAGAGCAGTTGTGGTAAAAAGACCTACAGAAGCTGAATTGAGTATTCTTTCAAAACCGTCATATAAATTTGTTGAACTCAGGCAGAAAATAAAGGAAGGCAAAAGGATAAATGAATCACCAAGAATGCAGCTTCAACCTGTTGATATTAGTAAGGTAAGGGAAAGAGTATGGAAAACAGAAGAGGAAAAAAGAGCGCTAAGGGCTGAAAAGATAGCAGAAAAACTTGGAGAAAGGCTAGACATAAACATTGTGCAGGTTAAAGAAGAGAGTAATGTATATGGCAATTTCGGAGAAATTGTTAGAAAAGCACGAGAATCAAAAAAATTAAATCAGAGGGAACTTGCAGAGTCTATTGCAGAATCAGAACAAACAATAAGAAGCATTGAAAGTAATAAACTTCCTGAAAATTCTGAAAAAGCAGTTAGAAAACTAGAGCAGTTTTTGAGAATAAAGCTAGAAAAAGCCCATGGCGTTAATCTTAATTCAAAGGATTTAACAATCGGAGATTTAAAAAAGGTAAAAGAAGATATGTTCAACACTAATCCTGAACCAGATAGTCATGGAATAGAAATAATAGATGTAGAAGGTGAAGAGTAAAAAGAAGAATAGTTAGTTTTATAAACCATCTTTTTTTTAAAATATAATGAAAACAAAAATTCTTATTGATGAAAAAGACTATCTTGAAATAGAGATAGACAATTTAACAATTGCTGAATTGCTTAGAAATGAGCTATGGAAAGATGATGCTGTAAAGCAGACTGCGTGGAAAAGAGAGCATCCAACAAAGAATCCTGTTCTGATTATCAAGACAAGTGGAAAGAAGCCAAAAACAGTTTTGAGTGACTGTATTGCCAGAGTCCAGAAGCTTAATGACAAAATTCTTGATGACTTTAAGAAATCTGTTAAGTAGTTAATTCTCAATATGATTTAATATATTAATTAGCCAAAGCTGATACCTTTGGTACATCAAGAAAATCCATGATTTTCAGGATCCTAAAATCCTGATGGATTTTATGATTTGCCAACCATCAAGCGGTTGGTGAATTAGCTATAGTAAAAAGCTTTATTAATTTTCTTTTGCTATTAGTATTATGTTAAAATTAGAAGAGGGCTCTAAACTTGTAAAACTTGGAAGAGAGGCTATAGAATCCAATTTCTCGCATAAACAGATTCAAAAAATTAAAGAGCCAAAATTCATGCTTAATGCAGGATGTTTTGTTTCTTTGCATTTATATCCTTCACA
>JACRHU010000051.1 GCA_016211995.1 Candidatus Pacearchaeota archaeon
AAATGAAAATTAAAGATTTTCAGTTTCCTAAAAATTCTTTGGAGGAATTTTTTTGAAGATGAGAGATTATGGATTTGTTGATCTAACTCTTTTTATAACGGGCCCGACTTATGTAAGACAAGAAATTCTTAAAGCTGGAGAACTCCCTGTTTTTGGACATAGGGACAAAGAAGCAAAGCTAAGGCTTGAGCCTGCAATTAAAAATTTAAAAGAAATTGCTGGTATTGAGAAAGATAACCCAAATTACAAAGTTCTTCTTATACCTGGAACAGGTTCTGATGCACTTGAAGCTTCTGTTAGTTCTTTAATAAAAGATGGTGATAAAGCTCTTGTTGTAAGTGTCGGTGCCTTCGGCGATTTATATCATAAAATTGCAACTTCAAATGGAAAGAATGCTGAACTGCTAAGATTTGAAGACGGAAAAGCAATTGACATTAGCAAGCTGGAAGATAAATTAAAAGAAAATTACTCTGTTGTTATGTTCACTCATAATGAAACTTCTACAGGAGTTATGAATGATGTTGAGAAAGTTGGAAAGCTTATCAGAGAATATAATGCTCTTCCATTGGTTGATGGAGTAAGTATTTTTGGTGGTGCTCCTGCGAAAATAAGAGAAGGAGAAATTGCAATGTACTCTACAAGTACTCAAAAATGTTTAGGATTGCCTCCTGGATTTGGAATTGCGATTGTAAGCAATGAAGCACTTGAATGGGCAAAAGATGTAAAGAACAGAGGTTATTTAACAGATATTAGAGAACATGCAAAGAGCAGTGAGAAATTTCAGACAGCTAATACTACTCCTACTCAATTGGCTAATCAATTATTTGTCCAAACAGAATATATTGTAAAAGAAGGAATTCAAAACAGATTTGCAAGACATGAAGCAATGAAGAATATAACTCTTGAATGGATAAAAACTCTTCCAGAAGGATTTGAATTATTCGCTCCAATTGAAAATGCTTCACCTTCTGTAACATGCATAAAAGTGCCTGAAAGTTTAGATAGAGATGGTTTAAAAGAGAAAATGCGAGAAAAAGGCTATTTATTTGACCCAGGCTATAGGGAAGTTAAAACACCAACAATAAGAATAGGGCATATAGGAGACATAAGCATAGATATGCTACGAACATATCTAGATGTTATAAAAGAAAATATTAGTTCTTTCTGTAATAGTTAATATATCTCCTGCCTATTAGAGAATCTTGAAGAAATAATTACCTTGCCTTTTCCTGGCGCTATCTTTCCGATTCTATCTGCCTTAAAACCATCTTTAGATATGCAAGCTAAACAATCCTGAACTTCTTTTTCTGGCGCAGATAGAACAAAACCTATTCCACAATTAAATGTTTTATACATTTCATTATCAGAAACCCCTTTCTTATACATCTCATAAAAAATATCTTGAGGAAAAAGATTATGCTGATTGCTTATTAGTGCATCAGCTTCATGCAACAAAGGTTTTAATTTTGTAAAGGCTCCTCCTGTAATATGCATCATTCCGTGAATTTCATATTTTTCTGTTAACTCAAGAATTTTGCTCAGATAAATTTCTGTTGGTCTAACAAAATCCTCCCTGAATTCATTGCCAAAAATTTCTCTGACTTTAGTAAAACCATTTGAATGTAAGCCATTGCTTGCTATTCCTATCAAAACATCATCAATCTCAAATTTATTTTTAGAATATTTTTTTATATGCTTTTCATTTACGTAGCTGTTTGTAGTGATGCTTATCTCTAAACCCTCCATATTATTATGAATTGCTGTTTCTCCTGCTGTTATTGCGATATGCCTTTTTATGCACTCTTCTGCTAAAGTAGAAATAATTTCAAGAATCGCAGATTCATCATCTTTTGGAAGAAAAATATGATCTTGAAGCGCATATGGTGTTGCTCTTAGCATAGCGTCATCATTAAAATTCATTGCTAATGCATCTAGAACTGCATTTTTGAAAGTTCTTCTCTGCCAATGATAAATCCCTTTTGTTCCAATACCATCAACATGATCAAATTCTCCTGGAAAAAGTTGAGAACCTTGGTTTTTTACATGAACATACGCAGAATCCCATGTACTTTTTATTATCTCTAAAATCTTTTCCTTGTAAGGCTTGGTTGTGTCATACATTTTTAATTAATAATCATTTTTTATGGTGTTTTGTGATGTCATACATTTTTAATTAAGAATCATCTTTATGCCTGTATCAATATCACCAATACTTGGCATGCCCATATCTACTGGTTTTCCATATTTCCCGTGTTCTAGAAACTCTTTGTCCACTTTTCTCAATAAAAATGGTTGAGGGTAATACTTATGTATGGCTGCCTCATATGCTTCTTCATCTGTTTCATAAAATCCAAGTGGCTTTTCTTCACCCATAACAATCCATTTGCCTTCATGCTGTTTAAGCATCTCTGGTAGTTGTTTCATAAAACAATCTATCAAAAAATCAAGCCTTTTTAGATATTTTTCTTTTTTGTCCATGATTTTAATAAAATGCGCTAATATATAAAATTATCTTGAGTTAGATTTTATAGGAATCTCTGAGAGTTGTTTTCTAAAATTCTCTACAGCTCCTTCTAAAGAATTGATAGGCAATTTTTCACCATGAAAAAAAGACATATCAAGGGTATTATACATAAAACCAACCATGAATGTTGACCTGTTATCGTCGCTCCAAAAAGCCCAATAAAGCCTAATAAAATCTCCATCAGAAGCATAACCATCTATTGGGGTTACTTTTCTGTGAGAATCAGATTTGTTATATACCCCAATCAATCTTAATGTTTCATCCTTTAAGCGCTCTAAATCTATTTCCATTCCGATTTCTTGTAAATTCTGTTTATAAATCTTGTGGAGTCACTAACTTTATATATTCAAAAATAGACATTGAATTATGCAACCCAAATCTCAATTTCAAGAAAGAATAAAACTCCTTATGGGAGAAGAAGCTGAACAGTATTTTGAATATTTCAGAAAACCTCTTCAGAATTTTATTAGGTGCAATACCCTTAAAATTTCTCCAGAGGAATTAAAGAAAAAACTTGAAAAAAAATGGCAAATTATTCAGCCATATCATGAATATCCTGAAATTATTCTTGTAAAATCAGGACTAATGCCTGGAGAGCTGGGAAAAGCAGTTGAGCATTTAATGGGTTATTATTATATTCAAGATGTAAGTAGTATGATGCCCCCAATTGCTCTTGATCCTACTGAAACTGATTTTGTGCTTGATATAACAGCAGCACCTGGCAGTAAGACTACACAAATAGCAGCTAGAATGAAAAATTCTGGTCTTTTAATTGCTAATGATATTAGAATAGACAGAATCAATATACTTGCTTCAAATATGGAAAGATGCGGTGTAACAAATACTGTCATTACAAGAGAAGATGCAGTTAATTTATGCAGAAAATTAGAAAAAAGAATGAAATTTGATAAGATATTACTTGATACCTCTTGTTCAGGCGAGGGTATCAGGGACTTAAAGACCTTTGAGATATGGAATCCCAATATGATTGAAAAATTCTCAAGGCAGCAGAAAAGGCTTCTAGCTGTAGTATTAAGCATTTTAAAAGATGGTGGAGAACTTGTTTATTCAACATGCACCTTAACACCAGAAGAGAATGAGTCTGTGATTCAATTTGCTTTAGACAATTTTAATGTTAAAGTTGAAGAAATTGAATTGCCTTTAAAATCAAGGGAAGGAATAAATGAATGGAGAGGAGAAAAGTTCAGTTCAGAAATGAAGGAAGTTCATAGAATTTATCCACAGGACAATAACAGCGAAGGATTTTTTGTAGCTAAGCTAAGGAAAATAGGAGGAAATCGATAAAGTTCCAAAGCTGAATCCTTTGGACATTTGTAAGTCATGATAATGACTTAAGATTTAACAATTAAAAATGAACATAAGAGCACATCATCTTGTATGTATCCCTAGATTTAAAGGAGGCAGCTATAATAAAAAGATGAGAAAGAGATTATTTAGCATACAAAAAAGAATAAAGAAAAATCCCGGACTTAAGATAAAAGTGATAATGAGTTGCGACGAGGTTTGTAATATATGCCCCCATAGGAAAACAAATGAATGCTCTAAAGAACCAAAGATTAATTATAAAATTATTGCTCAGGACTATAGGGTTTTAAATAAGTTAAATATAAAAGAAAATGAGGCATTGAAAGCAAAGGATATTCTAAATTTATCAATAAGTAAAATAAAAGGTAGGGACTTAGATTGGATATGTGGTAAATGTGAATTTCTGAATCCATGTTTAAAATATGGTCTAAATAAATCTTTTATAAATGCACTAAAATGAAGATAGAATTTGTGAGTTCAGGAGAGAAGAAAGAATTGCAAAAGCTACTGAAAGAGAATTATGGGATTGAAAAAGTAAATTTACTTCTTTTAAGGTCAGGAAAGGAAAAGCTTAGAGCGTATTCTGGAATTTTAAGCAGAGCAGAGCTTATTGAATTATCAAGAATCTTGAATATAGAATTGATTGGAACATATTTTGGTTTTTATAAAGACAGAGAGCTGAGATTAAGTGTTGATGCATGTCACTTACTACACCCAACAAAGAATATTATTGAAATTAGCAATGAAGACGCTGCAAAATGGATGAAAGGATATGATATTTATATAGAGAATATAAGAGAAATAGAAGCTGAGAAAGGTTATGTCATTATCAAAAATTCTGGGAACATTATCGGTGTTGGAAAGCTTACAGAAGCAAAGATACTAAACTTCTTGC
>JACRHU010000007.1 GCA_016211995.1 Candidatus Pacearchaeota archaeon
AATGAAAAAACAGGAAGAGTAAAAAATACTATCAGCGTAAAAGAAAAAGACAGCATCATTGTTGCAACAACCAAAGGCATGGTGATTCGTGTACCTGTAAAAGACATAAGGATAATGGGAAGAGCAACTCAAGGAGTCCGCATTATAAAGCTGCAAGAAAGTGATTCTGTCAGCGACCTAGTCAAAGCAACAGCCCTAGAAGAATAGATTTTTAATAAGGTTCAAACCGATGATAGGTTTGCAAACCATAAAATCCTTAGATTTTTCCGATATCATGGCTCAGTGATTTATTGGATTTCTGATAAAACAGAACCAAAAACATTTTATATTCTAAAAGCCTTAGAAATAGATGGAAAATATTTACTTCTTGTTGGAAACTGCGTCCAAGAGGCTAATGATTGCAGACCATATGACTTATGTCACATTCCCGCTTATAAAGGATAAAAAGCTGCTTATTAAGATACTTGACGAGCTTAATTCTTCACTCCTAAACAGCATTAATGCCCTGCTTCATCATGAATATGCTTACAAAAGAGCAGTTCTTTATAAAGACCCTAAGCTTAACTTCAAAACATTTATAAATTGCTCCCAGAGATATGGTATAAACAGCTCAGAAATAGAAAAAATTGGAGAGATTTTTACACTTATAGAAAAACATAAGCAAAGCCCAATGGAATTCGTCAAAAATGATAAGTTTGTTATTTTATCAGATAACCTTAATACAGACACTATCACACTTGATAAGCTTAAGGAGTACCTCTTCCTTACAAGGAATATATTTAAAAAAACAGAAACCATTATTAAGAGCACTACAATAGGTAATAGGAGATAAAAGAGGTATGTGGAACAATATTGAAAAGGAGAAGCGAAGCGCAGAACATCTTCTTTATGTAAGCTTAAAATACACAAAGACATGCGATGTTATTCTGAACCTTATTTCAAGATGGCAGAATATGATTACTGAAAGTATCAATGCTTTGCTTGAAAAAGCTAAGAAAAAAAAGCTTATCAAGTCAATTCCAATAGCTCCTAAGATGAAATCTGATTTAGTAGGCAAAATCTTCTCTAAAGAGCCTTTAGTCAAGGAAATCTTAGAGGTTTATGCTTTCTTCAAAAAAATTCCGCAACTCGAGCAGTTCCGTGAATATGAATTCAGAAAGAATGTGAGGCTAAGAGTAATAATGAATAATAAAGATGTAGAGATAGATATAGAGAAGCTTAAGTTTTATCAAGACCTATTAGAAAGGTTTTTGAGCTTCGTAAGAGATTATATTAAATAAGGAATAATATTAAAAAACAATAAACAATCAATAAAATAATTATCAACCGTATAATCAGTTAATGTTACAATCTCCAAGCCATGACAAGCTTGGACATTTGTAGGCACACGTCAAGTGCCTATACATTATCAAAAAAATCAAAAAATGGCAAGAGCAATTGTTATAACATCAGGAAAAGGTGGTGTTGGAAAAACTACGAGCGCAATAAATTTAGGTGCTGCTCTCAATAAATTTGGAGAAGATGTTCTTGTTATTGATGCGAATGTTACAACTCCAAATGTAGGGATTAATCTTGGAGCACCAAATGTTCCTGTGAGCTTGCATCATGTTCTTAGCGGAAAGGCAAAAACACATGAAGCAGTTTATGAGCATGATTCTGGAATGAAAGTAATGCCTGGCTCGATTTCTCCGCAGCATATGAAAAACATGAAGTATGAAAAATTTGATGAATTAGTTAAACAAGCAAAAAGGCTTGCTGATTTTATAATTGTTGATTGTGCTGCTGGACTTGGAAGAGAGGCAAATATGGCGATAAGTGCAGCAGATGAAATTTTAATAATTACACAGCCAGAAATTGCTGCTCTAACTGATGCATTAAAAGCAATAAAACTTGCTGAAAGCATGGATAAAAAAGTGCTTGGGGCTGTTTTAACTCGTGTGAGAAATAAGAAATATGAATTAAAGAAAGAAAATGTTGAAGAAATGTTAGATATTCCTGTAATTTCAATAATTCCTGAAGATGATTCTGTTCAAGAAGCTTTGAGAATAAAAGATGCTGTGCTACACACACATCCAAGAAGTAAAGCAGCTAAAGGCTACAAAGAACTTGCTTCATATTTAACAGGCGAAAGAATAAAAGAAAAAGAAAATTGGGTTATCTCTCTCCTAAAGAACATAGGATTTATCAAAAAAACCGAAGGTTTTTAGGACTTCAGGATATCTAATATCCTGATAGTTGTCAGAAACATCAGTTTCTGAAATGCTCAGAAATGTTTTTCATTTCTGACATAAAGTAATTTTTAAAAAATTAAATAACATAAAAAAGAGACTGAAATGAAAAAAAAAGTTTTAATTGGTTTAATCGGAACAATAGGAAGTGGAAAAACAACTGCTTCTAACTATCTTGTCAAGAAATTCAAGTTTAAAAGAGTAATAATGGGTAATCTAGTCAGAGCAATAACAAGAAAAGAAGGTTTACAAGTTAATAGAAAAAATCTACTTCTTACACAAAAAAAATACAGAACAAAATATGGGAATGATTATTTTATAAAAACTGCTGTTAAAAAAGTTGAGGGGGCAAAAAGAGGATTGATAGATGGTGTTAGAGTGCCAATGGATGCCATTATTCCAAAAAAAGCCGGTGCAAAAATTATTTTGATTGACGCCTCTCCTAAATTAAGATTTGAACGAATGAAAAAAAGAGGAAGAAAAGGTTTTTCAAAAACTTTCACAGAGTTTAAAAAAGAGGAAGCAATGGAGTTCAAGCTTCTAGATCTGAAAAAAACTTTTAAATATGTTGATTATAAAATTATAAATAATGGTAATGAAAAAGAATTCTTTAAAAAATTTAACAAGCTGATAAAAAAATTAATTTAAAGATTTCTAAAAATATTTTTAAAAAAAGAAAAGTATTTAAATAGAATTTTGTTATACTTAATGTTTAGTATGAAAAATAATTTAAAGTGAAATGAAAAAAAAGAGGCAAAAGAGACGCAAAGAACAAAAAAAAGAAAGGGCAGTTATAATAATTAAGCCAGATGCCATAGAGAGAAAGCTTACTTCTAAGGTTTTATTTAGATTTGAGCGTGAAGGACTGAAAATTGTTGCATTAAAAATGATTAAATTAAAAAAATCTACTATTAGTAAACTCTATGCTCCTTTAAAACTAAAATTACATCCTAAGCTATTCAATGCTATATGTAAATGGATGGCTTCTGTTCCTGTTGTTGTGGGTGTTGTAGAAGGTGCGCATGCTATTAAAAAAGCAAGAAAAATTGCAGGTCCTACAAATCCAGCTGAAGCATACAGAGGAACTATAAGGGGAGATTTTTCACAAGATGACCAAGCGAAAAGAGCAAAAAGAAATCTTCCTACAAGGAATATCGTGCATGTTTCAGCCACAAGAGGAGAAGCAAACAAAGAGTTACATTTATTTAGAAGCTTGATAAAAGTCAAATAAAAACATAATTCAGATATAATTCTAAATCGATAAAAATATCCTAAACCTTAGCATTAAATAACTGCAGGAGCATTTTTCTAAAAACAAAAGCTTTTTATAGTCTTATATATACTTATATAATATGAAAAAAAATCAAACAACAATACTGCACAGCCCAACTTTAGAATCTGTGATTATGGTAGAGAAAACAATACAGGATTACAGCCAGGAATGCGGCAAATACCAGCTCTGGAAAAAATTGCCTAAAAAGATGATGTATCAGACATTTATTGTTATCTTAAACTATTTAGAACAATCAGGGAAGATTATAATTGACAAAGATGGCTGCATTATCTGGACTTATAATCCTAAAAGAATAAAGGAATTGATTTCAAAGAATTTAATAGTAAAATGAAGGAATTATTGGTTGCATTTATAACTCAGAAACTTAAACAAGAATTTGAATCTCTTAAAGAAGGCAGATTTGAAGACAAAAAGCTGTATGGGTATATTAAAAGGGCAATTGATGATTTAAAGAAAACTCCTCTGTCTGGAATAAAAATCCCAAAGAATTTATGGCCGAAAGAATATATACGGCATTACAAAATCAAAAAAACGAGTGCCTATCATACTCTAAAGAGTATGGTTTGTAACGGGCACTCGTTTTTAGGATGCTAAAAACAGAAAACATTCATCTGCAATCTAAAGAATGCAGTTTTCTGTTTTTTTCATAAATAATCTGTGGAAATATGACCTGCCAAATGGCTGGAGATTAGTTTATACTATTGAGACAGATGAGATTAAGATATTAAGCCTTATCCTTGAATGGTTTGACCATAAGGAATATGAAAGAAGATTTGGATACTGATTATCTTAAATCTTAGCATAAAACGAAAGCATTAAATTTAAAATCTAAAGACTTGTTCTAAACTTAGGGGCCTGTAGTCCAGCGGCTAAGATATCTCGTTCACGTCGAGAAGATAGAGGTTCGATTCCTCTCAGGCCCATTTCATTGTCGAAGTTTCCAGAAACTAAACTGCTTTTTAAATTGCTCCATTAAGTCTTCTTTATCAAAAACAAATTCAAAAGTGCTTCTCTCAATAGAACGAGAATTTCTGCAATCATATCTGTTTGTTTCTTTGCTTTTTATTACCCGCGAGCCGTTTTCTATCCCCATCTCTTTACAAGTAAGCGAGGTAAATGCATATAATACTCTGTATAGTGCCTCTTCTTGTACATAGTCTTTTGTTTTGTCTCTTAATTCAATATAATGGATTCCAGGATTATTTTTAATCTCTTCAATAATCTTTAGCGCAATTTCCTCTTCCATTTTTTGTTAGGAGAGTAACCTCATTTTTTCCTGAAATCTTTTAAGAACAAAATTTTTGCATATATATTTAGTTCTTAATTTCTCAATCTCTCTTATAAGATAATAATCAAGGTCCAACAATTCAGCAGGAGTAATAAATATACAGGGAATACTGTATTTTGCATAAAGCTTATTTTTAATTACTTTTTTCTTCCATGCTTTGGGATATCCACCATAATATTCAATAAAAATTTTAAAATCAGAAAGCCAGAAATCCGGGATGCAGATTTGTTCTTCTAGCAAAATAGGTTCTGCCTCATACCAAAAATTAATTTTAGCTTCAGACAGCTTATTTGCTATCGCTTGTTCTCCTTTAGTTCTAACCATATAACCGGATTTTGTTTTTATTATTCGTCTAAAAGGATTTTGCTGGTTCTCAAGAAGCTTTTTCTTGGCTTCTGGATTTTTTGCATAATAATCAAAAAATCTTTTACGCCATTTTTCACGTAATTCTGGATGTGCCTGCCAAAATTGGGTTACAGTCTTGCTTAATTTTCTCCTCTCCTCATTTTTCTTGAATCTTAATTTTCCTGCGATAGATAATTTTTTACTTATTTCTGCTCTCAACTTTGGATTTTTCTTCCAAAGATAAATTGTTTTATTAAGCACCATGGCATGCTTTTTTGGATGCTCTTCCCAATATCTCTTAAAGAATCTAGAAGTCTTTCTTCTCATAAACTCTGTTGAATATTGCTTCTTCTTTGTCTCAGAAATCTTTTTCTTCATATAATCCGGCAATTTTTTGCCCTTCCAAGGAGCCTTCCACTTACCTTCACGAATAAGCCTTTTCATTGCCTTTATTCTCTGTTTCTTATTTCTCTTGTCAGCCAGCTTAATCTTTAATCTATGTCCAGAACTAAGATGTTTTCCCCGCCAATACTTAAGTTTACCAATGTCGTAAGGCATTTATTTCCTCTTTTAACTTCTTACCCTAGTTTATCTTACCCTAGCCCCAAGTTCAATTTTTTCAGAAGGAGAAATTATTTTTACTGTCTTCTCATCTTTAGAAACAGCAGCAAGAATCATACCTTCACTCTTCACGCCCCTAATAGTTGCAGGTTCTAAATTGCAAAAAACAACACATAACTTTCCTTTCAATTCTTCTGGCTTGTAATGCTGTTTTAAGCCTGCAACAAGCTTTCTTTTTTCACTTCCCAAATCAACATCGAGCAAATATAATTTATCTGCATTTGGATGCTGCTGCACATCAAGAATTTTTGCAACTCTTAAATCCAGCTTCTGCCAATCATCAAACTTAATTGATTCCATTTTAATTATTAATAACCAAAGCTGATACCTTGGTACATCGCAAAAAGCAAAGCTTTTTGGGATCCTAAAATCCTGATGGATTTTATGAT
>JACRHU010000050.1 GCA_016211995.1 Candidatus Pacearchaeota archaeon
CTTAAAGTTTCAGATGATGAAATACTTATTTTGTGGGCTGGGAGAATATGCAACTCTCAGAAACCTATTCTTGATGAAAAAGGCCTTCTTACCTTGCTTAAAGCATTTTCAGTTATAACCCCAAGATATAAAAAAATTAAATTACTTATCGCTGCTGCAGAGCCTGTTGCTCCATTAAAACCTCTTTTCGAAGGAACAATCGAACAAATCCAAGAACTTGCCAAATTATACAACATAAGTAGTAGGATAATTGTTAAGACATTTACACTTGATGAGATGCCTACTGCGTACAATAGCTCTGATATTTTTGTTATGCCTTCACAAATGGAAACTTTTGGTTTAGTTTATGCAGAAGCTTTAGCTTGTGGCATTCCTGTAATTGGAACAGCTGTTGGAGGAGTTCCAGAAATTATAGAAAATGATAAGAACGGCTTTATTATTCCTCCAGATAATTCTATTGAGTTAGCTCATAAATTAGAATTTTTAATAAATAATCCTGAAAAAAGAAAAGAGTTTGGAATAGAGGGAAGAAAAAAAGTTATAGATAAGTTTGCTCTTGACAAGGTAACAAGTAAATTACTAGGAGTTTATAATTCAATTATCTATAAAAAGACTAATGGAAAAGAAAATGCTATGTCCTATCTAATTAAAAAATTTAAAGGTGAAGATTAGTTCTTAATTGATTAATAGAAAGATTTTAAAAACACCTCTTTTCTTATTGAATTATGCTCCTGTAGTCTAGCAGCAAGGACACGAGCCTCTCGTGCATAAGAAACCAATGGTTTCTTATTGTTCAACTTCCTTTAAGAGTTGAATAAGAACAGAGAACGCTTGTAACCCGGGTGCAATTCCCGGCAGGAGCATAAATTTTTTAAAATCTGAGAACAAGAAGACAAATTATTTATGCATAATACAATTATATTATTTACGAGAGAACTTTATTTGTTTCTTTCCAAATAAATTCAGCAATCTCTTTTTTATATACTGTATTTAGAGAGATGCCTGTAAAGCCCGATTTCTTATGAATTAATATCCATCCTATTTTTTGAAGTTCTTTTATTGCCTTTTCTAAATTTGGAAATCTCTTAAAATGCTCTAGTCTATCATAGCTATCTCCCCAATTCTTTTTTCTTGAGAGCTTCCACATAATCTGAGCTTTCTCTAATTCAAAAGACATTTTAATATAGCAGTTTCTGAAGCTTTTAAATGTTTCTATTTTTGAAGTTATCTGTGAAAGAATAGAAAGATTTATAAAGTTATAAATTATTCGAATATTATAGATTATTAAATTGAAACGAAACAAATGAAAATGAGAAAGAAAGAAAATAAATCTATATTTTTAGAACAATTCGGAGATACCCCTAAATTGAGAGTATTAGATTTCCTTATTGACAATTATATGTTTGATTTTCCTATTACAGAAATAGCAAGAGGAAGTAATGTAAGCTTCAATTCCATAAAACTCTTTTTTAAGGAGTTTATAGAAAAAGGCATTATAGTTAAAACAAGAAAGGTGGGGAAATCTGACTTTTATAAATTGAATACTGAAAGCAACTTCGTTAAGAATTTGATAAAGCTTGACTGGACTTTGACTAAAGAGAATATTCTTGGGACAGAAAAGAAGATAGAGATTCCAGTAGCGAGATAGAGAAGCGAGACTTAATTTTTATGTCAGAAATGCTTGTCATTTCTGAGCATTTCAGAAACCCTGTGTTTCTGACAACTGTCAAGATTTGATAATCTTGAAGTCCTAAATCAAGAAAACCTTTCGGTTTTCTGGAACCTGAAAACTCTAAGTTTTCATGTAACCTATAACGGGTTTTTTTGATTGTAAGAAAGAACTTAGCTTTTAATCTTTTATTAACTGCTCATGCTCCAGCAACGCTCGGCAGGAGCATAAATTTTTAAATTAAGTTTACTATCTTTTATAATGCAAAAAATAAAAATTCCATTGGGTGTCAAGATTATTTCGCTTCTTTGGTTTATTCCGGGTATACTCGCTTTGATAAGGAGTGGTCTTTTATTCATTATGTTACTTATCGTACTTTTTGAGGGGAGATTAACAGGGATAGGGAAAATATTCCTTTCTTTTAGTGGGATTATAGCAATAGCAACTATTGGAATTTTTGGGATTCTTATATCAAAAAATTTAGAGAAAAGAAGAAAATGGGCTAGATTATTAGTAGTAATCTTATCATGTATTGGATTAATTTTATCCCCAATTATTTTTATATATAAGGGGTTTCTTTATGGAATAGTCGGCATACTTGGAGAAATAATTGTTGGAGGTTATTTATTATTCAATAAAAAAGTTAAAGCCTATTTTTCTTAATGATATTCATATAAAATAATTCGTTTCTCCATAATTTATTACAAATCTGCCTAAAGTTCGGCAGGAGCATACGTCTACACATCAGAAAGATTTATAAATGATGTAGACGTATAGGCTATTATGGTATACACTGAAATCAAGGATGTAAAGGGAAAGAGATATTATTACAGGGTCAAATCTATAAGAAAAGACGGAAAAGTAAAAAAAGAAAGAATTTACCTTGGAAAAAATTTAAAAAAAGAAGCATTAAGCAAGGCAGAAAAAGAAGCAGACAAAGAACTGGTTCTATTAAGCAGTTTGCTATCTGATGAAGAGATAAAAATTCTTCAAAAGATAAAAACACAATTTTCAAAAGAGCCCGAGCAGAACTTTGAGAATAGGTATGAAAATTTCTGTGCTCTTTTTACTTATGACTCAACTGCTATAGAAGGAAATACATTAACGCTACAGGAAACTGCAATGCTTTTATTTGAAAATATTACACCAAGAAAATCAATGCGAGAAATAAATGAAACCTTAAACCATAAAAAAGCATTTGATTTTATTTTAGGTTATAAATGGGATATAACAAAACAATTCATTTTGCATTTGCATGAAATAGTTGTTCAGAATACCTTAAGGAAGGATATTGAAAATCAAATAGGTAAATACAGGGATGTGCAGGTTTACATAACGGGCACAAAATGGATCCCACCAAAACCTTCTGAACTGCCAAATGAGATAAGAAAACTTCTTTTTTGGTATTCAAAGAATAAAGATAAGTTGCATCCAGTAATACTTGCTGCATATTTTCATGTTGCCTTTGAGGGAGCTCATCCATTTATTGATGGAAATGGGAGGGTTGGAAGGCTTTTAATGAATTTTATCCTTTATAAAAATAAATATCCTATGATAAACATTCCAAATTCAATAAAGCATAAATATTACGATTCTCTTGAAGAAGCACATTTAAATGGCAATTTAAAGCCATTCATAGAGTTTTTAGTTTATTTATTGAAGAATAGAGAAATTAACTTTTAAGTTTAGATAAAGCCATTGCGATGCTCCAGCAACGCTCGGCAGGAGCACTTGTTTTTTAACCAGAACATTTATAAGAACGGAATTGTAATTAGAATTGTATTTGAAGATGACAAAATTTATTGTTGTTGCCGGAGGTGTTATCTCTGGTGTAGGAAAAGGGGTTGCTACTGCTTCTATAGGAAGAATACTCAAAGAGTATGGATTTTCTGTTACTGCTGTAAAAATTGATCCGTATATAAACTGTGATGCAGGCACTCTCAGGCCAACAGAGCATGGAGAGGTTTGGGTTACAAATGATGGCGGAGAAATAGACCAAGACTTAGGAAATTATGAAAGATTTTTAGAGCAGGCAATTCCAAAAAAGAATAACATAACAACCGGACAGATATACAGAACCCTTATTGAAAAAGAAAGAAAAGGAGATTTTCTAGGAGAAACAGTACAATTCATTCCGCATGTAACAGATGAGATAAAAAACAGGGTTAAAGAAGCAAGTAGTGGTTTTGATATCGCTTTGGTTGAGCTTGGGGGGACAGTAGGTGATTATGAGAATATTCCTTTTTTATTTGCAATGAAAAGTTTAGAAAAAGAAATAGGAAAAGAGAATGTAGCCTATATTCTAGTAACATACCTTCCAATTCCAAGCCATATAGAAGAGATGAAGACAAAGCCAACACAGCTTTCAGTAAAACTTCTGCAAGAAAATGGAATTTTGCCAGATTTCATACTCTGCAGAGGAAAAAAAGCATTAGATGAAGTGAGAAAGAAAAAAATAGAAACATATGCTAATATAGATTCTGAGCATGTTATTTCAATGCCTGATGTTACAGGTGAAGGAACTCCTAACACTTTGTATATAATCCCCCTTCTGTTAGAAAAAGAAAAACTTGGAGAAAAAATACTAAATACACTGAATTTAGAAAGAAAAAAAGAGCCAGATTTCACAGCATGGAAAAAAGCAGTTGATAATATTATTAGTCCCGAAAAAGAGATAGACATAGCAATAGTCGGCAAGTATCTCGATATAGGAGATTACAAGCTAGTTGATTCTTATATTTCTATCAATGAAGCTTTAAAGCACGCTTCTGCAAAAAATAATGTTAGAATAAATATTTCATGGATAGACTCTAAAGAGTTGGAAAGAACAGATGAAAAAATACTTGAAAAATTTAGAGGAATAATAATCCCTGGAGGTTTTGGTTCAATAGGCATAGAAGGAAAAATCAAAGCAATAAAATTTTGCAGAGAAAATAATATTCCTTTTCTTGGGTTATGCTTTGGTTTGCAGTTAGCAGTTGTTGAATTTGCAAGAAATGTATGCAATCTTGAAAATGCAAATTCAACTGAAATCAATCCAGCAACAAGATTTCCTGTAATAGACATTCTTCCAGAACAAAAATCAGTTTCAGAAAAAGGAGCGACAATGAGGCTAGGTGCTTACAAGGCAATTTTAAAAGATGATACTCTTACAAAACAACTCTATAATTCAAATGAAATTTATGAAAGACACAGGCATAGATATGAAGTAAATCCTGAATTTCATAAAATACTGCAGGAAAATGGATTAATTTTCAGCGGAACAAGTGAAAATGAAAGGCTTGTAGAATTTATTGAACTTCCAGAGCATAAATTTTTCATAGCCACTCAAGCACATCCAGAATTTAACAGCTCTCTCTTAAAACCCTCTCCTTTATTTGATGGCTTTGTTAAAGCCTGTATAGGAAGTTAGCCAATTTATCCAGAATCAGCTATAACATATCCATGCCCGTCATGCCTATGGTTCATTAATGCCTTTTTCAGCTTTTTCAACTCTTTTTTAATTTCCTCAAGTTCCTTCTTTAATTCATCAATCTCCATAGAAAAGCTTTTATTTTTCTATGTTTTTAAATCTATATGAAAAAATCACTTAAAAGGCTGCTTTATATGTCTAGTATAGGAATAGCAGCTATTCTTAGTGTTCAGTTTCTAGGATTAAAACCAGTTATTTTACAGGGAAGAAGTATGTATCCAACGCTGCAATCTAATCACGTTTATATAATGAAAAAACATCCCCATGAAATAAATAGAGGAGATATTGTAGTTTATGATCCTCTTAATTTTGACTTGCCTTATACAAAACGCGTAATTGCAGTTTCAAGAGATAAGCTAACTTTTATGATAGAAAGAGCCGAGAAAGAAAAGAAAGGAAAAAAAGAAAAATTCTTTGCAGGACTTGTTGTGAATGATAAATGGAAATATGAAATTGCGTTTCCTTATTATATTCAGACTCCTAAAAAAGTACAAGAAGGCCGAACAATTCTTAAAGAATTTAAAATTCCTCAAAATTGCTATTATGTCTTGGGTGATAATCTGCAAGGGTCTTATGACAGCAGAGATTTAGGGCCAATAATGAAAGAGCAGATTATTGGAAAACTATTGAAAAATAGGAGCGTGTCTAAAAAATAAGTTCGGTTTAATATAATTTATTGTCTATAAAAGAGTTCAGTCAAAGTCCATGAATTATTGGGCTCAAAGTTTAATGATACCGAAGACATTTTAGCGAATTGTTAGACACGCTCGAAAAATAGTTAAATTTAAAAATAAACTTTCCATATAATATTCGAGAACAATGTCAATTTGGTTTTGGATTTTAATAATTGCAGGTGGTTTAATTGTAATTATGTTTATAACATATTACAATAGATTCGCTGTTCTTAGAAACAGGATAGAGAATTCTGGCTCGCAAATTGATGTTCAGCTAAAGAGAAGAGCTGATTTAGTCCCAAATCTTGTTGAAGCTGTAAAAGGATATATGAAACATGAAAAGAAAATGGTTGAATATGTTACAGATGCAAGAAAAGTGTTAATAGGAGCAAAAAGCCTGCCAGACAAGGTTAAAGCAGGCGATAATCTTGCAGCAGCATTAAAAACAATATTTGCAATTGCAGAGAATTATCCAAATTTAAAGGCAAACGAGAATTTTATCCATCTTCAGCAAGAATTAAGCACAATTGAAGATAAGATTGCATATGCAAGGCAATTCTACAATGACTCTGTTTTAGATTATGACAATTTGAGGAGCATTATTCCTGGAAAATGGTTCGCAGGAATGTTCGGTGCAAAAGAAGAAGCTTATCTGAAAATCCCAGAAGCAGAGAGAGCTGTTGTCAAAGTCAAGTTTGAGTAAGGTTCTATTACATAAAGTTTTAAAGCGTGATGTAATTATATAAATTTATAAATCCAACGCATGATTTGTTAATGTGGCAATTCTTTGCCCAGACCAGCAAAGACAATTGTAACCAATATCAATTGGTTAGACATTAACTAAACTAGTCATCCAGTTCATCTTCAAAAATGGTAACACAACAAAAACATATTAGTTTTTATGATCAAATCTCGAGAAATAAGCTTAATTCAATAGCTTTAATATTCATTATCTTCCTTGTATTTCTTGCACTTGGTTATCTTGTAAGCCTTGTATTTTACAGAGGCTCAATATTTATTGTAATGTCAATTTCTACTGTCATTTCTCTACTTTATATCTGGCTTACATATTATTATTCTGATAAAATTGCATTGTCTTCTGTAGGAGCAAAGCCAGCTGATCCTATAAAATACAGGCAATATCATAGTTCTATAGAAGGTTTATGCATAGCATCAGGCTTACCAAAGCCTCGCCTGTATATTATGGAAAATCCAGAAATCAATGCATTCGCAACAGGAAGGAATCCAAAAAATTCTGTTGTTTGCGTAACAACAGGTGCTTTGCAAAAATTAAATAAAAGTGAGTTAGAAGGAGTTTTAGCTCATGAATTAAGTCATGTAAGGAATTATGATATAAGATTTATGACTTTAGTAGTTGTAATGGTTGGTGCAATTTCAATAATGAGCCAGATGTTTCTAAGAAGTTTATATTACAAAGGCGGGGGAGATAGTGACAATAAAGGAAATGCAATTCTAATCATAATAGGCATAGTGCTAGCGATTCTTGCTCCAATTCTTACGCAGCTTGTTCAATTCGCTATTTCAAGAAAAAGAGAGTTTGTAGCAGATGCAGGAAGCGTACAGATAACAAGATATCCTGCAGGCTTAATAAGCGCACTAAAAAAAATCAAGGGAAATCAGCCAATGCAGGTAAACAAGACTACTGCATCATTATTCATTGCAAATCCATCCGGAAAGCTAGGCGCTTTGATGTCAACGCATCCAGATATAAACGAGAGAATCAAGATACTAGAAGCAATGTAATTTATTTTTTAGCAATTATCTTTTTATAGCCTTGAAAGTCATATTCTTTTCCATTAATCTTAAACTTTGAATCTGAAATTTTTTCTATTCCTAAATTTTCATTAAAAATTAATAGCATATTCTCTATACATTTGTAATCCTCTGAACTTAGTTCTGAGCTTTGTGTTCCTATTCCAAGTGTTTCTTCTTTTAGATATGGAACATAAATATTTCCACCAACCATTCCCGGTCCAAGGCCCTTGCCAATTTTTTCTCCTAGGCAGAGTATATTTCCTCCAGCCATATACAACCCAGAACCAAATACAAGACTTTCTAATGTAATTATATTTCCAGCACGCATCTGAATTCCAGTTCTTGGACGAGAATTTCCCTTTATTAAGATATTAGCACCTTGATTGCAGTAGCCAGCACCTTCATCTGCATCTCCTTCAACCACACATTTTCCAGCAGTTGCATTTGCAAGAAGCGAGCGTCCGGCATTTCCAGAAATGTGGTACTCCCCACATTTTACTGTACTTGCAAAGAAACTTCCAACATCTCCTCTTACCAGAACAGATATATCCGCGTTTAAACCAGCGCATAGATTATACAATGCAGAAGGATTTTCTATTTTAATTACTTCTGAATCTTTTGCAGCTTCTTTTATTAAAGTGTTAGCAATTCTTATAAAAATATGTGGAACATCTGTAACCTGATGATATTTATCGCGGGAATATAGCATAACTTGTTCAGATAGCTGAATTCCATATAACGAATCAAGTTTTTTATTCAAAGCATTAAACTGCTCACTAAATTTTTTTGATTTATCCATCTCTTTACATAGTTCAAAGATTTCTTTTATGTCTATTCTTGTTATTTTTTTCATTTTTAAATTAATTATTAATGCATAAGTGATTGACATCATGAAAATCTTTTTGATTTTCAGGATCCTAATCGCAAAAACCATAAGGTTTTTGGGAACCTAAAAAGCATAGCTTTTTATGTAAACCCAAAGGTTTTTTTGATCACTTACTAATGCCCGAAGGTATCAGCTTCGGTTGATTTATTAAATTTCATTTTGTATTGAAGACTCGAACTCCTCCTGGTTCTAAAGAATCAAGATTTTTTGTTGCATTTACTGCATGTAATCCTGCAAGATCAGTAGAAATTGCCCAGTATCCTTCTCTACAGTATCCAGCAGTTGCAGGCCTTGTTGCATACCTATCTTTTACAAATGCGACTTCATTAGGAATAGAAATAACGCAAGTGAATGGACCATCAGCTGTTTCTACAAATTCTCTTGTGGCATTTTCAAGACTATAACCAGAATTCAACCTGTCAGCTATCCATACAGCAATAACTTCTGTATCAGTACTTCCAAAAAATTTGTAGCCTTTATTCTCAAGCCTGCTTTTAAGCTTATGATAATTGCTTATCTCTCCATTATGAACTACTGCAATATCTGGTATTGCAGATGTTGAAAAAGGATGCGCATTTCTTGAATTCACTTCTGTATGTGTTGCTGTTCTTACATGCGCAATTCCGAAAACTATGTTTTCTAATTTTTCTATATTATACTTTTTAGTTATATCCCCAATGAGACCTATATCTTTTATGATATCCAATCTTTTTCCATAACTTATCAGCCAGGCTTCTCCTTGATAATTATTTATTGCATTAATTATTTCAGAAATATTTTTTTCTGGTTCAACACGATAAAAGCAGGTTGTATATTTTTCTAAACTATTTGTAGTCAAATTATCTATTTTAATTTCGTTTATTCTTCTCTCAGAGCATAAATTCCTTATAAGCTCTTTTACTTTTTCTTCTTCGTTTACATGATGGCCAACTCTTATACCATAGTGCTCATTTTCTGAAAAATAAAAGGCGAAGCCAGCTGAATCTGCACCACGAATCTGCTGGGCTATAAGCATGTCTACAAGTTTTTTTCCAATTCCTTCAACCTTTTTCTCAGGTATAATTGCAGCAATTCCGCACATTTTTATTAACATAAAAACTTCAAACCAAAATTGCTTTCAGCAATTTTGCTCTCCAAAGGAGAGTGCCTGCTTTGCAGGCAGTTTGAAGTTTGACTATTGTCTATCTAATCCAATTATCACATCGCTTCCCTGCATTTTTATTCCAGTCATTGCACTCACATTTACATTGCATGTCCTCAAATTTTCTATTGTCATATCTCCTATTTTGTAAAATCCTGCAGCCATATTCAGTTTTTTAATTTCATCACGCAATGCATAAATATAATTTTTAATCTTCATTTTCACTTCCTCTCTATCAAGCTTTTTTTCAAGTTCTTGATCTTGAGTTGCTATTCCTTTAACACATCTTCCTTCATGGCATTGCTGGCATTGTGTACAACCCATTGCAATTAATATTCCAGAAGCAATTCCAACACAATCTGCACCTAAAGCCATTGCCTTAACAATTCTATCAGAAGTCCATAGTCCTCCAGAACCTATTAATTGAACATCTCTTAATTCAACATTTCCTTTATTCTTTGGAATAGCATTATATAAATTTTGTATTGAAATATCTAAACTCCTTCTGGCAGCAGGAATTGCAGCAACTGTATTTATTCCGAGATGTTCTGCAGCAACTAAAGGAGCAGCTCCTGTTCCACCTTCGCTGCCGTCAACAACCATAGCATCTGCACCAGATTTTGTAATTATCTCTGCATCATTTTTAACATAAGAAGCTCCAACTTTAACAAGAATTGGCTTTTCCCAGTCTGTTATTTCACGTAACTCGGAAACTTTTGCATCTAGATCTTCTGGACCAATAATATCCATATGCCTTGCAGGAGAGAAAGCACTCACACCTATTGGAATCTGTCTCTGCCTTGCTACATCTTCTGTAATCTTATCCTCAAGTAAATGCCCCCCTAATCCAACCTTGGCTCCTTGCCCTAATTTTATCTCAATAGCGTCTGCTTTTTTTAAATAATCAAGATTAACGCCGAATCTTCCAGAAGCATATTGTACAATTAAATTATATTCATGCTCATTAAGCTCTTCTGGTAAAGCACCGCCTTCACCTGTATTTAAAGCTAGCTTAATACCCTCTATAGCAAGTTCATTCAAAGCATCATGAATTGCCAATTTAGCTGTTCTTGAAATTGCACCATAACTCATTGCAGCAACAACAATTGGCATGTTTAAAGATAAAATATTTTTTGAATATCTTCCACCGAGCTTAAGAGATATGTCAAAATCTTCTTTATAGGAATCAAATGGAGGCATGCCTACTTGTGCAGCAAGTATGCTTATGTCCTCCCAGAAATCATATTTCTGTGTTGCACCACCACGATAAGCAGCGCTTCCATCCTTAGCCATCTGGCCTACCCTTTTTTGCGCATCGCTTGGCATTTTAACCAAAAAAGTCTATAGATAATGAATATAAAATACTTTCTATTAACAGGATAAACAAAAGAAACATTTATTATACATTTTTTCTTTATCTAATTATGAAAATCAAAACTTTAAGATTTCCAACATCAGTTTATGCTGCATTAGAGCTAGGCAAAAAACTATACATTGGTGGTAGCAATTGGAACAGAAGGAAGATAAAATATAGCAAGAAAATTGCAAAACAGGCAAAAGGAGTTCTCTATATATCAGAGAATAATAAAATAATCAAAAAAGTTTTTCCCTCAATGATTTATTCTCTTTCTTTCCTAGGCAATAAAATCTTTGTCGGCTGTAAATCAGAAAAAAAGGCATTAAATATTATAGATTTAAAAGGCAATCTAATAAAGCAGACAGATGATAAAATTGGAAAAGGAATTTATAATTCAGCATATAATAAAAAGAAAAATGAGATATTGCTAGCAACAAGACAAGGCATTCTAAAAATTATTGATGCTAACAGCCTAAAATTAAAGAAAAAATTCAAGCTAACTAAAGCAAGGCTCTGGCCTTTAAAACTTAATCAAAAAAGACAGATAGTTTATACAGGAGATTATGATGGAATCCTTTACATAATACATAACTCAAAAATCTTAAAATTTGATTTGAAATCTTTATATAAAAATGATAAAAGATTGAGAAAAGGTTTTGCTCCTTCTTTATGGGGTCTTGAAATAATAAAAGACAAGATAGTTATGGGAACTAGGTGGGGCGATATTATAATCTCAAATAAAAATTTGAGTATACAAAAGATAATAAATTTAGGAGAAGATGTGAGTTGCATAGAAAAGTTTTCAAAAAATATAGCCCTTGTAGGAACAAGATATGGAAAGCTTTTTTCCTTTAATCTTAATAGCTACAAACTTTTAAAAATAATTGAAATTAAACCAGCATTACAGAAAGAAAATGCAATATGGTCAATGAGTTCTTCTAAAAAGCACATCTTAGTTTGCTTTGCTGACGGAAATGTATTAAGAATAGAAAAAGCAAGGTTCTGTTAAGAATCTGGGAGTTTTGCAAAGAGAGCATATGTGGGAAACAACAAAACTCCCGCAAATTTAACACTTCGAAAAAGCAAAAGATTTTTAAACTATCTGAATCTCGAAATAATATGACACAAACAACACCATGGGGTGGTTTAGTTCATTAATAAGAACAATTTTTCTAGCTGTGTCTCTAATTCTGTAAACATATCTAATAGTCCTAAATATAAATTAGGAGATGGCTGTAGTAGTTCAATGGTAGAACAGGCGGCTGTGGCCCGCCAGAACCGAGTCCGATTCTCGGCTACGGCCCTTGTTCATATTTCTTATTCTTAATCCTTATCGACCTAAATCATGGTTGATAGGAGGATAAAATGAATGAATTTAATTTCTCAGATATAGACTCTATGTATAATAAAGTTCCTGCAGAGATTTCCACTAAACAGAAAAATATGTGCAATAGATGTTACTATAGAATATATAATCTACAGCTAGATGCCGCAAAGGAAGAGGCAAAGAGAAAGGGCGGTTCTATAAAAGATTACATGCAGGGATTTTATATAAAGGAAGAGGCTATTAGGGAATGCAAAAGAAAAAAATGTATTTTAGAAGAGAAGGCTCGAAAAGAGCCTTCTCAAATAATAGTTATAGCTAAAAACTCTTGTTTGCGCGAGAGAATTCTTCAAATAATTAAAGATAAGAAGCTTAATGGAAAAATAATTGAAGTTCGTGGCGAAGATGTCCCACAAATTATTGACAAAGGAAATAATAACACAATAGGGATAACTGGTGAAGATTTGTTTAAAGAGTATGTTTTAGAAAATTATAGTTCTAAACTAGAGGTAGTTGAAAGAGTTCCTTGGCAAGATGACAAAGCAGTATATGGAAAACCCATAATTTGTCTTCTTGGAAAAAAGGGTAAAACAATAGAGCAGATGAAAGGAAAATTAAAAGTTGGCATAAACAAAAAATACAGAAAAATAGCAAAAAGATATCTTAACACTTTAGAATTGAAAGGCTATAACTTTGAAAAATCCTATTTTTTAGGCAGTACAGAAGAGATTTTTCAGCTAGGATTAATTGATTTGATAATAGACATCGTATACAGCGGGAGCTCTGCAAAAAAAGCCGGCCTAGAAATTTTTGATAAAATTTTCGAGAGTGATATTGTAATAATCCGGAGGCAAAGATGAAA
>JACRHU010000052.1 GCA_016211995.1 Candidatus Pacearchaeota archaeon
AAAAATTTATATATAACTTGTTACTGCAAAAGACATAAAATTGGTTAAAGACTAATGGAAAATTCCGAGAATTTTGGGGCAATTGAGTCTCCTTTTGATGAATATGAAAAAGCTAAAGTTGTAGTGTTACAAGCTCCATTTGAGGGTACTGTTAGTTACGGCAAAGGAACTTCTAAAGGTCCTAGGGCTATCATTGAAGCTTCAAAAAATATGGAGCTCTATGATGAGGAACTAGAAAAAAATACATTTGAAGTTGGAATTCATACTCTACCTGAGTTACAGATTAAAGATAAGAAAGTTGAAGAGGCAATTGATGAAGTATACCAAAAAGCACAACAGCTTCTTTCTAAGGGAAAATTTATTGTAATGCTTGGTGGGGAGCATAGCATTACGCCTGCTCTTGTAAAAGCATACAAAGAAAAGTTTCCAGATATTTCTGTTTTACAAATAGATGCTCATTCTGATTTGCGTGACGAGCATGACTTTACTAAGTTCTCGCATGCATGTGCAATGAAGCGTGTTCTTGATTTAGGAGTTAATATTGTACAGGTAGGAATTCGCAGTACAAGTGAAGAAGAAAAGGAGAGTTTTCAAAAAAATAGAGAGAATATTTTTATGGCTAAGGATCTTGTAGGATGGACCTGGATAAATGAAGTTATCTCAAGGCTTGGAGAGAATGTTTTTATTACAATTGATGTTGATGGTTTAGATCCAAGAATAATGCCTTCTACTGGCACTCCAGAACCAGGAGGTCTTGGATGGTATAAAACTATTCAATTGCTAAAACGAGTTGCAAAAGAAAAAAAGGTTGTTGGATTTGATGTTGTTGAGCTTGCACCAATTCAAGGACTGCATGCACCTGACTTTTTAGCTGCAAAATTAGTTTACAAATTAATTGGCTATGCTTTTTCTTAATTTTTAATTGATAATAAACAAGCCGCATCATAAAAACTTAATGTTTTTAGGATCCAGAAAATCTATTGATTTTCTTGATGATGGCTTGCATTAGTACCAAAGTCGCAAAAAGCAAAGCTTTTTGGGAACCAGAAAATCTTAATGATTTTCTTGTTATTAGCTTTGGTTTATTATTGATATTTTAAGAAAAAAGAAAAGATATTTAAATCAAAAAAACGAGTGCCTACCACACTCTAAAGAGTGTGGTTTGTAACAGGCACTCGTTTTTAGGATGCTAAAAACAGAAAACATTCATCTGCAATCTAAAGAATGCAGTTTTCTGTTTTTTTCATAATGGGTTAATCAGTTAATCGCATAAATAAAAATTCAAATGGCAAAAGGAAAAAAGATTTACGATAAAAAAGAATGTTTTATGAGTGGTAAGATGATTGAGCCGCTTAATCTGAAAGGAAGAGAGAAAATTTCTGATTTTATTGACAATGTTTATGGAAATTCTGGTTATAACGCAAGAAATCTAGCTGATGCCTGCAAAATCTTCAAGAAAATGATTGAAGATAAAGATAATACAACAATTTGCTTAACACTTGCAGGTGCGATGACTCCTATTGGAATGTCAGGAGTAATTATAGGAATGATGCAGATGGGTTTTTTTGATTTTATTATTTCTACTGGAGCAAATCTTTACCATGATTTGCACAGGCCATACAACTTTCCAATGAAGCAAGGTGAAGTTTTTGTTGATGATGCAGAGCTTAATGATAATGATATTTCAAGAATATATGATGTTTATATTGAAGATTCTGAAACACTAATGGCAACTGATAAAGTCATAATTGAAACTCTAAAAAATGTGCCGTTGAGGAAACCAATTTCAACAGCAGAATTTCACTATCAACTTGGAAAGAATGTCTGGAAAACAGCTCCCCACCCTGAAAAGTCAATATTAGCATGGGCTTACAAGCTAAATATTCCTATTTATACTTCTTCGCCTGGTGATTCTTCAATTGGAATGAATCTTGCAGAAGAAGCAATGAAAGGTAAGCGTGTGTACTTAGACCCATTAATAGATATTACAGAAACAACAGCCTTTGTTGGATGCTCAAAGAAAAATGGTGCAATTGAGATTGGTGGTGGAAGTCCTAAAAATTTCTATATGCAGACTCAACCGCATTTATGGCAATTTTTAAGAATACCAAGAGGAGGTCATGATTATTTTGTTCAGCTAACAACTGACTCACCGCAATGGGGAGGTTTGTCTGGAGCAACACCACAAGAAGCTAAATCATGGGGTAAGATTAAGAAGGAAGCAAAAACTTATGCTGTTGTTTATTCTTGTGCTAGCATTACATTTCCTTTATTATGCCAGTATGTAAGGCAGGAATGCAAACCGCGTAAGTTGAAAGAACTTTACTTGAAAAGAAAAGAGTTTGTAAAAAAGATAGATGAAGAACAAGGAAAAGTTAAGCTGAATTTAGATGAATTCCGGGAATTATGGAAAGAAGACCCCAAACCAAATGATTTCTATGATTAAATTTTAATTAACCTACTTTTAAAGAAGGTCTATTTATAGAAAGTAACTCTGCAAATTTCTTTTCTTCTTCACTAAGTTTTCTATAACCCATTAATCCCGGCAATAGATAAGCGCCATAACTAAGAGTGCTTTGGCCAGAACCATTGCATCCTACAAGATAAAAAACATTTCCTACATTACCTACTATTGGCATTTCATCTGGAGTCATTACAAATACTCCATAATGCTCTGCTATAGGTTTTTTTCCTTTAAGAGCTGGAAATTTTTCTTTTGCCCAAGCATCTAATTTTTCAAGCGCTTGTTTCTGTAATTTACTGGCTCTTGAATACTTTGTATCAAAGTTATAAGATTTATCTTCTCCACCAACAGACAAAACATTTCCTGTTCTCAGCCAGTAATGATAGATATCTGTAAAATCCCATGAATTTGGAGTGTCTTTTCCTTTATCCTCGTAAGATAAGATATATGACCATTTTGGTTTTAAAAGTCCTTTAAGATTGCTATCAATAAAAAATCCATTTGTGGCCATAACAACATAATCTGCATTGCAATCTCCTGATTTATCTGTACTAACCTTGACTCCTTGTTTAGTTGATTTTAGTCCAGTAACTTTAACTCCTTCAAGAATAATTCCTCCCATTCTTTCAACTTCTCTTGCTAATAATTGAATATACTTGTTACAATCAATTGTTGCATCATTAGGCATAAAAACTCCTCCATCAAAAGCAGTTCTTTTAAGGCCATATGTTTCGACAAGTCCATCTATTGAAACAGGCCTGCAATTTTTTCTTGTTTCAGTAGGATATTCAGCAACTTCATCTTCAAGCCAAGATTTTTGGACTCCATGACCTACTATAATAGTTCCATCTTCTCTTACTATGCTAGAATCCAGGCTTTTTGCAATTTGCACCTGCAAATCTGCTCCGTTTTTTGCTAACTTCAAGAATCTTCTTGATTTTTCCTTGCCTATTTTCTCATAAAATGTTTCAGCATCAGTTTCATATTCAGTTGTTATCATTTTTGAAAATGTAGGTCCATTTGTTCCAGAAAGCATATCATCTGTTCCTATGCCTATTTTACCAGCTTCAACTACAACAGGCTTAATTCCTTGCTTGGCTAGATGATAAGCAGCGCTTAATCCGCTTAATCCTCCACCTACAACAATAACATTGTCTTTTGCCATATTTCTTTAAGGCAACAGGGATTTATAAAGCTTTCTATTGTTGTCATTAGGCAAAGGTAACAAATTAAGAGTTATTTCTTCTTATTCAATCTTAAGATAAAAGTAGGAACAATCCCTTGTTTAATGTATTTCTTTTTTAGGTTTTCTGGAAGATATTTAAAATCTGTGATAATTTTCCTGCAGTTTTTGCTTCCACATCTGCATTTTAGCTTAAAATGATTTCTTTTCATTGACTCATGCATGCTTGTTGAATAGTCCCAAACAATTTCCCGACCTTTTTTTATGTTCTTAATTGCTATCAGGTATCTTTTTTTCCCTTTTATTTTTAGCCCAGAATTAGGGTTACAAGAATGGTTTGTATAATTATCAAAATCATTGCTAGAGCCTAAATAATGATGCTCTGAAATCTGCATTGAATGATGGTCTTCATAGGAACCTTTTTTTATTTGCTTGTAATGATATATCTTTCCTTTGAATTGGCAGATAATTTGATTTTTTTTAAGATTTTTTTTAGCAACAACATAGAAGCCTTTTTTTCTGCTTTTTTTTAATGCAAGATTGTCAGTCTTCATTCTCTTTCTTGCCTTCTTCTGCTCTTTTGATCGCAAAAATATCTGATTTTTGGGATCCTAAAATCCCAGTGGATTTTTTGATTAATTTAAATCCTGTATACTTCTGTAATGCTTCTGGAATCTTTATGCTTCCATCTTTTTGCTGATGATTCTCGACAAGGCAGACAATCATTCTTTGAGTTGCTATGGCTGTATTATTAAGGGTATGGGCAAATTTTCTTTCTCCTTTTTCAGTGTACTTTATATTACTCCTTCTTGCTTGAAAATCTAGACAGTTTGAGCAAGAGCCAAGCTCTCTGTATGCATTTTGTACAGGAAACCATCCTTCTAAGTCAACTGTTTTTGTAGCAACAATTCCTGTGTCCTGTGAAGAGAGAACTATTGTTCTAAATGGAATTTCAAGTTTCTTGTATAATTCAATACTATTATTCAGAATAAAATCAAATTCTTCCCAAGACTGTTCAGGCTTGCAAAATATAAACTGCTCTATTTTATCAAACTGATGCACTCTGAATATTCCCTTAGTATCTTTTCCATGAGCTCCTGCCTCTTTTCTAAAACAAGGAGTATATGCTGTCAGCCTTACAGGAAGCTTTTTTGCATTGATAACTTCGTTTGAATAATAAGCATTTAACGCATGCTCTGCTGTTCCTATTAGATACAAGTCTTCATCCTGAATCTTGTAAATCATTTCCTCGAAAGCTGATAGAGAAACTGCACCTGATAATGCCTTTCTATTGAGCATATAAGGTGGCTGAATTAGTGTAAATCCTTTTTTTCTTAAAAAATCTAGAGTAAAATTGATTATAGCATAATTTAGCTTTACAAGGTCACCTTTCAGATAATAAAATCTTGCTCCTGCAACCTCTGCTGCTTTTTCAAGATCAATTAAATCTAATTCTTTGAGCAACTCTTCATGACCCTTAATCTTGAAAGAATATTTTTTTGGTTCTCCATATTTTTTTAAAACTTTATTATGGGAAGCATCTCCTATTGGCACTGAATTATCTATAATATTAGGAATTGACATTAAAATTTCTGTGAACTCCTTTTCTATCTTTGCTGCATCATCTTCCAGACCTGCAATTCTTGCTGGAAGCTCTTTTGCTTCCTGTATTTTATGGGGAATTTTATCCTGCTCTCCTTTCTTGATGAGTTGATTTATTTCCTCAGAAACAACATTTCTCCTGTGGCGGAGAGTTTCTATATCTTTCAATAATTGTTTTAATTTTTTATCAAGAATAATAAATCTGTCAATTGGTTTTGCATCCATTCCTCTTTTTTCCAGATTTTTTTTGACTAATTCTGGATTTTCTCTTAAAAATTTGATATCTAACATCTTAAATTCCCAATTTTTTCATGATAGCTATAAATAATTATAAATAGGGAATTCTATATTTAAATCTTTCACAGGCTTATTTCATCAGGATATTTTCTATAAGTTCTCTTGTCTGTACTGCAATCTCGCCTTCTGCTGCAATCTTGAGCTTATACTTTGGATCTATCACTGAGTCTCCTGTTGGCTGAAGCAGAGTTACATAATCTGGCTTTCCAGCTTCTAGATGTACTCCATTCTGCAAAGTTACTTGCTGACCTTTTAAGTCAATTTCTGCAAGGTTTTCTAAAGTCACTTGTTTTTTCTGCATGCCTAAAAAGATTTTCACATCTTTTCCATACAAAGTTTCAGCAATTTTTTTGACAGTATTACTATCAAGATCGTACATACTTACAGCACAATAATAGTTTATTTCCATCATTTTAAAAAAGGGTAATGATGGCTCTTAACAAGAACCAGAATAACATAAGGAGCAACCACTGGACTCATAACAACTTGAACATGAACCTTGGGAATAGCTATCACTATACTCTTCTTCAGGTTTTTTTCTGTAAAGTCTTTTAGGCTCCATAA
>JACRHU010000053.1 GCA_016211995.1 Candidatus Pacearchaeota archaeon
GTAACCAAAAAAGATTAAACTTATTTCTCTTGGGCAACAAAGTCTGCAATTTTTGCATCAAACTTTATTCCTCTCTTTTTGCAATACTCTCTTGCTAGAATAAAAAGCATTAAACCTATTGATTTGTCAGATTTATTATTGCATGGAATTACAACATCAATATTTCTTGTTAGATTATTGCTGTCGCATAAGCTTATTACTGGAATTCCAACTATAGAAGCATCATGCAATGCATTCTTGTCTAGCCATGGGTCGCAAATCATGACTAAAGCAGGCTCAAAAAAGTCTTTTAAGCTTGGGTTTGTAATAATTCCTGCTGCATATTTTTTTGCAAATACACGAATTCCAGTAATTACTGAGAAAAGTTTTGCTGCTTTCCAGCCAGCCTCTCTCTTGCATACAAGGATAATGTCTTTTGGATCATATTTTGATAAAAATGAAGCTGCACTCTTCATTTTTTCATTAACCATATTTGTATTTAAAATTGCCAAACCATCTGCACGCCTTCTGTAAACATACTGCCTCATGTCTGGAGTTATAACAGTTGTTCCGATATGAACTCCTGCTTTAACATATTCTTCTAAAGGAACAAGCAATTCTTTTTTATCAACCTTAATGCCTAAATCTACCTCTTTTTTTTCTTTAACCTCTTTAACTTCAACTTTTTCTTTCTTTTCTGTTTTCCCCCCTTTCTCAACCTTTAGAACTTCAGTTAACAGACTAGTTTCTTTATCTTTCACATCTGTCTCTTCTGTTTTCTTTTTATCCTCAGATTTTGCTTTAGTCATGCAAGAAAAAGAGAAAAGTTGGTTTATAAATGTTGCTCAAACCAACTTTTCTTTGAAAAATTAATTATTTGATTCCATCCTTTGTGATTATACCATCTGCTTCTATAATAAAGTTATCATCTTTTGTATAACCATCTTGATGTATATATTGACTAATCAGTGTTCCAGCGTCTATTTTTCCAAAAGCTACTGGTTCATATTTAATTCTAGCATTTCCTTTTGCAATTGACTTTTTGTATGGACAGATTAGAGTATATGACTTACCATCTCTTCCTTTAACATAAACATATTCAAATGTGCACTCTGCAGTAGCATGATAAGGGTCTATGAATTTTGCTTTTTCTGTTGGAAATGCTTCCCATAAATAAGTAAGTGTTTTCTGTTTAACTTCTGTTACCCTCCCTTGTAGCTCTGAAATTCCTTCTATATTAGCAGTTTTTGTTTTATTTGCACAACCACTAGCCAAAGCTAAAACAATTGCTCCAATCCCAAATGCTTTTTTAAGATTCATTTTCTCAATTGTCTAATAAGTCCTTCTGCAACATCTGGGTTCTTGGGTTCAAAGTCTGCGCAAGCCCCATTGTATCTATCTTTTGTATGAGAAATGTAAAGTCTTCCATCTTCACTTAATTTTATTTCATTAGCATTGTAAGGACATTCAAAGACACGAGCATCAGCGAGATGCGCAGTGCAATCAGTTCCTTCTGGGTTCTCTTTTGTTTTAACATGCCAATAGCAGAATTGTTTTTCTTCCATCAAACTCGACCCTTTTAGAATTATTTAAACTTTATTATTTTGTAGAATATAGTTATTTCAACCAGTTAAATGTAACCAAAAAACCAATAAACCCTACAATTACATCGCTTATCATGTTTAGCAAGCTTTCTTCTCGGAAATAAATAAATCCCCAATTGCCATGAAATGTGAAATTTTCAAAGAATTCCCATGCAATCAGCAAGGCAAGAGCAATCAGCATTGCGTATTCTTTTTTCAAAAACTTGGCAAATAACACCCCAAGAAGTAAGCCAATTGCAAAATGCATAATACTCCAGTGATCAAGAATTGCCTTATTCATTTTCTAATTCTTCTTATTTTCATGTATTTTTCTTTCAATCCTAACAAGCTCATGTAATTTTGCAAACCTTTCTTTGCCGAGAATTCCTGTTTTAATAATAGGAATGCTCCAGCCAACAGCAAGATGGGCGATTGTATTGTCATGTGTTTCTCCACTTCTATGAGAAATTACACATCTGATTCCATTTTCCTGGGCAAAATCTACAACTTTTTTTGTTTCAATCAAAGAGCCTTGTTGATTTGGTTTAACAATCAAGGCATTAATGCATTTTTCTTTAACAGCTTTTTTCAATCTTTCAAGATTTGTACATATCAAATCATCTCCCGTTATCATGCATTTCAGCTTTCTATTATTTATTTTCTTCATTAACATTGAAAATCCATTAAAATCTTCTTCATGCAAAGGGTCTTCAACATATGCAAGCTTAAATTTTTCAATTAAGTCTACAATAAAAGAAATTTGCTGTTCTTTAGTTAATTTTGTTTCTTTATTTTTATAAATATAATTTCCTAGATTATAAAAGCTTGAAGCAGCTATGTCAATTCCAAGCTCGAGCGGCAAGGCAAATTTTACTTGAACTTCATTCCTTACTTCTGATAATAATCTTAAAACAGCTTCATTATCAAGACTAACTGCAAAAGCATTTTCATCTGATAAAGCTCCTGAATAATCTTTATCAATGTCATATACAAGCTTTTTTGCAATATTATATCCCTGTAGATTGATAAAGTAAGCATCAAAAAAATGTTTTGTTTTTGGTAGAACTAAAAATTCTTGAAAATCTGGTTTCTTACTCTGTTTGACATGTTTTGCACCTTCAATGATATTTCCAAGTGGAAGCGGTAGCATGCTAGGTTTTTCATTGAAATATTGCCATAACTCTTTGCCATGCGAAGCAGCAATTGCTTTCAGCAAGGCAGATTCTAAAGCAAATAATCCATTCGCTCCTATTATTTCAAAGTCTTGAGCTTTTCCTTTCATAATCTGCTGCTCGTATTTTTTAATAATTTCTTCAATCATTTCTAAATCATGAAATGAGCTTAAAGCAACATTATTTTCAAGTTTTTTTCCAAGTGCGTTTACAAAATCAATAGTTAGATTGACGCCTTTAGGAGAAAATGCAGCTCTTTCATTTTTTCCTTTGCTTTTTCCAGAAGGAGCAGAAGCTTCAAATTTTCCATCTTTTGTTTCAACAACTACAGAAATTGTGTCCTCTTTTCTAGAATCCTTGATTTTACTTGCAGTTATGCTGTTGATAAGCATGAAATATTCAAGAATGGAGAATATAAAAGTCTTACTAAGATAAAATTTATTAATATTAATAAGCAAGATGACAAGCTTGCACATTTGATAACCATGTCAATGGTTATACTTTAACAAATACTTTAATTTAATTATTATTTCTCAACAGATAAATTTATTTAAACTAGCAAATTATACATTTTTATGGTTAAGAGAGCTGAAAAAACTTTAGAAGAAAAAGTCTCTAAAGATATCCTTGAACATAGAATAGGCTTTGATACAGAACAAAATTTAGCAGGACAGCTTAATCTCATATTTTATCGTGCAGGAAAACATGACAAGCTTTTTAATAAGATAGATGTAAACAGAAAATACTCTCCTCTAGAAACCATAGAAAGAATTCAATATACAGCAGACAGGCTGGAAGATGAAACAGGCAAAACCCAGGAAGAACTTGCATTTAATGTAGGCATTCATGTCAAAAATATTCTTGAATATGGAAGATATTTTGCTGACTTAATAGAGACAAAAGAAGAAATTCTAAGATGTGCGAATTTGTTAGAAACAGCTGGTGAATATGTTCCGATAGTTAGAGTGATGAATTGTATAATAGACCGGGCAATTAAAGATAATGCCTCATTAATAGATATAGAGAAGAGTGTGGAAACAGAATCTACTTTTTTTCTTAGGGGAGGCATTAAAATATTTTATACAATTAATGGAGAAAAGCAGAATATAATGACTATTCCTCTCTATTGCAAACAAGCATTATATGACACCTTTAAAATTCTTACTAAAATAAATCCTGCCTTTTGCAAGAAAGACGCAGAAGGAAAAGCACAAGTTAAAAGTGAAAACAAAATTTATGAACTAAATCTGAAATATTTTGGACAAGAGCAGAAAATTTCAGCAGAGCTGAAATTTTTAAAAGAAGAAAAAATAGAAAAAAAAGAAGAAAAAACCGAGAACTCAGAAGATATAGAGGCGACTATTGATGCTGCTGTTGACTCTTTAGGCAAAGGATTATTGGAGACAGGGCTAGAAACTGGTAACACTACTGAAGGGATAATTGGGGCAGCGATAACTTCATTAGATAAAAGTCTTCTTCCTTCAGAAGAAGAAAAATAGTTCTTTAGCATCAATAAATCCCAACCGCATGATCAAGAAAATCATCAGATTTTCAGGATCCCAAAAAGCTGGTTGCCTCCAGCAAAGCTGGAATGTTGAGCTTTTTGCGATGGTTGGCAAAGTCCCGAAGGGTTCAGCTTCGGGTTTATA
>JACRHU010000054.1 GCA_016211995.1 Candidatus Pacearchaeota archaeon
AAAATGGCAAATTTTGAGGATAAGACATATGAATTATTAGCAAAATATGAAAGAAAAATAGCTTCTGAAAAATTTAGGCAAGGTTACAAAGGAGGTCTTCTATATCAACGCAAACTGGATGTTGATGCATTCTTAAATGAAAATGGTGGGGGAAAGGATGTTACAAAATTAAATCCAAGTTCGTTTGGGTATTTGTTAGGGTATGCTAAAAATTTATTAAGAAGAGGAGAAAGAAATGACATACTCGAAGCAATGGGCATTTACAGAAAATTGGGCATCCTAAGCAGGAGAAGTGTTATCGGAAAAATGACGTCTAAACTAGGAGAGTTAAGCAGTAAAAAAGCACAACATGAACTCCAAGAATTTTTAATCAGAGAAATAAGAGAGGCACTTGAAAAAAGAACACCGGTTTAATCTTACTTTTTGATAATTGTCTTGGTTTTTGTAACTTCTTTTATTACTTTAACAGAAGATTTTTTCTTTGCTGGCTTTTTCTTTGTTTCTTTATGCTCGGGTTTATGTTCTACTTTATGTTCAGCATGTTCTTTCTTTTCTTCATGCTTTTTTTCTAAAGCAAGAGGATGAGCTGGAACAGGAGGCAGATGAAATGTATGTTCTAGTTTGTGTTCTGGTTTATGCTCTTTATGTTTAGGCTTTGTTTCATGATGTAATATTGGTTTATGTTCGGGCCTGTGTTCTATTTTTTGTTCTTTATGTATTTCGTGATGAACTGGTTTATGTTCTATATGTAGTGGTTTATGCTCAGCATGTTTTGGTGCTTTATTCTTTACTGCATGATGCGCTGGCTTTTTATGATGAATTATTGGTTTATGATGAATTATTTTTTTATGTTCTACTTTATGTTTGACATGTTTTTTATGATGAGTTGATTTATGATGAACAGGTTTATGTTTTATTCGATGATGTATTGGCTTTGCCCTATGATGTACTTTATGCTTAGGTTTTTTAATTTCTTTTTCTGCTTCTAATTGTATAATTGGCTTTGCCTTTATTGGAGCAAGTTTCACTCCTACTTCTTTTGCTTTTCCTCTCAATGTCTTTAATCTTTCTGTTATCTCTGAAAGATCTTTAACATTATCCACCAAAGGATTTAAAATTTTTGAAAATGCTCCTTCTAGTGCACGCATTTCTGCTCCTAAATCTTTAATATCTTTTCCATAATCTTGCACCTTGCCTAGCAATGCTGCTTGTAACCTATCCATGTTTGTTTCAATTCTTTTTAACCTCTCACTCATTGCAGTTACACTTGACTGTGTATCCTGTTTGAATTCTGCAATATCCCCAACTTGCATCTTAAACTGATTTATTTTTTCAGAAGCAATTTCTTCTGCTATTTCTTCAATTGTCTCTGCGTCTACTCCACCTGCTTGCGAGTAGCCATAATTTTGTGCTTCTGCTTGAGGGTATTCTGCATATGTTTGAGGATAAGCAGCTTCTTCTTGCTGATATGTTGGATATGGAGAATATGCTTGTTGTGCTTGACCCTGTTGTTTCTGCTTTTTAATTGGTATAGGAACTGGCAGTTCTTCTGGGGCTTGCATAATTGAAGGCTGCATTCCTCCCCCCATTCCAGGAACTCCTTCCCCTACAGCTGCTTTAATCTTTGATTGATTTATTGCATCGCTTATGTCCTGGCTTGGAAACCCCTCTTCTTGCAATGTTCTTACTATCTCCTCATCTAGTGCTCCCTGAGAATGCATTCGCGAAGCAATTTCAAGCGCTGTTGCCATTTTTCACCTTTTTATCATTTAGCCTAGTAATTTGTATTTTAATATCTTTTTGTTTTTTATTATTGTGAATGAATTAGCTAACCAATAATCCATTGATATGGATTACATTTGTCTTTGCTTGTCGTAAAAACCTTTCGGTTTTTAAGACCCCAAAATCCTTTTGGATTTTTTGGTCAGAGCAAAGAATTGCTACACTATCTACTATTCTTCTTTCTCCTCTTTTTTTACTTTGGTTTCTTCTCTTATTATCTTTCTCACTTCATCTGCCTTTACAAATTTTAATGGCTCCCATAATTTCATGTATCTTTCCAGTACTTGGAGCTCTTCTTTTCTTGCAAAATTATTTAATTCATCAATTATGCTCTGGCTTGTTTCTTTTACTGATTCTATATCTCTTTTTATTTCTCTCAAGCTATCCTTGACAATTGTAAGCTCTTTTTTTATTAAGTCTAAACTTTTTATAAAACCTTCATCTGCCATTAAAACTCTATCCCTCAATAAATTATGTTTTTCTTCTAAATCAGATACTTTTGTACCAAAATCAGAAAGCCATGCTCCTCCAGATTCATCAGCCATTTTTCACCTTTTATTAAAAATGTATCCCTCTTTTAAATACTTTACTTGCTTTTTTTTTCTTTATTTTTTAGCATATTTCCACATTAATCTAAATTGATTTCTATAACTGTCAGCATTTTCTTTATTTTTTATTAC
>JACRHU010000008.1 GCA_016211995.1 Candidatus Pacearchaeota archaeon
CTAAACCGAAACTTTTATAAGCCTAAAATAAGACATATAATCATATACTCCCTGCCCTTGCTTCGGTAATGGCAGGTTTTTATTTTCTTTTAGCAAAGTTAAATTTATTAACTTCAAAACTAGGACTACTTAATGGAAAGAGTGATGATATTTATAGATGGAAGTAATCTTTACCATATTTTAAAAAAATTCTATAAAAATAAGGATATGAATACATTTAATTTTGATAAATTTATTAAGCTATTATCTAAAAATAGAAATCTCATAAGAACTTATTATTATAATGCTATTTTGAATAGAGAGGAAGATCCAGAAAAATATGCAAAACAACAAAAGTTCTTTGAAAAACTAAGGCTAATATCTAATTTTGAGCTAATTCCTTGCAGAATGCAAAAAGATTTTGTTGATGGAAAAGTTAGGTATTTTGTTAAGGGAGATGATATAAGTATTGCTGTTGATATGCTTAAATTAGCATATAATAATGCTTATGATACTGCAGTGCTTGTTTCTACAGATGGAGATTTTGTTCCTGTGATAAAAGCAGTAAAAGAAATAGGGAAAAGAGTAGAAAATATTGGGTTTATAAATTTCTTCTCTTGGCATCTAAAGCAGACCTGTGATAAATTTGATATGCTTAAAAAACAAGAACTGGACACTTGTTATTAATTTTTTTATTTTATCTCCACATCCTAACATCAAACTCCCTTGCCACCTTAATCTCATCTCCGCCCTTTAAAAAAGTTTAAAAAGAATGATGCAGGGTACTTCTTGTTAAAATGGCAATTATAGATCCAATAGAAAAACCAACTCTGGGTGGAATTAGAAAATTACAGGAATATCTTAATACAACTCCTTTTCCAATGCCTGTTTTCAGGTATGATATATACCATGCTAAAAAGGTTGATATTTTTCATGATGTTCCTGGGGAAGGTATGGAGCTAAACATCAATGAATTAATTAAAAAAAAAGCCCTATAGAAAAAATTTGTGACTGCAAGATTCAGTCATTGAATGGAAAGTATCAGATTCTATTTTCTAAGCTTGAGCATTTTGGGAGATTCACTGCCCTTTCTAACCAAAATAAGCATCATGAATGCATGATTGAATATGGCCCTAATCCTGTTAGTAACTCTTTTGAAGATTTTATTATAAGCAATGGGTGTACTTTAGAAAATCTTTGGACTTACGGAAAAACAGAAGTTGGCACTTTTGACTGGCTTAAACTGAAATTAGGAAGATATAATATAGAGTTTAAAGAAGATAATTCTGATAAAAAGGATAGGCTAATTTATTGTGCTACTCCTTCAAGACTTGCAAGCAAAACAACAGAAATAATGGATTTTGTTCAAAAGCAAGGACAAGCAGGATTGCATCCCTTTAATGCTCTTCCATTTAATTATTTTGAGGGAGGATTTGTTAGCAGAGAAAAAACAATAGAGTACTGCTTAAGATTGATAGATATAAGTGATGAGTTTTGGATGTTTGGAGTTTCAGACGGAACTCTGCAGGAGATAGTGCATTCAATAAGAACAAAGAAACCAACAAGATTTTTTCTTGAATTTGATCCTGACTGGAAAAAAGTTTATCAAGAGAATGAAAAAAAATATGGCCATCCGTTAGATGGCATATTAAAAGATAAATCAGCTCCAAATATTACAACTATTTCCATTTCTTAACCCTAAATCTTTTAGTTATCTCAGAGTAAAGTAGAAGCTGCCCCTTTAGCCCTAATTAAACCGAATATTTATCAAAACCCTTATAAACCCTCCATTCCTGGTATAAAGATAAAGAGGTGTATATAAATGGCAAAACTTACTGCATGGCTTGTTACTTTAATTGGCGTATTGCTTGTATTAACTGCCCCCGGTTTAGCAGTGATTAGTTTAGACGACGCATGGGTGTACTGGGTTATTGCATTAGCAGTTCTCATTGTGGGTATCGGCAAGCTTGTAAGAAACTACTCTGGAAAAAAGAGATAACCAGAATTTAATTTTTTATTTTATTTTTTAACTTTATCTATTCTATCTTTATTTTTTGATAGTTTAAACTTTATTATACCTTCTATTCTATCTTTATTGTTGGGTAGTTTAGACTCTATTATAACTTCTATTTTACCTTTATTTTTAGATAGTTTAAACTCTATAATTTAGATATATCTCTTAATTCTATTTTTTAATTACACATCCTTTAAGTAAGTCCATTAACACTTTTAGGCATGAGATATAAAAAAAATAGGTATACAGAGGAACAAATAACAGAGTTTTCTAGACTTTATGCAGCTGTATTTTCTTTTAAGATTGCTTTGGGTGCGTCTGAAACTGCCACAGGCATGGCAAGAGGCTATCTTGATAGATTTCTTTGTGATACAAGAAGTCTTTTGCAAGAGTATGAAAAGAAAGTGCCAGACCCCCTTAAGGCAAAGCTGGGTATGACTAGCAAAGAAGTCAAGGTACTTTTGGAAGACTACTTTTCCTAACGATAGAATAATTTTTTTTCTTTTTTCTCTTTATTTTCTATTTTTTAAGAATAGAAGGCATTAGAAAAATTTTATCTCCACTCTCCCATACTATAAACCCACTTAGATTTTTAAAGTCTGAATTCTGGATTGATATATGACAATAGCAAGAGGATATGATGGAATGCCTTTAAGGTATAAAGATGGAAGCGTGGTATTAGACACAGATTTATCTATAGGCAAAGTTGATGATGTTAATGCTGAATTTGTTTTAGATTTTAATTCTGTTAGGAATTATTATGACATGAGGAAAAGGGAGGAAGATAAAAAGAAGTAATCCCAAATCAACATATTCTAAAAATATTTTCTAACACAAATCACTTCAAAAACTCTTCTATTCTGGAGTATCTTTATTTGAAAAGAGTTAGCTGTTTTAACTCCTTTTCTCTTTCTCTCCAGTCTTCATCATACTGATTAATAGTAGCTACTCCACCACCAGCAAATCTTAATATATCTTCTAGTTTTGACATCTGCCTGCCTTCTATGCTATAATTATATAGATCTGCGCCATGTTTAGCATAGAAATTTATACATTCCATCATTTTCTCCTTGCTCATCCTCTTTCTTTTATCATATCTGTCTAAAAGAAAATGAATATCTGTAAATTTAAAAAATGGAATCTGAAAAATTTTTGCTAGGGCATCGGATGCAGAATAACCTCTAATCTGGGGGTATTCTCTTATAATATTCAGGTGTGGATTTTCTCTTCTATCAACAAGTGCACCAAAAGCCAGAACATTTGCCTTTGATTCAATGAGTCTTTTTATTAATTCGTGAGTCATGTCTCCTGTTTGTATAACATCTTCAAGAACTATAACCTTATCTCCTTCTTCTAAGCCTATAAACCATTTTTTATTAAAGCTGTCTGCAATCTCCTTTTCCTTGCTCCTTGCAATAACCACTTTTTTGCCATATTTTCTTGATAGGCTTACGCCAACACTTGTCATTCCTTCTGGTACTCCAATATAGGCCTCAATATCATATAACCTATTCCTCTGTTCTTCCAGTTTTTTAACATTAGACTCGCTACCAGAAAATTTTTCCAATCTTATCTTATCCCCTATTTTTTGAATCTCAGTATAAACTAACTGAAAAACATTTTCAACAACATTATCTATAAGCTTATTATCAGAAAATCCCCTAAAATCTATATAATAGGGTGTAATCTCTCCATCATGCATGACATGTGACTCTAGGCTTACCCAACCACTATCAATTAAATAGTCTATAAATTCAAACTTATTAAATTTTGCTACATTACTCATTCTTTAATCTTCATTCTTAATTAGTTTAAAAATCTTGCTATGTCCAAAAAACCTCGAGGCAAGATTTTTAAACCCTCTATGTTTTATAATATATATTCACAAAAAAAGGAGGTCAAAATGGCAAAACTCGGAGCAATCGGATGGATAGCAACTATTCTAGTGTTCATCGGAGCAATTAACTGGGCATTATACGCCTTTGGAACAAACCTAGTTAGTTCAGTAGCAGGCGAAGGCACTGCAGCGAAAGTTATCTATGTCTTAGTAGCATTATCCGGCTTGTATATTCTAATCACTGCTTTTGGCAAGAAATAAGCCAATTTTTTATTTTTTTCTTTTATTTTAAATTTCTCTTTCTTTAATTTTATTTTTTTCTTTTAATTAAAATTATATTCAAAATTAAACCAAAAACAGCAACTCCTGTTATCAAATAGTTATAAAATAAAATGTTGCCCTGTGGTGCGTTTATATAATTCATAATCATATTTATTATACTATAAATGCCTCCCCCTAACCAAAAACCTATCCCAACATAGTTATATTTTCCTTTCATAAATAATCAAAGATAAACTTAATTATAAATACTTTTATTTGCCTAACTCCGACACTTAACAGGAGAGGGAAATTTGATGATATCCAATATCTAAACTCCCATTTTCCATTAACTTTTTAAACCCCTAAAAACTCATAAAATTAGGAGTAGACTAGCTAACTTTCGGAGACCACGCTCTTAACGAGCAAATCCTGAATAATTATGAGGATTGGTTTTCTGAGGAAGGTCCACCCACGCTTTCATGTATGTCTCGCGACAAAAATCATGGAAGAAAAAGCCATCTTTCGCAAGAAAGATTTTCGTGAGGGAAAGCTCTGGAACAGAAACGACACAGCTTTGGACTAACTATGAGCTTGGATTAAGCAAGTGAGATGTCCATAGAAATGATGAAACGGCCAACTTGGCTCGTGCAACTCGACAAGAGGCTTAGTCAAATGTTAGCACATCACCTAAACCAAGGAAGTTATCAGAAACCTTGGTTTCTGATGCACAAAAGGTGGCCTATTGTCTACTCCTTTTTCTTTTTAGACAATAGAATTCCTGGAAAAATTCTAATATTCTATCTTACTGGTCTTAATTTGATTTTTGCTAATTCTTAATTAAACAAAATTATTCTTCTTTTTGACATTTTTTAAGCTTTCTTTTGGTTCTACTTGCAAACAATTTTGATGCATCAACTAATGAACTAATTTTCTCTTCCCCTTTTTTCTTATCTGGCCAAGTAACATACCATAAATCACCTTCACAACAAAGGCTTGCCCAACCTTGGACCCCCCATAAGTCAATGATACCGTTTTGAAAATCATGATAATATCCTGGTTTGCATTTTGGATTATATTTCCTATTAATTTCTAAAGCTGTCTTAAAAGCTATATTTTCTATTTCTGATCTCTTGTCTTTTAAATTTTCATGCTTTATAGGGTCAAATAAAACAGCATCTATTCTAACTGATTTAACCGCCCTGCAATAATCAAGAGAAACATTAAATCTAAAATCTATCCAATGAAAATCAAGCGATTTGCTTGATGCATCAAGACCAGTAAAAAAACTATAAGAATATGATGTCCTATGCCCTTCAAATTCCTTATTAAAATCTTCATCCCAGTAATCAGCATGATCTTTTAAATCATCTAAAAATAATCTGTATTCGTCAGTACCTTTTTTGAAATCTTTTTCATAGCAACTGCCAGGTAAGTGGGCCTTAAATGTAGACTCATCTTTAAATTGAACCTTCCAAGGTTTAAGGTCTAATTTGGAAAGCAGACTATCAAGATAAGCAGAGGCTTCTTCTCCCACTTTCCATCTTATTCTTTCGTATCTTACTAATACCATTTTACCAGAAATCAAAAGAGTCTATTTAATTCTTTACCCTCAAATATGAGGTGTTTAAAAGAAGGAAAATTATTTTACAGATTCCATAAGAAAGGGCATTAGTTTTTGTTCTGCTCTCTTTAAATGTTCCCTAAATGTTGGAACACTAATCCTCATCAAATTAGCAAGTTTACCAAGATCTGTTCTCTTAGGCCATTCATAGTAGCCATGCTCAAAAGCAAATTCCACTGCTCTTTTCTGTGCCTGTGTTAGTTTAGGTGCAATATGTGGAAAATAAACATCAGTTAATTTTGTTTGTTGTATTTTTAAGATCTTAATATTTTTTATATCCTTTTCTAAATTTTTGATAAACTCTACCACTATACTTTTTCTCCAAGAAGCAACCTCCCAATACTCAAACCCTTGCTTATCTACAAAAACAGGTTTAACAAAGATTAATTTTTCAGTTTTAAATGTTGAGGGAACTTTTTCTTTTCTTACTTCAATGCAGAAAAATGAATTTCCTTCTATTTCAAGATTTTTAACTCTTTTATCTTTTTTTATATCCCTTAAAAATTTTTGGGTACTTTTATAGTCTCCATGAATAGTATGAATTTGTGGAGAATAGGTAATCCCTTTTTGTTGAAAAATATTAAAAGAAATGCCAATATCAATAACTCTAAATTTTTCGCATCTAGTTCCTATTATACAATCATGCTTTATTTTAAGCCTTGTGACCCACATACCTTAAATATAAGGTGTTTAGTTTTTAAAGATTTCTAAGAAAACTATTTATACTTGTGTTATTTATTAGAATGGCATGGACCTAGAATCATTATGTCTTGATGATTTGCTTGACAGAGAAAAAATGCATGAATTCTTAGATGATGCATTAAAGGATATACCAAAAGATTCCACACAGAACTTGGTGCTAAGGGTAATGTTTGCTGCATTAAAAAATGGAATGGAACAGAATGATGGCCCTGTGGAATTTGCAGTCAGATTCAGGAAAGGAGAGGTAGACAACAAACAGGTAGAAAGAGTATCAAAATGTGCAATGAAAATATATTCTTTAGGATATGCATTAGGAGATGATATAGCAACAAAGATAAGGGATAAAGTATCAGCGCATGATGATTCAAAACTAAGATATGATGAAATGGAGTCTTTACTAAAAAGAGCTACCAGTTTTCTCTCAAATATAGTTTATTATTTTAAGCCAGACTCTGTTGAAAGTTATAGAAAAAATATTGAAAAAGATATTTATGGGCACCTTCAGGAAGGGCTCTTGAAAGGCGAACTCAAAGTGGAAAAAAAGGACATTCATTAAATTTATTAATTCTTTTTTCTTTCTGAAAAGATGTTAAAAGGAAAACTCAGGAGATATTTTTATCTGGTGCGAGAAGGATTGCAACGCGCAACAGGAAAAGAGGATGAAGGCCTTGCTCTAATTAGAAGACTTGAAAAAGCAGAGCAAGATTTTCAACAGGCTTACAGATTGCTTTCAAATCTCTCTGATCCAAAAAATAGAGAAAAGGTTGCAGAGATATTTCAAAAAGCAGGCATAGAAATAAGTGAGAAAGATTTGCATGGAGCAATACTTGTTCCTCCTGAAAGTATAAAACAAGAATTCAGGAATGAATATGGCTTAAAAGCATTTCCACTTATACTCTCTTTTCCTAAATTAAATTGGAAAGGCAAAGAAGGGATTGCTGTTAAATTAGGAATAGGTGGGAAAGGAGGAGTATTTATACATGATCCTTACAAATTGCCTGCACCTTTCAAGAATGTTGGAATAGGATTTATTGAGCCAAACTATATCTCAGAAAGACATGAAACTCTACATGGTGTAGAAGCTGTATACAAAGAAAGGTATAAGACAATCGAGCAAATGATTTTAAGTGAAATCTTTACTCAAATCAAGCATATAGGAAAACCATCAGACTGGCTTAATCTAATGGATATTAGATGGAATGTGTGGATAGAGCATTACGGCAAGGGCGCAAATAAAAAGGAGAAATATAGAATAGCATATAAAATTAAAAGAGCATTACAAGGACTTGCATATCTTCAATTAAAAACATCTTCCAGTATTGTTGCACAAACAATTCTTAATTCAAGAAATCTTGATGAGCTTGCTTCTTGGAAACAAACTAAATTAAGAAAATACGAAAACCCAAAAGGAGACCGAAGATCTGAAGAAATGTTTTGTAGAGATGCTATAAGGACCTATCAGCTGTTCAGAGGAATAGGAAGAAAAGAAACAGAAAATCTTCTTTACAGCTATAATTTTGCAGAGCTTAAAAAAGAAGACATTAAAAATATTTTAGATGAAGAATATTCCAGACCAAAGAGTTCTAAAGCAGCAAAGGGGTATAGTTAATATTAATCATAAAAACATTTAAAAGTCAAGTTTCTTAGAATTCCATATGGAGGCGTAGCTCAGAGGGAGAGCACATGTTTATCTTAAAGATAATGTGAAGCTGAAGTCCCATGAGCAGGAACCATGGAATTGTCTAAAGACAATGTGGAATGTCCGGGGTTCGATTCCCCGCGCCTCCATATTCTTTTTTCTAGTTCCTTAAAATTAAATAATAAAAAACAAACCCGAAGTTGAACCCTTCAGGACATCATAAAAAGCAAAAGCTTTCCACAAAAATTTGCATAATTTTTGGGGTCCCAAAAACACTATATGTTTTTGCGATTAGGATCCTAAAAATCGTAAGATTTTTATGAAAAGCAATCCAAGGTCATTGGATTGTACCTTACTTACATTATCTAAAGAAAAAGATTTATAAAACAGACATTCTTTAATAGAGGATAAAAGAGGGTAAAATGTGCTGTAAAGAATGTTGGAAAGATCCTTTAAACATAATTGCACAGATAATAGCTATAGTCTTGTTGATATATGGTATAGCTACTAAGTCATGGACACTTATTGTAGCAGCAATAGTGATTTCAGTGATAGGTTGCTTGCAAGCCAAGATAAAAAAGCCTATGCCAGCAAAGCCAACTGGAATAAAGGCTGTTAGAAGTGTAGGTGCAACAAAAGTAAAGGCTCCAAGAACAAGAAAGAGAAGGAGATGAATATGAAAAGTAAAAAAGGTGCACTTGAGCTAAGTGTAGGAACAATTGTAATAGTTATCCTTGCAATGGCAATGCTTATTCTTGGCCTTGTACTTGTTCAAAGCATTATGAAAGGTGCGAAGTATAATGTTGACCAATTAAATGATAGAGTTAAAGATGCTATCAAAAAATTATTCTTAGATAGTGAGGATAAAAGAATAGTCTTCTATTTGTCAGAGCAAACTGCAACTATCACTCCTGGTGACACTTGGGGGGTTGCATTTGGTGTAAGAAATGATGGTGGTGAAACAGCATTATTTAGTTACGAGACAATTCTTGATGAAGTCGGACAAGGAGGAATTTGTCCTGGAATAAATGAGGCTAAAGCATTGCAACTTATAAAATTAGGAAAAACAGGAAGTATGAACATCTTGTCTGGAGAAGAGAAATATGCATTAATTAAACTAAGCGCTCCTACTGGATTTCCTATTGGATGCGAGATAAGATACAGAGTTAATGTTAAGAAAGCAGGAGAAGATTATGCTAATGAATTCTTTGATATAAACATAAAAAAGAAATTTGCCGGCTTATTCTAATCTCAAATTTCTTTTAATTTAGAATAAGGCACAATTTGATATCTCTCTAAAATTTTATAAACTCTTCTTTGTTTATAAAATAGTTAAGAAATGAAAATTCCCATCAAGCTTTACAATACATTAACAAGAAAAAAAGAGACTTTTAAGCCAATAAAGGCTGGCAAAGTTGGACTGTACAGCTGCGGCCCTACTGTATATAATTATGCTCATATAGGCAATCTCAGAACTTACATTTTTAATGATATTCTCAAGCGTATTCTGTTATACAATGGCTATGATGTAAAACATGTAATGAATATAACAGATGTAGGACATTTAACAAGCGATGAAGATGAAGGTGAAGACAAAGTTGAAATGGAAGCAAAAAAAGAGCATAAAACAGCAATTGAAATTGCAAAGTTTTATAGCCGAGCATTTCAGTCAGATATTGAGCAATTAAATATTCTTCCTCCAAGCATATGGTGCAAAGCTACAGAGCATATAGCAGAACAAATAACACTTATACAACAACTTGAAAAAAAAGGCTACACATATAAGACAGCTGATGGAATTTATTTTGATACAAGCAAGTTCAAAAATTATGGCAAGTTTGCAAAACTAAAGATAAAGCAACTTAAAGCAGGTGCGAGAATCAAAATTGGAGAAAAGAAAAGCAAAACAGATTTCGCACTCTGGAAGTTCTCATTTCCAGAACAAAAAAGGCAGATGGAATGGCAGTCTCCATGGGGAAAAGGATTTCCTGGCTGGCATCTAGAGTGCAGTGCAATGTCAATGAGATATCTTGGAGAGCATTTTGATATTCACACAGGAGGCATAGACCATATTCCTGTTCATCATGAAAATGAAATTGCACAATCAGAAGTTGCAACAGGAAAAAAGTTTGTAAATTACTGGATTCATGCAAACTTTCTTGTTATGAGTGATGAAGGAAAAATGTCAAAATCAGCAGGTGAATTTCTAAGGCTGCAGACATTAATAGAAAAGAATTACTCACCTCTTGATTACAGATATTTCTGCTTAACCGCACACTATCGTTCAGAGCTCTTATTCAGCTGGCAGAATCTAGATGCAGCCAAAGCTGCATTCTCAAATATGAAAAATAAAGTACTAGAAGTCAAACAAAATTTAGAGGTAACAGGAACAAGAACTGAAAAAATTAAAAAGAAAAAAGAAGAATTCAAAAAAATTATAAATGATGACTTAAACATGCCAGCAGCATTAGCATTTTTCTGGAACATTCTGAAAAACGAAGAATTAAAGAACAATGAAAAATATGCGCTAATGCTGAATTTTGACCATATTTTCGGACTTCAGTTAGACAAGGTAAAAAAAGAAGAGATAGAAATTCCAGAAAAAATAAAACAGTTAGCAGAAAAGCGAGAACAAGCAAGAAAAAGCAAGGACTTCAAGCTCGCAGATGAGCTTAGGGAAAAAATAAAAAAGCAAGGCTTCTGGATTGATGATACTGAGCAAGGTTACGAGATTAAAAAGATTTGATAATAAAAAATATTTATTGGGGCCAAACCCTTTTGCCTTGACAATAAATTTCTGTATCTTTGAACACTGAAAAACCTAAATTTTCAAACCTTCCACTAATCTCTATTTTACAGTTTCTGGCATCATGACCTACTTTTTCACCTACATCTCCCTCTACTTTAATGACACAATCCTCAGCATCATAACCAAGACAGCTTCCTACATTTCCTCTTATAACTATATTCTTTCCTTTTAAGTGATACGCAATCCAATTTAAAAAAACATCTCTGAGATCAAGGACAAAATCATTATCTGAAGATGCTTGCATTAAAGCAGTTAAATAAGAACTTGTGAAATCACTAAAGTATTTATAGGCAGGACTTGGACCCTTTTTATATTTTGTAAGTTCAAAACAAAATTGCTCTATCATTTGTTTAGTAGGAGAAGAGTTTAAAACAATATTTTGTGCTTTAGGTAAAACAGATGCCATAGAATCAGAGGCCCTTGTTTCATTCATGAATCTTTCATAATTTCTACATATCTTATCAAGAGTTATTTGATCGGCTTGGGTTTGAACAGGTTGAGTTTGAGGAGCTTGTTGTTCTTCTTTCTCTTTATCTTTTCCTAAAATTCCCTCTATGTCCATTTCCCTAACATCCCTTCCACCTATGTGATACTTATCAATTTTCATTTTTATTTTTCCTCCTTTACAACAACTATACGATTTTCGACACTCGAGTCCGCCAAGTTACCCCTATCTGCCCTGCAGAAGAGGGAGTCACCAAGAAACAACCTAGAAAGGCCTGAATTTGTTGTGTATAAAATTCTGCTTCCTTTTTCATCAAAAATTGGCATTCCATTTTTATCTGTTTCTGAAAATCTTTTATCATTATTTTCATGAGCTAATTTATCAGTACAAAAAAATCTTGTATCTTCTCTTAGTTTGAAAGCTAAACCATGTGGAGAATTTGCATCATTTACTAACTCTAAACTGCATAAAGGAATCACTATTGGTGGCGCTATTAGTCCATTCATTCCTTTCACTTCTCTTAACATATTCAAAGCAAGATATTCATTTGGTTCTGCTACACTTCTAAAAACTAATGCAGTATCTTCATAATGGTCTTTTAATTTAAGAGCATTACTTTTTAGTATCTTTTCCAAGTCTGCTTGTGTTGCTGTTCTCAAGCCTTGCTCTCTTAGTATTTGATTTGCTAAAACAACTGCAAATGGATTAGAGCCTTCTACTACTTCCCATCTTTTACCATAAGAAAGAGCATCTAGTACAGGAGAAGTAACAGAAATATAATCTCTTGCTGCTCTTGCTTTGTATTCTTTTAGAAAGGCTTTTCCAAAATCTCCTGTTAGAAAGCTGTATGTTTGATTTGGTATCTGAAGTGGTTGAGAAGGTTGAGCAGGCTCTTCTTTTAGAAACGCAGTTAAGTCAATTTCTCTTGGATCCATTCCAAGTATTCTTCTATTAATTCTTGATGCATTTTCATAATTGTTTGTCATTTTACAATCCTGCCTGTTTAAGCAGAGAATCAAGCTCATTATATCTCCTTTCATTGTCTGATTCTCTTTGAGATCTAATACTCCAACTTCTTCCACCTGAATAGGATATAATAATTCCGTTTTTAAATTCCAAAACACTTGCTAAAGAATTCAGTTCAATAATCAAGTCACTATCGTCTCTTCTTATGAAGGAATACCATCTTCTATTTATTTCTGATTGTGCATTATTTCCATTATATAAAAAAATCCCTTTTTCTTTGCCGTTTTGACCTCTATTATCCACACATACTACGGTTCCCCGAGGCAAATCAAATAATTCTTTTTCAGAATTTATTGGGTTATAATTTAAAGTTCCAGGAGTATGTTGTTGAAATTGCCCAGTTTGCTTTTCTTTCTGTTCTTCTTGCCTAAAGTAAGCATCTAGATCAATCCCCTTAGGATCTATCCCCATAACTTCCTTTGTGTTTATCCTTGCTGCGTTTTGTGAGTTTGTCATTTTTTAATTATTGGCTTAGATGTAATTTTCCAAGCATCCTCCTAACCAACCCTCTTGGTTCATAAGGTAAACTTCCTTGACCAATTAAATCTAATAGTCTATGGTACTCTTCTGAATTCTCTCCTAATTTCTTAGCTTCAATTAACGATAATAGGTCATGATACATGCTTGAAGTTGTTTTTATTAGTTCATCATACATTTCTGAAGTGTTTCTTAATATTTCAAAATACCTCTCCATTTCTTTCCTTGCATCTTCTTTTAAACTCCTTACTCTTTCTTCTAAAGCTTTTTGTTCTCTTTGTTTAATTAACTCAAGAGCTCTGCCTACATCAACTTGTCTTACATCAACTCCTCCAACATTATATCTTTCAATTTTCATTTTCTTGCATAACCTTCGTAAGTTTTTCTTGTTAAATTTACAGCGAGTCTTGTAAGCTGATCTCCTGTATCTATGTTATAAACAGGAAGTCCTGCTTTTCTTAAAGCATTTGACATTACACTATCTGGACCAAACTGAATATGAAAGTACATATTTTGCCTTGCCATTTTTATATACTCCTCTTGAATATTTTCCCAGCCTTGTACTTCTCCGTCTGAAAGTGAAAATATAACCTTCTGTCTTGCACTTGGCGGAAACATTGACTTGACTTTTTCCACATCAATCATTGTATTTCCAAACTGTGGTGTGAAAGCAAGCTTTGTTGCTTCCTCAAGATTTCTCGCAGTTCTTGTCTGGCTTGAAAAATTAACTAATGAAGTAGAAATGCTTCTCAATAAACCTTGTCCTGTCAAATAGTTTCTTATGCCATACCATGCAAGCAGTTCATAATGATATTTGCTTTTATCTCCCCATTGCTGTTCTGCAGCAGCAGAAGGATTAACTACTTTTCCCATGCAATTATAACTACACAATCCACTGCATTTTGTAGAGTGCCTTGTACTTTCAGAGGTGTCAAGCAAAACCATCTGAAAATCAGGATAGTTAGTTACTCCAGCTTTAACACCAAGTGGAATGCTGTATTTTAACTCAGCAACACTTAATGCAGGCTTGATGCCATCTAAAATTATTTTTGGAGTTATCCGAGTAATATCATCTGTATTTTCAAATGGCCTATGTCTAAGAGTAACAATTGGAAAATCATGGCTCTTGGTTAAAGAATCTGTTTCAACAGGAATTCTTGCTGCTAATGCCTCATAAAGATATTGCAATGATTCAAAAGAATCCATGTATGATGGTGCATTCTTACCAGCAAGATATCTCTGCAAGACAAATCTTCTTCTGTTTGTTGGGTCTTTTAATTCCTCAGAAAATCCATCTTTTGGCATTCCATTTCCTGCTCCATCCTTATCTTCTTTGTCTTGTCCTTGTTTTCCCTTGCCTTGCTGTTTGCCTTGTCCTCTGCCTTGTTTTTTTCTTCCTTGGCTACCTTTTCCTCCACTTCCAAATAATGATTCTTTTGGCTGTTCTTTTTCAAGCAGGCTTTTTACTTCCTCTGCATAAATCTTACTAAAATTCTGCCAGTTTTCTGGATTCATTAAATATTCGAGGTTCTGCTCTTCTTTTCCCATTGATAACCCTGCTCTTTTCATAATATTTGAAACCGCCTTTCTTACTTCTTTTCTTTTTGTTGAATATCTGTCAAGCAATGAAATTTCATCTTTTCCTCCGAATAAAGAAAGCTGCAGCCTTACGAATGAATCATAAACTAATGTATATTTCTTCACTTTTCTCCCTTCATTATCAAAATGAAGAAACATTCCAGACAGATCAGTTTTCTGCCTGCAGTTTATATTATCAATAACATCTGTTATCATATTTGAAACATAAGCAACTGTATCTTCATCGGTCTGCAAAACCTGATTAATAGGGTCTGTGAAATCTCTTTCTTTATGCTCTATGTCAATAGGACAGCCAGAAATTATTGGAAAACCCCTGTGCCCTATTTCATGATAAAGAATATCTTCTAAAACCAATGAAGTTGCTTTTTTATCTTTATCATCATTTTCTTCTAAAACCAATGAAGTTGCTTTTTTATCTTTGCCATCGCTTTCATTCTCATCTTCTGCATGTAACTCTTTTTTTCTTTCTTCTGCTTTTTTTTCCACATAAGCAGAAGTTTTTTTATCCTTCATTGCTGTTTCCTCATATGTTGAAGGATATTGAAGCTGTAAATCATGATTCCCAAGATGTATCATACCAATAATGCTTCCATCTGTCTCAGAAGCATCAGTTTCAGAAAGAGAAATCGATTTAAAGAAACCTTCTCTTCTTCTTATTTCATTCAATCTTTCTTCAATATTTATATCTGTCATTTTGAACCCATTATCAAATAAGTTATCCCACCCATACACATGATAAATCCACTAAATCCAATACTTAGAGGCATGATATCATGATAATAATATGATGATGCCATTAATCCGCCCCCAGTTAAAGTTGTTAAACCACCAGCTATTTCATTAATATATTTTCTTACAAAACTGGTTTTTTTCTTTCCCCCTATTTTAATTTTTTCCTCTAATGATTGTTGGGCTTGCCTTACTTCTTGCTCTTTTCCCTCTTCTTTCCTGAAATATATTTCCAAATCTATCTCTCTTGGGTCAACTCCACCTAGATTTCTATTAATTCTTGCTGCGTTTTCATTATAGTTTGTCATTTTAGAATAATCTCCTGCCATGCCTTTTTCTGTTTATTTAATTGATCCATGTACCTATCAATCATTTTGCTAATTGTGCCTATTTCTTCAGGAGTATAGAGAGGTGCTTGCAAAGAATCGGTTCCATCAGTAATTCTAAATTCTATTTTTTTTGGAGGAAAATCTTTAAACGAAGCAGCTAAAATTATATTAAATGCTTCATCTTCTCGCGCCATTCTTGCTTCTTCTTGAGCCCTTCTTGCATCTTCTGCTAAGAAAAATGGTGCTAAATCTAATGTTCTTGGGTCAATTCCTGCTACTGAATATGTATTGATTCTCATTTTTCCTCCATAAAATTTTGGTTAACATCTAGTCTAGTCTTGCATCTCGGACATTCTTTAGGTTCGCTAACTCTGGCAAACCATTCATATCCGCATTTTTCGCAATTTTTTTCTGTCATTTTATTTTTTAGTCATAGATTATTTTATTTTTTGATGTCATTCCCAAAGTAATTTTTAAAAATTTCTTTATTTTTTCTAGAAAAGCCATATGGAATAATCTCCTCTAATAAACCATTTTTTCGAGGATTATTTCCGAATACAACAGGGGGTGCTGAATGTCTGGGCCTAGTTTGTGGAATAGGTTGTGGAATATCTTCTAAAGAAGGTGCTGGCTGTTGCTCTGCTTCTTGTTGATTTTCCCCTCGAGCTTCTCTTGCTTTTTTCTTTGCTTCTTCCTGCCTAAAATAAGCATCTAAGTCAATCTCTCTTGGATCAACTCCTCCTATGCTCCTATTAATTCTTGCTGCGTTTTCAGGTTTCATTTTATTTAAAACAAACAATTTTCCCCCTATTGTAGATTTTTCCTTTTCTAACATCTCCAATTAAGCCCCCTGCAAAATTTGGAAGATTCAGGTAAATTTCCCCGCCCGTCATTCCCTTGCCTATTTCTGGCAATTTAGATTGATTATAAGAACCTTCTGCCTTTATTCTTCCGTTTTGCATTTGGTAGCCTAAAGATGCCCCAAAATTTCCATGTATTATTATCTCACCATTTTCCATATAAGCTCCTGCATTATCCCCAACACTTCCATTTATTTCTATGTGCGAATTTTTAATGCTCTGGCCTACATAATTTTCTGCATTTCCACCAACAAGAATTCCACTGTCCTTAGCTTCATAACCAAGCATATTCCCCACATCTCCTTTTATAGCTATTTCCTTATAATTAATATTAGAAGCAACTGAGGATAATGGCACTGAAAAATCAAGTTCCAAACTCAAATCTTTAACACTACATCTTTGTAACAAATAGCTTAAAAAAATTCCAGAATCAACGAATTGTCCAACTGCTTCATACTCTTTCATCTTTTTTAAGAAATCATGAATTTGAGTTGGAGTGTATGACTGAGCGAGCTGGCTTGAATTAAATGGACCACCTCTAGCTCTTTCTCTAAGAAAATCATCATAAGCTTGAACTAATTGCTCAAGACCTGCACTCTGTGGAATAATTATTGGTGAAATTCCAGTTCCTTCGGTAGAATCTTGCTGTTGAGTGTCATCAGCATTGCTCTGTTCAGTTTGCCCAGGTTTAATTCCAAGAATCTCATCTAGCTTAATCTCTCTCGGATCTTTTCCAACAATTCTTCTATCAATTCTTGCAGCTTCAGATTTCATTTTTTAATGATATATATTCCCAGATCCTCCTTTACAAATCTGTACTTAACATTTCCTACCCTATCAGTTACTTCTTCAAATTTAAATGGCTGAAAATCATAAAGGCTCATTTTAAATTGTCTTTGTAAAATTTCATTAAGATGCCTTTCTAGATAAGCAGGCTCACTAAGCCTGTGTTCCAAGAGTATATCTCCTATATCCTTTCTAGACAATCTCCCTCTTCGTGCTTTGGCTTTTTTTTGGATAATCTCAATAAATCTTCTTTCTCCTTCTACTTCTGGATTAGTAAAATATTTTTCCAAGTCATCTCTCTTTTTTTTATAATTGGGGTCTAATTTGGAGAAGTCCACAGGAGCATATGGTTCTTGTTGAGCTGGTTGAGATTGAGAATCAACTTTTTCTTCTAGCTTTTCTTCTTTAGCTTTGTCCTCTGCTTTTAGAATTGCCTCTACATCAATTGTCCTGGGATCAACTCCCCCTAGATTTCTATTAATTCTTGCTGCGTTTTCATAATTGTTTGTCATTTTCAAAAAAATTCCTCCACTGAATTTTTAGGAAACTGAAATTTTTTAAATTTCATTTTGCCCATTATAAATTTGCCTTAACATTCTTGGAACAAACTCCCATTTGCCCTGGAATTTTGATTCGATTGTAGGTATTCTCTCTCTGATTTTAGGATTATCCCTCTGTGAATAACATGCAATAAGAACTGAAACCTCTCCTGGAGTTTTACCATCTCCTATCTTTGATTCAAGCTCTTGAGTTATCCCAGGAACAAGTTCATCCAACATAAGTTGGGGATTTCCAAAATAGTCTGTGTTTAGAGAAAGCTGATTTAAATTTCCATTGTAAGCCCCGCCAACTCTAAATGCTTCTGTATAATCTCTTACATGCTGAGGACTTGCTTTTGGATTTTTTAATTTAGCAACATACTGCATTGCTTTAGCCAAAGCAATGTATGCATCAGCTGCTCTTGGTGAAACAGCTTTCATCCTGCCGCAAACTGCTGTTTGCTCATCACAAGATGTTGATTCACAAGACTGGCTAGGCCAATGGCTATTAAGCTCATCTTTTGAATTCTTTGCTTTAGTATGTTTTTTACAATGATCTAAACCATGAGTCAGATATGCCTTAGCAATCAACATTTCAATTGGAATTTCTGAATCTTTAATTTCTTGATAAGCTGCTTTTATTTTTGCAGAAATATCTCTTGGCTCAGAATCTTTAACACGAGGATCACCGCAAGAAATCTTTGCCTCGTCTTCTGGAAGTGGTTTGTAGTGCCCTAGATTTAAGAATAATGCGAATCTGTCTTCAAGTGCCTCGTCCATTTTAAATGTACCTGTGTATTCTCCATCTCCGAGATTTCCTGTTGCTAATCCTACTGAAAATCCCTTATCTCCAAGTTTTATTTTATCTCCTTTAAATGAGATGTATCCATTTACAAGTCCATAGAAATAGTTCTGCACTATTGGGGGGCATCTGTTGAATTCATCTATTCCGAAAAAAGGCAGAAATACTTTTTCTGTTAATTGAACAGCCTCATCAACTGTTTTTGCATGCTCTGGGTTATCCAAATCCAACTTTTCAAGATTAATTGTCTGTAAGAGCTGTGAAAGGGTAAATTCAGGGTTTCCTTCAATAAAAAGCCCTTTTCCGCCAAAATAAGAGTCTTTGATATCTGTAAGAAGCTGTGTTTTACCACATCCTTTCTTACCTATTAGAAATGTATTCAAACGACCAAGTACTGCAGCTGCAACAACATCTTGAACAGTTAAATCAGTTCCAGCAACATTCGCAATAACTCTGCTGTTAGTATAAACCGGCAATTGTAAGTCAGAATATGTCAGACCATCTACATCATGCTTCCCTTCAACCTTTTCTTCTAAACCTTTTGCCATTTTAATTTATTATCACTTTAAAGTAATAATCATAGTAATCATAGTAAATTCCCCCTTTATAAATCTTTCGGTTTTATAGCACTTTAGAGTGGTAACATAATAGGAATAAAGAGATGGATAGATAGCTTTAAAATTTATCTTTTCTTTTCAAGGATATGACTAAGAAAAGTTATGCTGGAAAAAAATATTTAGAAGAATTCTTAAGAGAGGATGGAAAAAGAGGTAGCCCTAGACTGCATTCTGGACTTAAGAATTATTTAATAGATATTGATGGAGTGATTTGTGAAGACATACCCAACGAAGAGCCAGAAAGAATGATGGGTGCTAAAGAAATTCCAGGAGCTGTAAAACAAATAAATGAGTGGTATGATAAAGGAAATATAATAACCTTTTTTACATCAAGAACTGAAAATTTAAGAGAGATAACAATAAACTGGCTTAAAGAACATGGATTTAAATATCATAATATAATATTCAATAAACCAAGAGGTGGAAGTTATCATTATATTGATGATGGCCAGATAGGATCAACCTCTTCTATTAGTAAATCAAATTTAGAACAAAAAATATAAAATGTCAAGACAAACCTGCCCAAACAAGAAAGAAAATGAAAAAGACTGCCCTTGCTATGACACAAGCTGCAGCAGGCATGGAATATGCTGCGAGTGCATAGCATACCATAGAAAAACAAGGAGCAGGCCTGCTTGTATTTAAGACAAACAATCACCAAATAGATATCCACAAGCCGATTGACAGGCTTGCAATTGTCCCAAAGAGTTCAGCTTTGGGATTAATATTTAATGATTATTGACTTTTACTTCCATCAAGAATTATTTTTAGCAAGTCATGTACTTCTTTAGGAGAACCTTTTAATGATAGGATTTTATTAGCTTTTTCCTCTGAAACTCTCTCCAGTTTGCCCTCTAGCTCATCTAACATTTCTGTGTCGCTAAAAGCAGCGCATTTGTTTATATCACAAATTTCCCACAAATTATTCTTTCCACTATCGCTGTAAAATAGATTTGCTATATTATAAAAGATTAATCTATCTCTCTTCCATAAACAGAAATTCTCCCTAAATCTTTCCATAAAGTATTCTGCCATATGCGGAGAAGATTTTAAAGAGCTTATAAATATTCCTATAAACTCAATAGCAAAGGCTTTTAAATGACATAAAAATTCTTCAGATTATGGATCAAATTATAGCATTTAGATATAAGCTACAAAGTGCAAGATCAAAAGAAGAACTTGAAACTTTAACTATTGAATTAGCCAATGCACTTAAGGACAGATATAAACCAGTCCATATTCTTGCAGAAGAAGGAAATGCTGATGTTTTAGAAAGGCGAAATTTTTTGACAGAGATGGCTAGTGGAAGAATACTAGATGTAGGTTGTTTTGATGGATATTATAGCATAGAAATAGCAAAGAAAGGTCATCAAGTAGTAGGATTAGATATGTTACAATTATGCATTGATTATGCCAGAAACAGATCAGACAATCAATGTATTAATGTTAAATTCATAAAAGGTTTTGCAGAAGACCTTCCATTTAAAGATAATTATTTTGACACTACAATTTTATCTCATACACTTGAACATGTTTTTGATGATAAAAAGGCTTTAAGTGAATCTGCAAGAGTAACTGTTTCAAGAGGTAGAATTATAATTATTCTGCCAAGAGAAAGGGGTAATGATCCTACTCATTTAAGATACATTCCTTCTCAAGAAATAAGAGACAGACTAAGTCTATATGGCTCAGTTAGCAATGAATTGAGGATTGGAAAAGGAATCGGTTATATTTGTAATTTAAAATAAAAAAACAGCAATAGATTTTTAAAATACTGCGCCATTATTGAATTATGGATTATAAAAAATACCGCTGGTTTTTCACATCAAGCGAAAAGCTAGTTCTTGGAGGAAAAACCCAAGAGCAGAATGAAGAACTCATAAAAAATGAGGTTAGAGGTGGAGAGATAGTAATGCATACTGTTTCTGCTGGCTCACCTTTTGTTGTTATTAAATCAGATAAAGTTGAAAAAGAAGACTTTAAAGAAGCAGCTATCTTCTGCGCGAGATACAGCAAAGAATGGAAAAAAAGCAAGGGAGATATAAAAGTCCATATTTTTAAAGGAAAAGATATATACAAAAATAAAGACATGAAGACAGGAACTTTTGGAGTTAAAAAATTTAAAGTTATAACTGTTAAAAAAGAGGATATAACTAATTCAGAAAAATAATAATCCAACCGCATGATGGTTGCTATCGCAATGATGGGAACTATTCATCCAGTTCATTAATGATAAAAATGGCAATTGTTATGCATATGCAGATAGGAAAAAATGGATTTACTAACGGAAGCATGGAGCTAATTAAAAATGCTCTCAAAACACATACTCAGATAAGAATAGCAGTGCATAAAACCTTTACTAGAGATAAAGAGAAAGTAAAAGCTATAGGAAATAAAATATCAGAAGGCCTAGGAAAAAAAGTCAAACACAGAATAAAGATAATTGGTTTTACTATAATCCTAAACAAAAGATGAGAATTCTATAATATTTAGAATATATCATAAAAGACATAAATCTTTATAAATAATCTAATATAGCTAATTCTTCGCATTTTTATAAAATGAGATACAAAGCCAATGTTGATACAAAAAGATTAGGCGAGTCTACCAAAGGACTTAGTTCTGCTTTAAATTCTTCAAGAGAGATTCATCCTTTAGCAAGTGCTGAATCTAATCTAGAGCTTGCAGTTGCTTATTGTAACAGATGCAAAACAATGATGGAAAAAAGTTATTCATCAGAAAATATAATAAGGCAACAAGAGCTTGCAATAGGCTATACAGGAGAAGCAATAGAAAGTGTAAGAAATTATCAATTAAATCCTACTCGATCAGCTGCCATGTCAACGGGTTATATTTTATTAGTAAAAGATTTATTAGCCCCTTTATCTAAAGTTTTAGGCCCATATAGAGAAGGAAAAAATGTTAGGAGTTTACTAAAAGATTTTGTTGATAAGTATGGAGAAAGAGCAAATCCAGGGCAAGCCTCTTTAGTTATGCAAACCTTTGAGTTGCTCCAGAGGTATGATGCACCTGAAAAACTACAAGAATTTCTAAAGGCAAAAGGTTTAGAGCAAATGGTTAGTATAGTGCAAGGACTTGATAAAGACAAGCTAGCGCAAGAATTAAGAAAAAAGAGTAAGGATATAAGGAATACCAACAGAAAAGAAGAGCAAGCTCTAGATTACATAAAAAATGCTATTCAATCATGCTCAACAAAATGTGGTTATCAGCAAGAATGTGATGGTGAAGAAGGAACAAGAGTTCTTTTACCAAAGGCACAGAAGCTAGTCACCAGACTAAGAGAAGAGAGTTTAGTTTTATCAAAAGATACAGCAAGCTCCTTAAGCCTAGTTTTTGACATTGTTGCAGGCTTGGTTGAAAATATAGATAAGGATGAAGTAGAAATGTTGAAGTTTTTAGCTTTAGGACAATTTAAAAAAAGTGATGGATTTGACAAAGGACCTAGAAGGGATTCAGATATTAACTAAACAAGAATTAAACCCATAAGATAAGGTTTAAAAACCGTCTTTTTCTTTAAACAATTAATTAACATGGTAAAAGTATATGATATTGAAGCAGAGAAATTTATATTAGCACTAGCTGCTGAATTAAAAAAGATGCCTGAGTTCAAAATGCCTGATTGGGCACAATTTGTTAAGACAGGAATTTCAAAGGCAAGGCCCCCAACAGATGAAGATTGGTGGTACAAAAGAGCAGCAAGTATCTTAAGACAAATTTACACAAAGGGAGTTGTAGGAGTTAGTCGATTGAGAACAAAATATGGCAGCAAACAAAATCGTGGAATGAAGCCTAAAAGATTTAAAAAAGCTGCTGGAAAAAATATTAGAGTAATACTACAGCAAGCAGAAAAAGCAGGGTTTTTAGAGAAAATTAAAGCTAAAAAATCAGGAAGGAAATTAACTGAAAAAGGAAAAGAATTCCTTGAAAGAATTTCTGCATAAAAATAAAATGGCAAACAAGGATGCAGAAAATGATATTAATGAACAACTGAATAATCAATTTAAAATAGCTCAGGAATTGCAGCAGCAACTTGCAATGCTTGAAAATATTGCTAAGCAGTACATGACCAAAGAAGCAATATCAAGATATGGAAATTTAAAAATTGCGCATCAAGAAACAGCTGTCAAGGCAATAGCATTTATTGCTCAGGCAATTCAGCTTGGCCAGATAAGAGAAAAGATAGATGATAAAATGCTCAAAGAAATATTAAAAGAAATCCGAGAAAAAAAAGAATTCAGGATTAAAAAATAAGAATTTAAATAAATCAATAATAATCAACCGCATGATTGGTTGCAAATAATAGGAACTAATCATCCAGTTCATTAATGATAATAAAATGGCAAAAGTAAAACCAACATCAAAAAAAATAAGGCTAACAAAGCTGGGAAGGAGAACAAAATGGGCCCCATTTTGGTTAGTCTTTAAAGTCTATGGAAAAGGAAAGAAAGTTCACCCATCAAGATTAACAAGAGTAAAGAGATCTTGGAGAAGAACAAAGCTAAAAATGACTCCAAGAAGATTGAGAAAAAGATATCTAGGATAAGGAGGATAAGTAGAATAATAACCAAAAACTTCAAACCAAATTCGCTTCGCGAATTTGCTCGCGAAGCGAGTGCTTGCTGAAAGCAAGCAGTTTAAAGTTTTACCAATAAAAGTAATGCAAAAATGGCAAAGCAAGTTGAAATTAAAGTTGTGCTTGAAAGAGAATATGTTATTCCACTTAGAAAAGAGTGGCATAAGGTGCCTGTATATAAAAGAGCAAAAAAAGCAACAAAGGCTGTAAAAGAATTCTTAATGAGGCATATGAAAGTTTATGATACTGACCTAAGAAAAGTAAAAATAGGAAAATGGTTAAATGAGCAGATATGGAGCAGAGGGATTAAATCTCCTCCAAGCAAGATTCATGTTAAAGCTATCAAATATGAAAATGGTGAAGTTAAAGTAGAGCTTGCAAAGCTCTCTGAGCATGCAAAAAAACTTGAAGAGCTGCATAAAGCAAAACTGGAAGTTAAAAAGAAAAAAGAAGAGGAAAAGAAAGAGGCAGAGAAAAAAGAGGAACAAAAAGCAGAGATGCCAAAAACACCTCATCAAGAAATGGTTAAAAAACCAGAAGAAAAAGTTGAGGAAGAAAAAACAAAGACAGAGGAAAAAGCAGAAATTCTAAAACCAATAGAACTGAAAGAAGAAAAACCAATGCAAGCTCCAAAGAAAGAAATCCACAGAAGAATTGCTGCTAAATAAAAATAATTGAATTTTAAGATAAATACTCAATCAAGTTAAATCCATAAATGTCACAAAAATCTGAGCATTGATATGCTCAGCAAATGCAAGTCTCTCAAGACTGGTATTATATCTTACCTAAAATAAAGAAAGATTTAAAATCTCATAATTCTAATCTTTAAAGCTAAAATGAATGTCGGAATTATAAGCACAGGACGGTATGCACCAAAACTTGTTCTAGACAACAAAAGACTTGAACAGTTAGTAGATACAAATGATGAATGGATAATAACAAGAACTGGAATAAGTGAAAGAAGAATAATTGCTCCTTCAAGAGAAATGCCAACTCCAGAATACTGTAAAGAGAACTCTTTAAATTATAATGAAGAGATGTGGAAATGGCTCAATGAAACAGAAAATGTTTACTACATGGGGAAGATGGCAGGAGAAAATGCACTAAATTCTGCTGGAATTAAAAAAGAAGATGTTAGCTTGCTTGTAGTAAGCTGTAATTCTCCATTATTTGTTTTTCCAAGCCAGGCAGCTATCTTAAGAAAAATGCTTTCTCTTGATAATGCAGAGCCATGGGCAATAACATCTGGATGCACTTCTTCAATTTTTCATATGAAATTTATTGACACATATCTAAAACAACATGGTGGTACTGCGCTCTCAATCTGTCCGGACGCGCTTTCAGCAACAGTTGACTGGAGCGACAGGAATAATTGCGTATTATTTGGAGACTCTGCAGGTGCGATAGTTTTCTCTGAAGTTAAAGAAGGAGGAATTCAGAGTTATATCCTTGGCTCCAAACCATCATTTGAGATAGCATTAAGAACAGGCCTAGAGAATCAAACAATTAATACAAATCCTTTAGAATTTTCTTATAAAAAACAGATTGAAAGACCATATTTTTACATGAATGGCAATGAAGTTTTCAAGTTTGCTACAAGAATAATGGGTGGAAGCAATGATTATGAAGGGGTTATAGTTGAGGCACTAAAAGCATGCGGGAAAACAGTTGAAGACATTGATTTGTTTATTCCGCATCAAGCTAATGATAGGATAATTGATGCTGCACTTAAAAGATGTAAGATAAATAGAGATAAAGTTGCAAGAACTGTAGACAGATATGGAAATAACTCTGCTGCTTCTATCCCTGTTGCATTGGACGAAGCAGTTCAAGAAAAAAGAATCAAAAAAGGCGACACAATTGTATTCGCAGGTTTTGGTGCTGATTTAAGTTATGGAGCTGCAGTTGTTGATTGGAGCTATTAGGTAGTTAATGTCTCAATTCTTTTATCATCATTTATTAGAATTACCAAGGACTCGTTGAAACTTATTTTTGGGCAATTGAAAACATTAGAAAATTCAGAATTCACTTGCCCATCTAAAGGAAAATTCTTTATCTGCTGGTCTTAAATTAAGATAGGTTTTTCCAAAACCTATTTTCATGTCAGAAATATCTAAAAAATTTCCTAGTGAAACATAATCTGCTCCTAGTCTTCTTGCTAATCCTAATTCAAGTTTATCTCTCACATCATCAATTTTATCTAAAAATTTCAATTTATTCTCATATTTTTTTCTAACTTTATCTCCCTTTTCTCCATATTTTTCTCTTAGTCTTTGAATAAGTGGAAAAAATACAGGTTCTGTTTTTCTTTGCCTTATTGCTTCAAGAATTCCTTCTTCACTTCTATCATCTGTATAAACTCTAGTGCAGTTTACACCATACCAAGAAGGATAATGAGAATCACTTGCGCCAAATAATGCAATTTGTTTTGATTCAAGCTTTTTAGTTGTAAAGAGTGTGCGAGGGTTTAGCGAATCAACAACAGCTCCATCTGTCTTAACTTGTTTTAAAGTTTCGTAAACTCCACCAGGATGAGCTGCGATTACAACACCTTTCTGTGCATGAACTTCTTTAAGAACTTCTGCAAGTGTCAAACCAGGAGCTAAATTTTTCTTAACTCCAAGAACAAGCAAATGCCCTGCATCGCTTGAAGAATATTCCTCTCCATTTATTACAGTAAAGTTTTGTGGAATTTTTCCTTCTCTTTTTAATTCAGAAACAACTTCATTCTGCCTTAAATTTATTGTATCATGATTTGTAAGAACAACAGCATCAATTCCTCTTCTTGCTGATTCTATTAAAGATTTTCTTAGTGTACCAAGAGAATCATAAGACATTCCAATCTCTCCTTGATGTGTATGAACATCGAGAATCAACGAACCATCAACATGCTTTTTTGTTGGATTTAAATTTCCAAATTGCTCAAAAACAAGATATTTTTTTATATCTTTTGGATCAGATAAAAAAACACGAACAGTTTGAGAACCATTATTAGAAGTCAATCCTTCTTGCCAGGCGTATAGTCCAGTAAGCAATAATTTTTCATTTCTTTTTCCTGCATCATTTAACTTCCTAGACTCATCTCTCATCTCAGAATACTGGTTATGTATGTAATTCTGTCTTATTCTTGGGTCTGCAAGAATCTGCTCAAGTATCCATTGATTCCTATTTAAATCAGTAGGTTGAGAATAGAGATTAGAATAAAAATCATACAAGGTTGATTTTTCATATTCAATGGAAGGTTGTGGAGTTGCCAATGCTTTTGCATTCGAAACATTCATTACACCTAGCCCAATTGCTAAAGCAGCAGTCACATTTCTAACAACTTTTTTTATATTCATATAAATCCTTAGAATAAAGTCTAAGGTGCCTACCACCTCTTCAAGCTAAGCATAAAACAGATTTATAAATCTTTTGTATGTTAAAATAAATATGAAAAATCAAGAAGAAAAAGATAGTTTAGAAAAAAACTGGAAGCACCCTTGCTGCAAGACCTCCGATTAGTATAGCAACTGCAATCTCGATAATTGTAATTAACCATGCCCTTTTCCAGCCGAATTCTTTTGCGAGTGCAAAGATTGTTGCCAGGCATGGAATGTAAATCATTGTAACAAGAGAAAGAACAATCATCTGCACTGGTGTCAGTATTGTTAAGAAATTTGTTGTACCAAAAAGAACTGCGAGCATAAGTATTGTCATCTCTTTTCTCACAATTCCGAAAATAAGCAGAATTCCTACAACAGATGGGAGCATAAGCCAGCTTACTGTTATTGGCTTAAGCAGATTATTGATAGGGTCCAGTAAACCTGCAGCATAAAATACCTGCAATGCTGCACTGCCAATGATATATATAGGAAAAACTATCCATATAAGAGATTTTGTTCTTGTCCAAGTTTGCTTAAATATAACTTTAAATGATGGAAGATGATAATTTGGCATTTCCATTATCAGGCCAACAGATTCCCCAGGCACAACCCTGAAAGCAAGCATGCCAAGAAGAATTATTAATAATATATCAAATGCAAAAAGTGCAAGAGCCCATTGTATATTTATGAATGCTGCAACTAAACCTAATATAACAACTGTTCTTGCAGTGCAGGGTATTAATGTGACAAGAAATGCGCTGACAAATTTCTGTTTTGGTGTTTCCATTACTCTGCAGCTGAAGCATGCTGGTACATTGCAGCCGTATCCTAACAATAATGGAATGATTGCTTTTCCATGAAGCCCAAGCTTATGCATTCCTCTGTCAAGCATAAAGGAAATTCTTGTAAGGTACCCAGAATCTTCTAGGAATGCAAGGAAAAGATAGAATGGCAGCACATAAGGAATGACAAGAGTCACACCTGCAACAAATCCTGTAAATGCTCCATTCCATAGGATTGTTAAAAAAGAACCTTGAACAACAGGGCTAAGCTGCTCTAATATTGCCAACCAATTTGATAGATATAAAGAAATTTTGAAACCAACTACAAATGTCCATACTAAAAGCCCTACAATAACCCCAACAAGAATGAAATAACCAAGAACAGGATGCAACGCAATCTTATCAATTATATCAGAGATATTATATTTTCTTGGTGAAATGCTTTGGACATGCCTTGCAATTCTATCAGCTATATGGTATCTTTCTGCTGTAATTACAACAGTAGAATCATGCCCATGAATCTTTGTGAGCTCATTAGAAAACTTTTTTGCCATACTAACAGCTTTTTTACTTCTTATAAGTTTTTTAATTTCTGAGTCGCCCTCAAGAAGTTTTATTGCAATCCATCTCTTGTGATAACCAGACTTTATTTTAGAAAAATGTTTTTCAAGTTTTTTTATCCTATCCTCAATTTCTTTGCCATATCTGACTTTATTATTTACTTTTTTCTTTGCTTTAACAACCTCTATTATTTTGTCTGTAAGCTCGGAAATTCCTTTGCCAGATATTGCTGATGTAAGCACAACAGGCACTCCAAGCATCTTTTCCAGTTTTTTTGTATTAATGTAAACACCCCTTTTTTCCAGAAGGTCAGCCTGATTAAGCGCTATTATCAATGGCGCATTTAGTTCAAGAAGCTGCATTGTAAAAAAAAGATTTCTTTCAAGAGTTGTTGCATCAATAACATTTACAACTGCTGCTGGTTTTTCAATGGCAATAAAATCTCTTGAGACTATCTCTTCCATTGAAAATGTGGAGAAAGAGTATATTCCTGGAAGGTCGACAACCTTTATCCTGTAACCCTTATGCTGCAGCAATGCTTCTGCTCTTTCGACTGTCTTTCCTGGCCAATTACCTATTATCTGATCGACTCCTGTTAACTCATTAAAAATCGTGCTTTTTCCGACATTTGCATTTCCGGCAAGTGCAACAACAAAATCAGCTTTGCCGACATTTTTTTTAGAAGGCTCGCAACCGGGACATGCTGCCATTTTAATTTTTTTTAATTTTTGTATTACTTTTTAGTTTAACAAAAATATTTTCGGCAATATCATGTGCAATAGCAAGTGTTGTTCTTTTAACATAAACTTCAATTGGCCCCCGCATCATAGTTTTTCGCATAACTAATACTTCGCTCATTGGAATAAGCCCAAGGTCTGAAAGTCGCTTTACAATCTTCTGGCTTCCTCTAATAAATGCTATTTCCCCTTTCTGATTTTCATCCAGTCTTGTTAGCGGAATTTCATTTTCAATATCCATTTTAATGTATCCTCTTACCATATGGGCTTATTCGCGGATTGCCTAAAAAACTATCAAGTTTTCTAATTGTTGAGTCTGAAAATGCATGCTCTAACCTATGTGCTTCATCATGAATGCTTTTTATGCTGCGATGAAGTACTTTATTTAGAAAATACTCTATAACCCGGTGCTTATGAACTGCCCTTCTTGCCTCTTCAATCCCCTTTTTTGTAAAATAAATAGGGGAGTAATGTTGCACCTTGACATAGCCAAGCAATGAAAGTTTTTTAACTATCGCGCTGACACTTGGCTTTTTTATCATCAATGCCCTTGCTATCTCAACTGACTGTATTCCCTTACTTTTGTCCTTCTGGCTTTCATATATTACAAGAATTGCCTTAAGGTAATCCTCGATTGTTCTTCTTTGCATAAAGTTAGTTAAG
>JACRHU010000055.1 GCA_016211995.1 Candidatus Pacearchaeota archaeon
ATGCATTCATTAATTGAAGAAGTTGAAGGAGAGAGCTTGAGATTAGATGCGGGATTTAATGACAGAGAGCTTGTAAGAAAAATCGTAGAGCGAGGATTAATTCCTTATGTTTATCCTCGGAAAAGCAATAAAATTAATGGAGATGAAGCGTGGAGAGAAATGTATCTTGAATTTTTTACTGATGTTATATTCTGGCTTCAAGAATATTATCAGAGAGTTCATTGTGAAAGTTTTCATTCTGCATTTAAGAGAATTTATGGAATTGTAAGCAAGATAAGAGTTCACAGCAAATTTATTCAGGTTAGTGCGAGGATAATCTTGCACAACAGAGCAAGATTATCTTATTTCAGCAAGGCGAAATAATTTGTACGCAAAGCCCTCTAAATAGAAAATTTTAAATATGGCCTCTTAGTGGCTTTTTTCTATGGAAAATGAAATGAATAATATAGTAGACTATCAAAATCCAAAAAATGAATTTGAAAAGATGCAGGTATCATTAGAACATACAGATCTGATCAAACAGATAGCTGAAAGATGTTTTAAGCTTGGACTTAAAGAAAAAGATAATTTGTTCTACCAGATGATTGCTAATAACACTATATTTGGGGAAGATAGTTTTTTTACTTCAGATAATAAAGAAAAATTAATTAAAAAATATTCAGAAATATTTAATGATCCTTTTTTTGGTACTAATGTTGATGGGTTAGATGCGCTTATAATGTTCAGTAGAATGTTTGAAGATCCAGAATACAGAAAAGAAAAATTAAATTTCTATAGCAGGCAGATTAGGAATTTTATTATTCAATAAAAATGGAGCATCTTAGTTTGAATGATATTGAGGGAATGTTTAAAAAAAGAGAGTTTGAAAATCCCCATTTTTCTGAATGCAATTCATGCAGAACCGCATGGAATACCTATCTAAAATTTTCTTCTCAAAGCTATATGAATAGAGCTGACTTAAAAAGATTCGCAAGCTTTCTTGAAGGACATCAAAAAAACCGGTTAGGTTTTTAGGATGCTCAGAAATGCGGACATTTCTGACATAAAGAAGAAGATTTTGAAGGGATAGCTAGAGAAGTTTTCAAGATAGTTTATAAAAAGATTTATGGCTAAACCGAGGGAACTTAAAAAGATTTATAAAGAAAATTTTCTTTAACTAGAATAAAAAGAGGAAGATGGTTTATTTCACAAAGCTTATTGGAAGGCCTGTATTTGATTCTAAAGGCAATGTAATTGGAAAATTAATTGATTTATGTTTTAAAGATGGTATTAAATTTGCAGAAATTTCTTCGATTGTTGTTTTAATTCAAAAAAAAAGATTATGCATTCCATGGAGATATGTTAAAGAGTTTAGGGATAGGCCCGGGACAAATAGATTAGATGTTGATATTTATTTGAATGTAAGCAGGGATGAAATAGAAAGTATCTGCTCTATTGAAACACTTTTATTGAGCAAACTTTTAGACAGGCAGATTATTGATACAGAAGGAGCTAGAATTGTTCGCGTTAATGATATTTTTCTTGCAAAAGTTGATGATAAATTCAGAATTGTTGCAGTTGATGTGAGTACAGCAGGAATGTTCCGCAGACTTGGATGGGTTTTCTCAGGAGCAAGTGAAACATTGAAGATGCATGAGCATCTTATTCCTTGGGAATCTGTCGAGCCACTTGAAAAGAACATAAGCAATTTAAGAATTAAAGTTCAAAAAACTAAAGTTGCAGACATGCATCCTGCAGATATTGCAGATGTCATGCAAGATTTGAGCTTGCAAGAAAGAATTCTTATTTTCAACTCTCTAGAGGCTAAAAAAGCTGCACAGACATTTATTGAGGCCCAACCAGAAGTTAAGAGAATGGTTTTCAGAAATTTAAATGTTAAAAGAATTTCTGAGCTATTGCAAAATTTACCGCCAAAAGAAGCTGTTAAGCTTCTTAATATGATTCCAAGAATAAGACATCGAGAATTCTTAAATCAGCTTTCTCCAGAGCATGCTAAAGAGATACGCAAGTTACTTGGATATGGAGAAGATACTGCAGGAGCAATGATGCATAAGGATTTCATGACAATTCCTGAATACTTTACTATAAGCAGAGCAATAAGCTATATAAGAAAAATGGCTCCTAAAACACAGAATATTGCTTATTTATATGCAAGAAACAGAGAAGGCAGGCTTACTGGATTAATTTCTCTAAGAAGCTTGATAACTGCAAATCCTAAACAAAAAATAGCAGATATCATTCCTAAAGAATTTGTTAGTGTAAAAGTCAATACACCTAGAGAGGATGTTTTCAAATTAATGGATAAGTATAATTTACTTGCAATTCCAGTAGTTGATTCTACTGGAAATATTGTGGGAGTTATCAGAATTAATGATATTCTTGATTTGATTCTTCCAGCCAAAATAAAAAAACAGAGAATATCTGCAAGGAAATATAAAATTAAGAAAAAGAATGGAAAAAATGGTAAGAACAATAGGGAGGTTAAGTAGATAAATATCAACCGCATGATTGGTTGCTAATATTTTTTGCATTAGATATTAGATAAATTAATCAAAAAATGGTAAAGCTAAGTTGGAGTAGTATTGCTTTATTTTTTGCTGTTATGGGCCCAGGAATTATAACAGCGACAGTGGACAATGACGTCGGCGGAATTACTACTTATTCTCTTGCTGGCGCACAGTTTGGTTATTCTTTGCTTTGGAGCTTAATTCCAATTACAATTCTCTTAATTTTAATTCAAGAAATGTCTGCAAGAATGGGTGCTGTAACAGGCAAGGGACTCGCTGACTTGATAAGAGAAAATTTTGGTTTAAAGATAACTTTCTACATGATGATTGTACTTGTTTTTGTTAATATTGCAAATACAATTTCAGAATTTGCAGGAGTTGCTGCAGCTGGGGAAATTTTTGGAATAAGCAGATATATTCTTGTTCCTCTTGTTGGTTTAGGTGTATGGTGGCTTGTTGTTAAGGGAAATTATAAATCTGTAGAAAAAATTTTCATGTTTGCTTGCCTTTTTTACTTTGCATATATTATTTCTGGTTTGCTTGCTAAACCTGACTGGGGGGTAATCGGAAAAGAAATAATTGCTCCTAAATTTCAATTTACAATGCCTTATTTAATCTTACTTATTGGCATGATAGGCACAACAATCGCTCCTTGGATGCAGTTTTATCTGCAATCCTCTGTTGTTGAAAAAGGAATTAGAAAAGAGGATTTGAAGTACAGCAAATGGGACGTTATACTTGGATGTATAATGACTGATTTAGTTGCACTTTTTATTGTAATCGCAACAGCTGCGACAATTTTCAAAGTAGGAGGAAGTATAAATACAGCAGCTGACGCTGCTATTGCTCTTGGTCCACTTGCTGGAAACTGGGCAACTTATTTATTTGCCTTCGGCTTATTAAATGCAGGAATTTTTGCAGCATCTATTCTTCCTCTTTCTACAGCATACTCTGTTTCTGAAGGACTTGGATGGGAATCAGGAGTAAACAGAAAATTTTCAGAAGCAAAAGAGTTTTACATTCTATACACAGCAATGATTGTTATAGGAGCAGCAGTTATGATGATTCCTAATCTTCCGATAATATTTATGATGTATTTCTCACAAGTACTCAATGGTATACTCCTTCCTGTAATTCTTATCTCAATGTTAATACTCTCAAATAAAAAAGAGCTTATGGGAGAATACAAGAACTCAAAAACTTATAATATAATTGTATGGATAATTTCAATAGTGATAATAATCTTAATATTCTTGATGCTTATCCTACCAATTGCGCAGAGGTTCTTATGAATGTAGTAAAGAATTTATTCAATAATATAAAAGAAGCCTAAGCTGATAACTTAGGCACATCGCAAAAAGCAAAGCTTTTTGGGATCCTAAAATCCTGATGATTTTATGATTTGCAAGCCTATCAATCGGTTTGACTATTAACAAACAAAAAGCTTTATAAATGAATTTTTAATTCTAATATCAGGATAAAATGAAAAGAAGTAGTAGACGTTGGAAGAAAAAAAGGCAAATGCGTTGGAAATGGCAGCGAAAGCGCCTTAAAAGAGAAAAGAGGAAGAGAAGAGAAAGAAGACAGGCTACTGCTTAAACTTCTGATTAGTTAGATTTCTATAAAAAGAAAAATTTAAATACACCTGCTTGTTTATAAGACTGGAGGTTTATAATATGGCAAAAGAGGCAAATTTGCTCGTTACATTTGATCCAACACATAAAGAGACAGCTGTAAAACAAATTGAAGCTTTATTAAAAGAGATCAAAGAAAAGGTTTCTGTTCTAAAGGCAGAGGAGGGTGTTGCAGAATTACTTGTAGGCGATGCTAAAAAGATAGTTAAACAGCTTTCTGGCATGGCTAAAAAAAATGCTGATAAGTTCGGACCAACATTTCACTGGATTCCCATAGAGAAATGGGTTAAATCAGGAGTAGCAGACATGCAAAAAGCATTGAAAGACTATGAAAAAGGCATTAAAGAGAATGAGAAATGGAAAATGGATTTAAAAGTGAGAAAAGTGAAGACTAAACCAGATGAGATAAAGCTTATAATGCAGTTAACAGAAGGCATTAACAGGCCTAAAGTTGATCTTGACAATCCTGAAAAAATAGTCAAGGTTGAGATTATAGGCAATAAAGCCGGCATAGCCTTGCTTGGAAAAGACGAGCTTCTTAATGTATCTAAATTCAAGAAGTGATTTTTGTTTTTTATTTTAATTTTTATTGTTATTAGATAAAGTATAATCCTTTGATAAGGATTACAATTATCTGAGCTAATCAATGCTCAGATATACATGATTATCAATATTTCTGATTTATTATTCATATTAATAACTATAAATTTTGCTACAGCAAACTTTATAAATATCTTAAAGAGTAAAGAAGTATGGCTAAGGAAAGTTTTGAAAAAGAGATTGATATCTGGACTGAAAAGTACAGACCAAGAGATTTTGAAGATGTTGTTGGACAAAAAGAGATTGTTAAGAGAGTGAAAGCATTTGTTGAGTCCAAGAACATGCCTCATTTGATGTTTGCAGGTCCAGCTGGAACAGGAAAATCTTCTGTAGCTTTAATCACTGCAAAAAAATTATTTGGAGACAAATGGAGGGAAAATTTTCTTGAGTTAAATGCAAGTGATGAAAGAGGGATAGATGTTGTAAGGCAGAAAGTTAAGGATTTTGCAAGAACAAAAGCATTCTCAGGACCTTTTAAAATTATTTTTCTTGATGAGTCAGATGCATTAACAAGGGAGGCGCAGCAAGCATTGAGAAGGACAATGGAAAATTTTACAGGAACATGCAGATTCATTTTATCATGCAATTACCCTAGCAGAATTATAGACCCTATCCAATCTAGATGTGCAATATTTAGGTTTACATCATTAAGCGAGAAAGATATTGAAGATATAATAAAGAATATTGCAAATAAGGAAAGCTTAAAGGTGGACAGTAAAGCAGTAAAGGCGCTCTATGAGGTTAGTGGTGGAGATTGCAGAAGAGTAATTAATTTACTTCAAGCATCTGCAAGTATCAGTGATGCAATAACAGATGAAACAATCTACCAAATAGTTTCTGCAGCAAATCCACAGAATATAAAAGAAATACTTGAAAAAGCAATTGCTGGAAAGTTTATTGATGCTAGAGAAAAATTGCTTGATGTAATGCTTAAGCAATCTGTATCTGGATTAGATGTTATTAAAGCTGTACAAAGAGAAGTATGGAATCTTAGTATCAGTGATGATTTAAAAGTTAGACTCACAGAAAAAATAGGCGAGGCAGAATTCAGGATTACAGAGGGTTCTGATGAATTTATACAACTTGAAGCATTTCTTGCCAGCCTGGTGCTTTTTGGAAAGAAATGAATAATAGTTTATTAGATAAAATTGAGGAGATAAGATTAAGAGAAGTAAGCGAAGGTAGATTATATGATTGCCCTAATAAAGAATATGCTGAAAAAATAGATGATTTATGTGGAGGATTTAGGGTAGGAGTTAGAGGAGTAGGATTAAGCAGTATTTGCCATGGATGCAAAAATCTCAAACTTTTTTATTAAAATGA
>JACRHU010000056.1 GCA_016211995.1 Candidatus Pacearchaeota archaeon
GTATTTATCAAGAAATTTAGGGTCATCTAATCCGCTTCCACCAATAATTCCAACTTTGACCATACCAACTTTTTAGAAGTGGAGAGATTATAAATCTTTTGTTTTTTATGGCTTTGCACATAAATGAGTATAAATTTATCAAGAAAACCTTGGGTTTTCTGGATCCTAAATCGAGAAAATCAAAGATTTTCAGGAACCTAAAAAGCATAGCTTTTTATGTAATCTAAAGATTTTTTTGATATTTTTCTAAAACTAATTATGCGCAAAGCTGTTTTTTATTTTGTTAGCTTTCTTGCTTCAATTGTTAGCTCTTCCATTCTCTCTATGAATAATCTAGCTTTTTTTAAAAATAAATCGAGTAATTCACCATTAATCTCTTTGATTTTGCCATATTCATAATCTTTGTAATAATGAACAAGTTCGTTGTAAATTTCAATAAACCTTCGGTCAAGCATTTTTCTTCTTGCAAAATTTCTTTCAAGCTCAATCGCTACTTCTTTCTGTAAAGGTATGGAAAAATTCCCTGCGATTAATGGTGCTTGGCCAGCATCAATTATTGCTGCATATAACGAAGAAAGAATTTCTATTTTAAAATCAGAGACTCTCTTAATTCTTTCCTTAACATTTAATATTAAATGCAATAAATTTTCCTTTGTTCCGTGTATTTTGCCTCTTCTCACAAGCTCTTGCAATGGAAGGAAAAATCCTGTTGGGTCAAATAATGCTTCTGAAGCATTTATCTCAGAGAAAACATCAATTTTGTTAAGCATTATTGCCTCGAAATAATCTGAGAGCATTGAAAAGCCAACATGAATCTTGAAGTTATATTTTTCAGCTAGCTTTTTTTCTGTTTCAGCTGCAACAAGCTCTATTTTTTTCTTAACAATATAATCTGATTTAAAATCATCTAGAAGAACAATTAGGGTAAAATCTTTAGACTTCATTGCTTCTTCTGCTCGAAGCAGCCAAATAGCTTTAATAAATTTTCTATGATGCCTTAATAATGAAGAACAAAATTCCTTTAAAGCATCAAATTTTTTCACTTTTTCCGATACCATTTTTTTATATTTGATAATTAATGGCTAATTCTTTGCCCTGACATCAAAAAAACCAAAAGGTTTTTAGGATCCAGAAAAGCTTGTGCTTTTCTTGAAGCAAAGATAATTGTAACCAATATCAATTGGTTAGACATTAACAATATTCCCCCATTTTATTTCCTTATTACCTCGCTAATTGCAAGTTCAAGAGATTTGATATATGTCTTGTCTAAATATTTCTCCTTCTCAAGCTCTTTTCTTGCTTTTTTATTTCTATGATAAGCATAAAGTTCAGCAAGAGTAAAATAATGCGTCTTGCCTATTTTTCCAGTATCAACAAATTCTTTTTTAAATAATCTAATTTTCTCTGCGTCAGTTTCTGGAATTTTTTTGTATTTCGACTGAAGGGCTTTTTCACACAAAGAAATGCTTTCTTGATATGCTAGAAGCATATTCTTCTCTCTTTCTTGTTTTTCAAGTTTCAATAAAATTTCTTCCATCTTTAGTATGAAAGATTTAATTTTCAGAAGCCAAGATTCAATCTCCTTGCCTGTAAACTCTCCAAGTGTTCCTTTTTCAATTTTTTCTATAAGTAAGAGAATTTCTTCATAAATATCTATATAATGTCCCTCAAGCATTTTCTGCCTTTCGAGAATCATCAATTTTGTCAGAACATCGCGAGGTGTTGGGGGAAAGAAGCCTGCATAAATCAAAGCAGTCTGGGCTGCTTCTGTTGCTGCATATAACAATTCATAAGGAATCTTGTCAAGTAGAATATTTCTTACATCAATTAATTTTTCTCTTGCTCTTTCAATAAGCTTTTCAGCTCGTTCTTCTCTGCTGTAGAGCTCTCCTTTTTTCAGAAGTTTATGCATTAATGCAATATATCTAGAAGGGTCATAGATAATTTCAATATTTCTTAAAGAGGTGATTGCCCATGGTTCTCCTTTTCTTATCAAGTCCCACCATAATGTTAATGGCTTAGGATTCTGGAAATGCAACATTAAATTTTTTGATTTTGATTTTTCTTCTATTAATCTTATCAGCAAGTCGAGTTTTTCAATTTCTTCTTGTTTAATGTCTTTAGTATCATCTAAAATAATCATAACATCAATATCATGGCCTTTTACAAAGCCTGTTCTAATAGCAGAGCCATAAAGCCAGACTGCTTTAATATAGTCATGCTTTGATAATGGAATACAGAACTCTCTTACTTTTTCCAACTCTTTTTTTTGCATGATTTATCAAAGAAGAGGTTGTTTAAAAATATTTGTAAAAAAAGAAAAGTAGAAAGATTAAATTATAAACTATTTAATTTATTACCTATGATTACTCTAAAGTTCTCAAGCTTTATACTATCCTTTGTCCAGTTTGAGAAGTTTGAAGAAACATTATTTGCTGCCTGTATTAATGCCCATGCACCCTGTCCTTTTTGTTTCAAGAGATATACATAATCAAAATCATCAACACCATCTCTTATATATTTAAGACGCATAGAGGGTATTACACCACTAATTCCTATTAGTGTAGCATTATACACAAGTAAACCTTCTCCTCCATAAGGACTCCATCTTGTTACATTATCCCATTGCGATGAATCAGTTGGAAGTAGTGTAGACCAGTAGTCAACTCTCCAGTATAACAATCCAGTAGAGTTAAGATTAGCATTGATAAATCCTGTCGGTAATCTGTAATTTAATGGATGGAACTCAATCAACCATTTTGGTGAATAAGTATCTTGAGCTAAGGCTGTGTAAGACCATATCTCATCTCCTTTATTCAATACATATTCTCTCTGACTCTGTCTGCTTGAAGTATCTCCATAAAATTTATTTAAAATAACCCAAATATCAACTGCACTTCTTCCAGTTCCACTTCCGTCATCATACAAGTAAGAATTAGGAGCCATTGTTATTAAACTGTCTATTCCAGCAGCATGAAGATTTTGTGCCCATAATTTTATTTGATCAAATGTAGAGGTAGGACAACTATCTATTTCATCAGCAAGATAATTATATTTAGCTAAATCTGCCTGATGTTTTGCAACCTCTGTTTCCATTGTGCTTACAGAAGGAACATCAGGCTTTGTATCACACCCACCACCAACCATTGCCCAGAACCCCATGTTAGTGCCTTTCAGACCAAGTTTATCAATAAAGTTTCTTTCATTTAAAGGATTGACAGCATAAGGCATTATTCTATTTTTAAGCAGTTCAGAATCTGGTTGTGTTAATCTTCCTGCTTCACCATAACGGAATGAAGAATTTAAGTAGGGCTTCAAAGGTAACTCAAAGTTCCATACATTTAATGTTAAATCAATGCTGACAGAGCCTTGATCAGAGGTTACTGTAAAAGTTCCTGTGTATTGCCCCGCGAGAACATTTCTTGGAACATACACATCAACCCAAATTGGCTGGTTATATCCTGCTACAAGATTAAATGGAACTGCATCTACCGCTCCAGTCAAATCATTTCCTGCTGAATCTTTAAACGGAATTAATGCATCTGGATACATTCCAGGACCAAGTGCACCTTTATAGTAACTAGCAGTAACTCCTTTTGTTACATTAACATAATGTTCTCTGTATAATGTTATATTTGGGCTTAGTATAGTTGATGGTCCTATCAAATTTGGAGCAGCAACATTAACATTTGTCAAACCATCAGTAGGACCTTGTATACCTATCTGGAATGATTCTGTTTCTCCTTTTGCTGCATAAAGCGTGATTGTTTTTGAAGTTCCAGCAGGTGTTTTATCTGCTGTCTGATTTATTCTGATCATACTTTTCTCTGTCCAGATTGAGTATTGTCCTCCACCACCTAAAGGAACTGTTGCACTAACAGTTTTTGGTATTGTAACAGAAGATGAAACAGAGCATGTTCTCAATGTTTTTCCTACTTGCACAATAGGAGCAACACTTGCTGTTTCCGGTGGTTGTAATGAAGTATCTGCTGATACATCAATAGCATATGTTCTATCTTCATTTGTCAATGGAGTTTCTATTGTTGTAGAGCCACCATACATTGTTACACCTGCGTCACTTGTTCTTCCTGTTGAAGTTGCATATATGTTCCATGTCTTTGAAGTTCCTCCACCTTTGAGTATTAGGTTTATGCCTGCTAACTCAAACTCTTCAGAGCCATGCGAAATCATTATGTTTGTAGCTTCACTGCCTGCTGTTGTACCATCATAATAAGTATAACCCTGTTCAGTATTTATTGTAACCCTGGCATTCAAGCAAGCTTGTCCGATACTCATTGTTCTTGTTATAACCGGCATGATTGCTCCCCAGATTATACCAACTGCAGCAACTGTAATCAATATAATCAAAACTGTAGAAACAAGAGTAGAAATTGCTCTTTTATTTTTTTTCAATATCATTTTCCTCTTTTTGTTTTATACGTATGATGAATTCAAAAACCTTTTATATAATTTTTAATAGCAGAGCCATAAAGCCAGACAGCTTTGACAAATTCATGCTTTGCCAAAGGCATACAAAAATTTCTTATTCTATCGAGCTCTTTTTTTGGCATGCATTACTAAAGTGGATAATGTTTAAAAATATTTGTAAATAAAAAGCTTAAGCTTTTTAGGATCCTAAAAATCTTATAGATTTTTTTGATGATAGGCTTGCGTTACCCCGAGCTGGTCAGGGCAAAGAGATATTAACAATTAGAAATTTATAAAATTAAATTAACATCTATTGCCGGCAGCAATTCTTGCATTTATCACCTTATTCATCCATGTTGAGCCAACGTATTTTGATAATGAAGGATCAATTGAATTTACATTTTCCATGTAAAGCCAAACATAATCATCTGTATTTTGAAGTGCTGCTGTCGCATCTGCTTGAATAGTGGCCATAGTTTGAGTACCACTACTAGAACTTCCATTCATTAAGCCATGACCTACATTGAGAGTTGATGCCCATTTTGTTCTGAAATCTGGATATAAGCTTGAGCTTTCTGCATAAGTAATAAATGGGCATGCTGAATCTGAAGGCATGCCTGTTTTTCTATAGTTATATCTTCTCTGGAAAATATCAGAGCCATCAGTTGATACATGAGCATAATATGAATATTCTCCACCATCAGTTACTTTAGCATTTGTTCCTACTGTTCCTTCTGCTAAACCAAGCGTGAATGAGCCAAGCAGCTCGTTTCCTAACCAGAAGTTATCATATGTATGTTGATTATTGTTTGTGCAACTGAAATAAGCATCGAGGAAAGTCAACATCTTAATGTCTTTAAATGATGACTCTAAAATTTTATCCATTACCTGCTTGCCTCTTGCTCTGCTTTTTGCTTGATAAGCAGATAAGCTCTTCGTAGAAGTGTAAGCCACGCAACTTTTGTTGCCATCTCCTGAAGGATAATCCCACATATCATAAAGGCATGTACCATCATAAGGCCCTTCATTATCAAACATTATACCATCTATAGGAAAGCCAGCAGCCTTTACATCACTTATTGCTTGAGCAAGTATCTTAAAATTGTTTGCAACTCTATTCCATGCAGCGTCGTCAAAAAAATCTCCTGAACCATCTACTGCAGTTCCTGGATAGTGTAGTCGTACTATTATAAAATTATGTTTTAATTTGCTTGGTCTAAGTGTTTTCAAAGGTGCAAGTTCGCTAGCAACAGTTGCTGGATCAAGCACAACTCCCGACCTCATGAGATTCCATATGCTAGTGCGAATTACAATACCATCATATGGGAAATTAGACAATGATTCAATGCTTGCTACCTTGCTGCTTGTGAGATAAGCAGGAGTTACTCCACCATCTCTATCATATGAGATTAGATATTTACAAGATGATGATGGAACATAGCAAAGATTTGTTGCAGTATTGCATGTCTGATCAAGAGGGCATCCACATTGTGAGCATTTATCGATTAATGTTCCTGCATCACAATATTTTGGTTTTGTTGAAGAGCAACTTGAATAAGGAGTGCCATCAGAACAGGTTGATGCAGGAGGAGTTGCACTAACAACATTTGAATATGAAGAATCTCCTGCTGTGTTTGATGTTTTTACTCTATAATAATATGTTGAGCCAGGTAAAGCGCTTGTATCAACATATGAAACATAATTTGCAGCAGTGACTGTGAGTTGCGCAAATCCTGAAGTTGAACTTATTGCGCTTCTTTCTATAATGAATCTATCTTCATTATTTGAATTATCTGTCCATGATAAAGGAACAGATGTTGAAGTAACAGTTCCAACTTTTAGATTTGTTGGAGCAGCTGGAATTGTAACCACAACAGGAACTAGAATTGTTAACTCATTAGTATATGCAGAATTTCCACCGCAGTTAAATGCAAGAACTCTGTAATAATATGTTGTTCCTGCAACTACATTAGTGTCAGTATATAAATTTATATTGCTTGAAACATAATCAATCTGGCTATAGCTTCCTGCTCCTGATTTTCTTTCAATTGAAAAGCCATTTTCATTTATAGAATTATCTACCCAGGTTAATGAAACACTTGTTGAAGTAGCTGTTCCTGCTAAATTTGTTGGGGCAGAAGGAATAGGTTGAGCAGGTGTTTTCACATTTACAATATTTGTATACCCTGACTCACCAACTGAATTGGCTGCCTTGACCCTGTAATAATATGTAGTTAGGCAAGAAAGCCCTGTATCTGTATATGAAATATTATTTGCAGGAACAGTTATTATTTGTGTAAATGATATTCCGTCAGTGCTTCTTTCAATAATGAATTTATCTTCATTATTTGAATTATCTGTCCATACTAGACTAATTTTGTTATAGTCTGTAGCTGTTGCAGCCAAGTTGCTTGGAGCA
>JACRHU010000057.1 GCA_016211995.1 Candidatus Pacearchaeota archaeon
GATAATGGAAGAGTTGATGATAATGTTTTTGCAAGAAAAGATAGAGGATACTTAAATGGAAGAATAATCATGAAAGATGATTCTGGAAGACCTCTACAAAGGAGAGGACAAATAACAGAGTGGTAAAATGGTAAAAGGAAGCACAATATACAAACAAATAAAGGAAAAAGTTGCTGAAATTGAAGCGCAACATGAAGATTTAAGTAAACAGGTTTATGATTTTGAGCAGAAAATAACTGCCTTGACAGAAGAGAGAGAAAATTATTATACACAACTTGCAACTTTCTATCTTCCTGAACTTGATGCACAATCAATTCAAAGCACTTTGAAGGAAGTTCAAAGCGAGGTTAAAAGGTTTTTTGGCCAGAAACAAGAGAAAAGAAGATTAACAGAGGAATTAATGAATACTACCTTGAAAAATAAAAAAAGTTTAGAGGAAAAGCTTGATGTAGTAACAGAACAATTAAATGCTAAAGCAGCTGAAAGAGATAAGTTAAAGAGGGATGTTGGAAAAGAATTAGGCGCTGATTCTGATTATGTTGCACTTGATGCAGAAGCAAAACAAACTTCACAAGTTCTTGAGCAGAATAAGAAAAGAGTAGAAGAAGCAAAAAGGGAAGCAGAACAAAAACTTCCTGTTTATGAAAATAATATGCTATTCATGTATCTTGTTAGAAAAGGATATGATGGAACTGAAATTCCTGGATTAGATGGATGGGTTGCCAGGATTGTTGATTATAAAAAACAAAAACAGAATTATGATTTCTTGAGGTCAATGCCAGAGCTAATGGCATTGGAAGTTGAAAGAAGGCAACAAGAGATTGACTCAATTTCTGGAAAGATAAAAGAAAAAGAAAAGCAAGTAGCTGATAATTATGGATTGACTAAAGTTATTGGAGAAGGACAAGAAATTGGAAAAACAAGAAATGATATTATGGAACAGATGAAACAACTGGCTTTTGAATATACTGCTTATTCAAAACAAAGAAACGAGCTTGATAGTACAAAAGATGATTATCATAAGCAAGCAATTCAAAAATTGAAAGATTTCCTTAAAGGAGATAGTATTTCTGATTTAGAAAAGAAAGCAAGAGAAACTGCTGGCTCTCAGGATGATAAACTCGTTACAAGAATTGAATCAATTGGACCTGAAATTAAAGAGTATAAAGCAAAAGCAAAAGAGCTTCAAGCACAAAGGGATGCTTTAGAGAAAAAAGTAGAAGAGCTGCACGATCTTCAAGATAAGTATAATAGACAAGACTATGAGTCTAGAAGATCTCAGTTCAGCGAAGGTTTTGATATAAATCCTTTACTTATTGGTTATATGCTAGGGCAATACACAAACGACCATGTATGGGATGAAATAGAATCAAATCAACATTTTAGGCAAGAACATTCAAGTTATGATTCTGACAGTTATTCAAGTAGCCATTATGATAGTGGCTCAAGCTTTGGCGGCGGTGGATTTTCAAGTGGTGGCGGATTTGGTGGCGGCGGATTTTCTAGCGGAAGCGGTTTTTAGAATCTAAAAATGCAAAATTTAGAGTCAGCTGTTGGAGAAATTAAGCCATTAAACAATTATTCTTATAAATATGGCCCTAACAGTTTTAAGAAAGGTGAGAGAGTAAGAATTATATCAACGCATTGTGGCGATTCTTATTTAAAATTTAGAGAAGGGATTGTTCTTGAAACTGGAAAAAATTCTTTATTTCCTTTTTTAAAATTAAGAGTTTTAAGAAGTAGCTATAGAAAAGATAAACTTAAAGATGTTGATTATACTAGGAGTTTTTTATATTATTGTATCGAAAGAGCTTGGAGAATTAAATGAATTTCGAATTTTCTGCTGAAGGATTGAATGAATATCAGCAGACATGCTTAGAAAGAATGCTTGAAATTTCTGCGATAAGGAAAACAGGTGAAGAATGCGGGATTAACTGTTTTGGAAATGCACTTTATGTAATAGGTGCTATAAACAAGCCTACTTATTTATCAAGCAAAGAGGCAATGCTGCATTTAGAAAAAATGAAAAGGGTTCGAAAAAAAAGATTCGGAGATTTGATTGCTTTTTTTACTAAAGAAGATGATTATTGTCTTCATCTTGGTATTTTGCTTGAAAATGGAAGAAACCCAAGAATTTTTAACTGGAGCTATTATAGAAAGCCAGAAGTGCTTTGCCTGAATATGATTTTTGATCCTGCTTTTAAAGAAAGATATTTTAGACCTCAAATTAATATTCAATAATTCTTTGCAAACTGTCTTCTCTGTATCCTAGACCACATGGCTGATACTGAATATATTCTTTCAATAAGTCTATGAATGTTGGCCCCCTTGCAATTCTTTCAACAGGGTCTTTTTTTACTTCTCTTTTTCTAGTCAAATTTCCCCTTACTCTTCCCATTGTAAATGAAATGTTTTTACCTGCATCAAAAAGCGCAATGTGTAACATATCATCAAGAATGCCTTTTCTATAAGTTAGATGAAATCTTATTTCCTCTTCTGAATTTGAATAGTTATAATCTTGTTTAGGAAATAGACTTAATCTTTCTTTTCCTTTTTCTCTCAAAATTTTTAGACTTGCTTCATGAAGTTCTGTAAAGCATCTTGCAGAATCAGGGTAATTTAGAAGTTGCTGCATTAATTTTTTATAGCTTTTTAATTCATCTTTGTTTAAAGGCTCCATACCTTTGTTTGAAAGATTATATCTTGGCATTTTTTTCTGTTTTCCATATCGTCTTAAACCTTTTAAATCTTTCTGCTTTGTTACCTACTTTAAAGATCCGTTCTGTCTCTTTTGATTAGTTTATCCTATTATTTATTATAATATTTTTCTCAAACTATTAAGAGTTAATAAAAAAATTGAAAAAAATTGCGAAAAGTTAAGTTATTGATTAAATTTTCTCTAAATCTTTAAATTTTGAAACTAGTCTGAAACTAATTTCTTTTTTAATTTTATTTTTTCCGACGTTTTTGATTAAGTTATCCAATTAGAGTGATAACGCAAAATTACAACATTTGATTGTTATGTTAAAAGATAACAATGTTTATAAAAGATTTTTTTCTAGACAACGTAAGGATTATGGATTATATGCCAAATTTTTTTGTTTTGCATATAATTTTTTATTCAGATAAACAATCCAAATGAAACTGAAAAATTTATTACATTCAAAAATAGCTAAGTCCTATCTCTGGATAGTTCTTATTTCTATTTCTCTTTTAATTCTCTCAACTTTTTTCGTTTTATCTCTTTCTGCCGGTCCTATAATACTTACAGATAAAGCAGATTATTCACCAGGAGAAACTGTTTTAATTTCTGGTTCTGGTTTTAATGCAAATTCCGAGATTACAATTTCTGTTACAAGACCCGATTTAACAATTGATTTTGGGATAGCAGATTCTGATTCTTCTGAAAATTTTAATTATAATTATATACTAAACGGCATTGAAGGTCTTTACTTTGTTCAAGCAAGTGATGGAATAAATTATGCTGAAACAAATTTTACTGATTATGCAGGAACTATATGGACAACAAGGGATGATTGTGGTGAGGAAATACAGGATGAAAATCATTATATGGTGGGAGAAACAGTATATATAAATGGTGCTGGATTTACCGGAGGAACAACAGATAAGCAATGGAGGATAAAGGGATTGCCAGGAGATGCTTCTTGTGATCCTGGAGAGATTGTTGCATCTGGAACAGAAAATTTAGGAGAAGAATTTTGTTTTGCAGCATATACAGTCGGAGATGATGGGGATGCAGAGTGTGGAGAATACAAGGTTAGTGTTAAAAAACCCTCATGGTCATGGAATAATGCTAAAAAGGATAATTATAATGTTGTTGAATGCCGAGTTGATTCTGATTGTGCTCAGACACAAGATCCTTGTTATATTACAAGATGTGTTGATTATCAATGTACTGATGTTCTAGATGATGATGAAGGTCCAGTAACCTCTGATTTAACAGCTGAAAAAATTTCAGAGCAATGTAAAATCAATATTGAAGCAACTGAAACTGATACCTGCAGTAACGTTGCAGCAGCAGAATATTTCTTAGGGGGCTCAACTTGCGGAGTTGAAGGAACAGGAACAGCAATGAATGCAAAGGATGGAACATTTAATGAACTAATTGAAGATGTACTAAAAAATAATGTTATTGTAAACGATGGTAGTTTAAATATTCATGTAAGAGGAAACGATTCAGCAGGAAATTGGGGGCCCTGTGAAACAATTAGAATTGATTTAGATTGTTTACCTCCTGACTATCCAACATGTGAGCAAGGAGATAATAACCCTGGAATAGCTCTCAATGGAGAATGTAATACTCAAGAATTACTTGTTTGCGGAGAAGATCCTTTATTAACTGCAAACATTTGTGATGATCAATCAAGAATACAACTTGCAGAATATTTTATTGATGAAGATAATCCTATTAATTGGCATGGAATTTACATGAGCGCAAGTGATGGTGAGTATGATGAGCAATGTGAAGATGTAGAAGCTATTATTAATACTGACAAACTTGAAGAAGGAACACATTATGTACAATTACATGGAAAAGACGGACAGGAAAACTGGGGTAAGTTTACATTTTCTCCTATAGTTTCTTTTATAAAAGATACAACTTCTCCTTCAACTAGAAAGAGTGTTGATGACCCTAAAATTCAATGTGGATTTGGAGATGGAGAGAATGAAGTAGAGGAATGCTGGTATATACAACAAGGAACAGAAATAACTTTATCAGCTATAGACCCCGACACACCCGATCATGAAATTGCTGGCTTAGATAAAATTATGTGCCAATTTAGATGGAAGCTTGACTGGCAAGATGAATGGAGCGAATGGACAGAGCCTGCAGAATGTCCTAATCCAATAGTATTTAAAGAAGATTCTATCCACGAAATAAAATACTGGGCAGTTGACAAATGTAGAAATTCAGAAGATCCTCACTATGAAATCGATATTGTTGATACTCAAGTACCTCTCTCAGAAAAACAAATAATAGGGCCTCAGTTTTATAATGAAACAGAAAACAAAACATACATTGATGGCAGAACACTGATTAAGCTAACATGTGAAGACCGAGAGCCACATCCTGTAAATGAGGTTACAATTTATTATAGGTACAGGATTGATGAGGGACAATGGAATGAATGGACAGAGTATGAAGGACCATTTGGCTTTGAAGAAGAATCTATGCATGAACTAGAATGGTACTGCGAAGATGCTCTTGGAAATGCAGAAGAGGTTCAAGGAGAAACAGATTATGTTGACCACACTGCTCCTGAAACAACAAAAACTTATGGAGAGCCTTATTATGAGGATAATGCTGAATGGATTACTACAGAAACAGAAATAACATTAACTGCAGATGACGGAGATGAAATACATGATTCAGGAGTTAGTAGGACATATTGGAGAAATACACTTGTTGATAATGAATATTGTGAAAATCAAGAATTATGTTATTTTGAGGCAGAAGGTGAAGGAGAGTGGAATGTTTATGAAGGGCCTTTCACAAAAAGAGAAGAATCCTGTCACTTGATTGAATATTATTCTGTAGACAATGTTGAAAAAACAGAAGAGGTAAAGAAACAGTGTGTTTTTGTGGATAATACTGCTCCTGAAACAAGAAAAAGTGTTGGAGAGCCAAAATATGAAGGTGAAGGAGATGTAGACTGGTGGATAACACAAGATACAGAAATAACATTAGATTGTCAGGACCAATATCCACATCCAGTAAATGATGTTACTTTGTATTACAGAGATTATTTAGAAGGTGAAGAAGCACCAGAATTTACAGCAGTTCAAGGAGGTTATGTTGAAATTCAGAAAGAAGAGGACTGCAAGCATGTACTTGAATGGTATTGTGTTGATGCTTTAGGAAATTCAGAAGGAAGTGCAGAAAAACCATTAAGAGAATTAGATCAAGTTGATACACAAGCTCCGGAAATTGTAAAGTGGGTTGTAGATAATACTGTTCAACAAGGAGATAGTGTAAGAATATGCGCAAATGTAACTGACAAAAAGCAAACAGGAGATGCAGGTGTTGGAGTAGCATGGGTACAAGCTCATCTTTCCCTTGGAGACGATCCTGACGGCATAGATTTAATTAATGTAGGTGGAGATACTTATTGCGGAGACTGGATTGCTCCTGAAATTAAGCAATGTTATAGGTGTTGGGGATGGCCACAGCATTGTGAATACAGATGCGTTTGGGAACTTGACGTAGATGCAGCAGACTGGCTTGGAAATTATAATATAGAAGATGGTGTGGAAATTATTGTTGACAATGCAGACCCAAGAATACAAGCAGTATTATGGCCTTCAAAAGATAAATATTACAGAGAAGGTAAAAAGTTTGAAGTAAAAGCATTAGCAATTGATTTCGGTGGAGATGAAAATATCTCAAATTCAGATAATTGCAAGGCAAGCGGAGTAAAAGAATGCAGATTCTATGCAATTAAATATGATTTTGAATCAGTTGACCAATCACAAATAAAGAATTTATGGGATTATCTAGAGTGGCTTGAAGAAACTTTAGATGAGCCTGTTCAGGTAGTTCCTCTTGGTTCTGTTCCTTGGGAAGATGGATACTGCAAAGGTTCATTGCAATTCCCAGTAGATAGTGGATTGCAAAATGAAGATATCTTATTCCTTGCTTATGAAATAGAAGATAATGCGGGAAATATTAATTCTGGATTAGGTGAGGACTGGGATGGAGACAAAATAACGATGAAGATAGATAGCGAAGGACCTCAAGTAATCATTGGTGAAAATAATTTACCTGGACCATTTACAAAAGGCGACTTACTAAGAGTATTTGCGTCAGTTGAGGATATTGATTCAGGATATGACAGTTGTTGGGCAGATATTTACAAATGCGTGGGAGAAGAAGGAAGCTGTTCAGAGACAGAAGATACAGGATATAATTTAGCTGGTTATGGCTCAGGTTATGATACCTGTGAGATAAGTGACGAGTTGCCAGAAGGTTTAGCTTCAGGGAATTATGAGTTAAGAGTGAATGCTGGTGATGAATTACAAAATATAGGTTATGATTGGGGTTATTTCAGTGTAGATAACACAAGGCCAACAATGAGCGTAATTAGTCCATTAAAAGAAGAAGTATATGGATTAATGTTCCCAGTTTCATTACATGTAGAGGATGCACATTCAAGTATTGCAGAAGAAACAGTTAAATTCAGAATAAGCGAAATTCCTGCTCTAGGAAATATCTGGTGTGTTTTTGGAAGTTGTGAAGATTCTGGATGGATAACCCTTCCTAAGACAATTGATTCAATCTATGCAGATACAATTGACCTTAATGAGCATGGAATAAGTGGAGAAGGAAGATATATCTTTAATGCAGTTGCTTGTGATGAATTATATGTGGAAGAATCAGATACTGATCTTGGTTTCTCATTAGGAAATTCTAGAACAGACATGCATTGTAGAATGATTAGTGAACATGGAGGAGTGTTAGAAGAGCCTCGCGCAGAATGCAATGATGGATTAGACAATGATGCTGATGGACTTATAGACTATCCTGCTGATTTAGGATGCGATTCTTCAAGTGATGACGAAGAATACAACGAGATAGATTAACATTATATTTATAAAGGATTAAGATAGCTTTTTACTAAGGAAAAATGAAAAAAATTTATTTTATTTTTTTGTTTATAATTTTACTAAGCAGCTTAGTTGCAGCAGCAGACTGGCCTATCTGCATTGACTTGAAAAAACCATCTGCTCCTACAGGATTAACAGCAACAGGAAATGTTGCTCTTTCATGGACAGCAGCAACAGACGAACCTTCTTGCAGTGGCATAGCTTATTATAAAATTTATTTGAATGGAATTTTTATATCAACTTCTAGTTCAACATCATATTCTAATAGCTCTTTACCTGACGGAACATATGCCTTTTGGGTTAGTGCAGTTGATAAAGCAGGAAATGAGGGCAACAAGGCAATATTAGATGTAACATTTCCATTATCTCAACCACAGCCACCAGCTGGAGGTGGCGGAGGCGGTGGCGGAGGAGGCGGAGGTGGCGGTAGCAGCTTTACCTCTGGGGGTGAAGTTTGTGGAAATGGCATTTGCGGCGCAGGAGAATCGTCTTTGACATGTTCCCAAGATTGTGGAGGCACTGCTGGAACAGGAAATGAAACATCTGGAACTCAGGGAACAGGAACTCAAGGTCAAGGAAATCAAACCACAGAAGGAAATGTTAGTGGTACTGCAATAGGTGGGATTACAGGAGCTGTAATTGGAGCACTTGGAAAACCTAAAGTTTTAATTCCAATTATTTTCATTATTTTAATTATAGTGTCTCTTATAGTTTTTATGTTTAAGAAAAAGAAATAAATTTCTGAAAGTTTTATAACTAATAGAAAATATATCAATTAACACCAATTTACTTAAAAATTAGCAAAGATAATACAATAAGGATCAATTTATTTTTATGGGGTAAGTTCTTAGCGTATGAGACTTTCTTTTCTCATTGATCTATATGCATCTCCTACTCCAAGGTTACTCGGATAACAATCAGGACTTAAAACTTGGTATACAATCCCAAAAACATGAGTTGCTCCTAACTTTTCTGCTGCCTCTTCTATTTGGGTATTTACTTCTTCAAGCCTTTTTTTATCGAGACGTCCTTCACTACTATGACCGCTAACCATTCCTACTAACTCTAGTTCTTCTCGGAATCCATTTGTTCTGGCTTCTCCATAAGATTGCTTAAAAAGTTTTACCATGTTTAGACAGCATTTTTAGGGTTTATAAATCTTTCCCTATGTCACTATCTAAGGGTAAAATTAAAAAGGTTTAAATATGTGCAATATCTCCTTTTTTTATGAATTTTGATCTCCAGAAAAAAGTTGAAGAATTATTTAGAGAAGGAGATGCTATAAAAATTAGCGCTTATAAGAAAGGCGCTGGGCCAGAATTTAATTTTGTTCCAAGAAAAGAACAGAAAGAGGCATACAAGCTCGGAGTTGCTTCTTATTTAGACAGAGCAAAAATATCTATAAATCCAGAGCTTGTTTCTGATCCAGTCACATTCAAGGGGTTCTTTTATGCTTATTGGAGGCAAAGGGCAAAAAACGAGGGCAGAAGACAAGAATATCATAATGCAATTATAGCAAATTTTGAGGTTTTTGCTACATGCGTACAGAACCAATTAAACAAAGAAACAAAGACTAAATTTTCTAAAGGAGTGGACATAGCTTTGAAATATTTTAAAGAAGAGGAAATTAGGCACTTTAAGTCCTTTCTTGAGTATATTGGATTTTCAAATCCAGATAAGCTTCCAAAAAAAACAATAGATGAATATCTAGCCTTATCAAATATTATACAAAAAGAATCTCCATCTGATGAAGCTGATTACTTTAAATATATGTATTACCAGTATACATCACTACTACAAGACGCAAAAAACTCCAAAATAGAGGGAGAAGCGTTAGACTACCTAGATCATGCGTTATTTTTTCTTCACTTAATATTTAATTCAGCTGATTCAAGAAAAATTATATTGGAAGATGAAAAGGATAATGAATTGGATAAGCAAGGAGAGCTAGATAAATATATATTGTTATGCTCAGAGATAAACAAAAAGGGTTTTTAAAAAAAGTTAAAGGTTAACTAGCTATTTAGAAAGTTTTTATAAAATATCTATAAGTTTCCTAAATATTTCCAGAAAGGTTTATATAGGGATATTGATTTGCCGTTTAAAATGGGCCTATAGTCCAGCGGTTAATTTTATAGATTAAATTCTAGAAATCCGCAAAAGACGTCTCTTTGACGTGGAGAAGATCCTCGGTTCGAATCCGAGTAGGCCCATTTTTTTTTCTTCATATTTGTATAAATCTTGCTGAAAATAATGGCAAGATTTATATACGTATTCAGCTTATTTTTGCCTATAGAAAATAAGGATTTAGGAAATCCTTAAGCAAAAGAAAAAATGAGGAAATTTAATTTGGTTAATCGAAGGGCTCAAGTAACCCTTTTTATTATTATTGCTATAATAATAATTGCAGGAATTTCAGCATATTTTTATTATAGGTCAAGCATTGGTGTTACAAAAACTCCTTCAAATGCTGCTGAAGATTTTTTTCTTTCATGCTCAAAAAATGTTGTTTCAGATGGCATTCAGATATTAGAACAACAAGGAGGTTATATTGAATTGCCAAAGTTTGAGCCAGGCTCAAGTTATATGCCTTTTTCTTCTCAACTTGATTTTTTAGGAGCTCCTGTACAATATTGGTATTATATTTCAGGAAACAATATAGTAAGGCAGAAAGTTCCTTCTACTGCTGATATGGAAAAACAACTTGCAGATTATGTTGCAAATGAAGTCAAAAAATGTGACTTGTCATCCTTTGAATTACAAGGTTATGATATAACCTACTCTTCTAGCTCAAAAGCAACAGTTAAAATAACTGATAATAAAGTAACAATTGATATTAATTATCCTTTAACTTACAAGTATGGACAAACTTCAACTCGTTTTGCTAAACATTCAATTGAAGTTGACAGCAAGCTAGGAAAATTTTATAAGACTGCTTTGAGCATTTATAATTCTGAACAAAAAAATCTTTTCTTGGAGAATTATTCTATAGATGTGCTTACACTTTATGCTCCTACATCTGGAGTAGAGTTAAGCTGTGCTCCTAAAATCTGGCTTAAAAGCGAAATTAAAAGCGATGTTAAAACTGCTTTAGAAGGAAATATCGCAGCAATCAAAATAAAAGGCAATTATTACAAGCTTGCTGCTCCTGAGAATAAGTATTTTGTTCAGGATGATATTTCTACAACAGAGAAAGTTAATTTTTTATATTCGGGAAACTGGCCTACTCGCTTTGAAGTTTCTCCAGGAGATGAGGTAATTGTTGCAAAGCCAGTTGGAATGCAAGAAGGTATGGGAATACTAGGATTCTGTTATGTACAATATCATTTTGTTTATGATTTAGCATTTCCAGTACTTGTTCAGGTTTATAATGAAAAAGAAATGTTCCAATTTCCTGTTGTGGTTATCATTAAAAACAATAAAGCAAGAAATTCAAGCATTGAAGAGCCAGAAGGGACTGAATCAATTGTATGTAGCAATAAAAATACAAATATTGCTGTGAATGTGCAAGACTTAAATGGAAATCCTGTTAATGCTCAAGTAAAATTTAAGTGCTTTAATGAAGAATGTGATATAGGCAGTACAACTAATGGACTAGTCTATGATTTATTCCCACAATGTATTAATGGATTTATTGTTGCAACTGCTGATGGCTATGCAGATGCAAAATTACAGCTTGATACTAATGAAGAAACTTCTGCAACATTATTCATGAAACCTTTGCATGCATTGAATCTGGATTTAAGTTTAACCAGGATGCTTTCAAGCAATGAATACGCAATTGCCAGCTTTGTTTCTCCAGAATATACAGCAACTGTTTCATATCCTCAACAAAGAACTATCTCAATTCCATTTGGATTTTACAATGTTTCAGTACAAGTATATAAAGAAGGAAATATCCAGATTGGAGCTTACACAACAAAACAATGTGTTAAGGTTCCTGCCTCGGGCATACTTGGAGTATTTGGCATTGAAACAGAAAAATGTTTTGATATAAACATGCCTAGCCAGACTTTAAACATGACTCTTGCCGGAGGAGGAAATGCTGTAATTGATATTTCTGAATCTGAATTAAAAAGCTCGTCAACAATTAGTATCACAGTTCCATCATTTAATATTCCTTCAAATTTACTTGATCTACAAAAACTGTATGAACAAGTAGACATGAATGAATTAAGTATTACATTAAGTTAGCTGATAATGATAAACACTGAGCCTGATAAGCTCAGACATCAAGAAAATCCATGATTTTCAGGATCTCAGAAACTCTAAGTTTCTGATGACTGTCAGGATATAATCCTGAAGTTCTAAAATCCTGATGGATTTTATGAAATGTAAGCAATGTCAATTGCTTAACAGATAACAATAAAAAATGAGTAAAAAAGAGAGAATGAAAAGAATAGGAATAAGCGGATTAATGGCAATTTTATTCTTACTGGTTTTATCTGCTTATGTTTACGCAGCTGATTCACAAATTTCATCAGGGGATGTGATTCAAACAGACAAGCCAAATCCATTTTCATTAAATCAGGGTGCAAATATTCCTGTTAGTGTACTATGGCCTTCACTTGGAACAGAAAATTGTTATTCTAAAAATGATTTAAGTATTGAAATTGCACCTTTTTCCTGTACACCTACAATTGTGAGAAGTGATTTACTTGAAGAGCAAAGTGTTCCTGTTTTTTGCAGGCTTCGTGGAGTAAAGTTAAATCCTTTGATAGATATTCCTAAAATAAGCGGAATTAGTATTTCTGGTGCTACGCCAAAAGAAATAGCAGGAATTGGATTCTATCCTGCAAGAGCTGCTTTGCAAGCCGGAGCGACACTTGGAAATAATCCTTCAATGGAAAATCTTGGTTATGTTGTAGTTATATTAAGACAACAGGTAAATGAGAGTTCAATGCCCAATTATGTTGAAGCCAATTTGAATGCACAAATTAAATATGACTTGACTAACACATATGGTTCAGGAGTAAATAGCTTTGTACTAAAAAAAATGTCTGAGTTAGATTGGCAGTCAAGTTTCAGAGAATATTCATTCTGGCTTGGAAAAGGTTATGTAAGATTAGAAGATGTTCAAGAGCAAGCAGGAGTTGAAAGCGCAAGAATAAGTGTTTATAGAGATAAGGAAAATAAACTTGCAACATTCTTGCTTAAACAAGGCCAAATCTCTTCTGATGTTTTCTTGCAAGGAACTTACTGCTCAGCAGGTTTAAATGTAAGAGTTGATAAAATTGATTACCCAGTTACGAGAGCAAGATTAAATATAGACGGAAACTATGTCTGGGTTATAAAAGGTTCTAAAGTTTATAATGATAGATGCACAGTCGAAGATATTCAACAATTTTCATATAATTCAGGAAAAGTAAGAATTAACTGCTTATCAGATATTTATGAATTACAATACAATCCTCCTAAAGCAAAATTAATAGTTAAAGAAATGTTTCCAGGAGGAGTTGAACAAAAGAAGAATGAGGGAGATTATGCTGTTGGTGATAACATAGACATTGGCTACAAAGGTTCTCTATTTTATGTTATTCATGTTGGTAGATTAGGTGATACAGATTATGCAGTTGTTGCAAAGTCAGATTCAACGACAATTATCAACAATGCTGTTTTATCCCTTATTGGCAAGAAGACATCTTCTTTAATTTCTAGTTTAAGCGATGACAATGCTCTTGATAAAAATCAAAATGATATTGAGAGCTATATAAATGGGCTACTCGGATATGGAACTCCTGCAGCAGGAGAAAAAGATAAAAAGATAGCTGTTATAATCTTAACAAAATCAAGGGCAAGGTCTATTCTTAATGAAACCAAGACTTTTGGCTTTATATTTACAGGAATAAAAGGTCCTGAAGACAGAATTTATGGAAAAGCAACAGATGATTTAATCGGGGAAATGGTTAACAAGTATTATAATTTAGCACAAGATGCCTACAAAACTGTTTATAACACTTACCCTAATGAAGAAGATGTAAATGCAAAAGAAACATTCGGTGCAATTGCGTTATGGAAAGCTGCGACACTTGCAAAAGATGTTGAAAAATATCAAACATATGTTAGTCTTTTATCAGACTTAATACAAAAATTTCCAAAATCGAGTTATGCAAGTCTTGCGCAAGCTGAAATTAAGAAACTAACAGGAGATTTGGATTATAGCAAGGCTTCTACTGTAATTTCAGGAGCATATGGAACATTTTCTGTTTCTCTTGATAAAGTAGAAGATCCAACACAAGATGAAGCTAGCGTTGAACTTATTGTAAACGGCCAGACAAAGACATTGGCAGTTGGTCAAGGTGTTGACTCTGAAGACAGGATTGTTATTACTGGATTTTCAAATGATGCTGTTTCATTTTCTTATCACTATCTGAATGATAAAAAAGAGCTTGTTGCAGGCGGAGCATTTTCATTAAAGGAAAAAGAAACAAAGAGTTTAACTACAGATATGTCTGCAGGAAAAGCAAACATAAAAACAACAATTATTGTTTCTAAAATAAATATGAAAAAAGTAGCATATATTTCTGTTTTACCCAAACAAAACAATGGATTAACAGAAACTAACTTTACTTTTAAAATTGCAATAGAAAAAAGAGCAATCAAGCTTTCACCTAAAAAAACAAAAGAGTTAATTGATTCTTTGAATAAAACAATAGAAAAATGGGAAAAGATTTCTAATACATTAGGAAAAACTGTTAAAATTATGAAAGGAGCTTGCTTTGTTACTTCCTTTGGATTATGGGCTAAAAATCTTTTCTTGGGAATGAAGCAGGGCAGCAAAGGAAGAACAGAAGCAATGAAAATATGGAAAAAATATTGCGCAGAAAATACAGGTTATGGAAAAACATTTCAGACATCACATGAATGTTATCTTACTAATTCAAATGCAATTGATTCAGATGCGAGCTTAATTGAAACAGCATTAAAAACTTCAGCTAGTTGCAGTGCAAGCATACAGGTAGGACAAAAAAAATTGCAGGCAGATAACAAACAATTGACTGCAGAAGAAGCTTATGCTATTGCTGCCTCATCGCCAACATCTTGTCTTAAACAATATACAATCACGCTTTCTAAGGAAGGAAAAGAGCCAATTAATGTTCAAAGTGTAATTACAGAAAAATATAAGGATTTAGCCAGTAGAGGCATTCTTTACTCTTCTGATATTGACAAGGGAATTACTGATTTAGAATTAGTAAAGCAATGTAATGATGGAAAATTAAGTGAAAACTTTTGTCAACAGCAAAGGCTGAAAGCATATGATGATTTTGCAAAATTTGATGCAATTCCTATAGTTACACAGCAAGTTTCTTCTGATTTTATAACCAAGACCGGAATGGTGGCTCCTGACATATATTCGATTGGAGGAATTAAGCCAGATACCATACCAGTGTATGAAGTTGAGAAAGAAATACCAGGTAAATTTGTTAAAGGAGATTATTATGGATTCTATCCTTCAAAAGAGCATGGATTAGTCTTTTTGAGATTGACAAGAGTTTCTGGTACAGGAGAAATCTATACTCTCAGTGCTATTTTTAAGCCTATAGAAAGCGTTGTTAATGATAGAAGATTGATTACTGATGTAGGGGAAGAGATAAAAATGATTAACTGGCATGAAACTAAAACTTTCCAAGGAATAACAGCAGGAAAATGCCAAGGAACATTCAAAGATGCTGATTTAGTAATTAAGTTTTTTGAGACAATGCCTTATCAAGGTCTTCCAGCATTAGTTCCTATTGATACAAGAGGATGGTATGTTAAAGTAACTCCTTCACAAATAATTGGCCAGTCAACTGAAAAATATGATGCATCTGGCTTGTTAAAATCATTTTGGATATGCAATGTTGGAGCAAATGGAAGAATTGACTGGCTTGACGGAGAAAAAGGAGATGATGCAGATTGTTGCAGGCTTTATCAGGAAGGACAAGGAAAGATTGAAGGCACAACATTATCTGGACTAACAGAGCAGCAAACAACAATAATAATAAACGAAGCAAAGAATTGTGTGCAAGAAGCTGCAAAAAATTATGGCAAGAAAACAATCTACTCTTCGTGCTTGAAAAAAGAGTTAAAGACAGATGTTCAGCCTTTACTTCCAACCCAAGAATGTGAAGATTTCATGTCACCCCAGGATTGTCATATTCTTTTCAATGTCTGCGATCCTGTTATTTGCCCCCCATCTCGTTGTAATCTTGGAGGAAGATATTATGTAGAAGATGTTATTCAGACAGGAGTAATAGGTGGATTGACATTATGCATGCCAAACAAAAGAGAGGGAATTGCAATTCCTATTTGTCTAAGCGGAATTAACGCAGGACTTGAAAATTATATTTCAATTTTAAAATCAGCGAGAAGCTGTTTACAAGAAAGTCTAGCTACAGGCAAAAATGTTGGGATTTGTGATCAGATTAAGTCTGTTTATCTCTGTGACTTTTTTTGGAGACAGGCCTCTCCTTTCTTCCAGATAGTTATCCCAAAATTATTATATGGAATCTCAAAAGTTACAGGTGGAGGTGGAGAATATATTGATGTTTTAAGTGCATGGCAGAAAACTCTTGGCTCTGTAAATTATTTCAAAGATTATTATGCAAAAAATTCATTCAAGGCATTTAGCACAAGGACTTTAGCAGAAGCAGGAACAGATATATGCAGAGCATTTATAACTAAAAAATTTGATATTTCAAATATTTTTGATGTTTTAACAGAGCCCGACTCTCCTGTACAGTTTACTGCTAATTTCCAGGAAATTCCAATGACAACTGCAACAGTTCCAGCAACTTCACAATACAAAGTTTATTATCATATTTATGCAGGAAAAGATGAAGGCTCTTATTATTCAGTTTATTTAAGAACCAAACCAGAATCAAGCTTTTATATTACTTTACCGACGATACAAGTAGCTCAAGGTTATGTTTCAAAAGGAAATTTTGCAACAGAATCTAAAGACTTTACAGCTCCTTCTGGATATCAGGAAGTTTGTGTAAGAATAAATGCACAAGAAAAATGCGGTTTTAAACAAATTTCAACTGATTACGCAGTGAAAAAAGCAACAGAAGACTATCTTGCAGAACAGGCAAAGCAACAAGTAACCACAGAAGAGCAATGCATTTCAGGAACTCCAAGTGTAACTGCCTTAACTACTTCTTTGAATATACAAGCAGGTCTAAATATTCAGGCAGGAGCAGAAGAAGCTTTGCAACCCACATTATATAAAAGAGGAATTACTCGCGTGTGTTCTGGACAAAATCCTTCTGCAAATACAGAGCCTTCAAGATGGGTTGCTGTAGGATTTTGTGATTCTCAAAAAACAATAAGATGCTGGCTTGATAAAAATAGCGTGAATCAAACAATTGTTGATTTACGAACTCAGAGTGAGATATTAGGAATAACTACAGATATTCAGAATCTTGTTGGATTGCCAGGAATGTGGCTTATTGAAAAAAGCGATTCTTCATTAATAGAAGCAGATGCAGCTGCAAAAAAAGCATTGGCAGACCTCAGAGCAGCATTAAAACCAGATACTAAACAGAATGTGATAGAAAAACCAATACAAGCAGATGCTTTATTTGAATTTGATTCTGCAAAATTTAAATCAGGAGCAGATAAAATAATAATAAATACAGTGGAAGATGAAATAAATAACATTGCTGCAGGAGCAACAATTAAAGTATGGGGTTATGCAAGCAGGGAAGGAACTACAGCACATAATCAAGAGCTTTCAGAGAAAAGAGCTCAGGCTGTTGCCTACATTATTCAACAGAAGTTTGGAACCATCATTAATACAAAAGGAATTCAGCTAAAGCCTTATGGAATGGGTGAAACTGATAAATTTAGCAAAGAAGCAAAGTATACTCAGACACAAATTGATGCAGAACTTGCAAGAGTGGCTGCTGCAGGTGCAAATAGCAAGCAAGTTGCAGCTGATTCCAAAATTCTGCAACTTGATAGAAGAGTAGTTGTGAAATTTGTTTCAACAAAAGTTGAATTTAACTCAGAGGTTGATGCTAATAACTTTGAGAGGATTATTACAGAAAAAATAAATCCTGTTTTATATTTGTACAGGCAAATAATTGAGAACTCTTATCTTAATAGGCACAAGGCAAGGGCGTGGCTTGGTATTGGAGATTTATATGCAGAGGTTACAAGAATACTTCAACCTTTAGCACCAAAAGAGCAGGCAAAACTTCCTGTGATTCAGCTGCCTTCAGAAGTTGCTCCTACTGAAAAAATAACAGAAACAGGAGCTGTTAGTTTACAGCAAGCAATGACAAAAATAATGCAGGATGCAGGAACAACTGCAAATGCCATTTCTGGAAGAA
>JACRHU010000058.1 GCA_016211995.1 Candidatus Pacearchaeota archaeon
CCATGTTCTGATTATGTCGTGTGCCTGGGGTCTAAGAGAATAAGGAATTTTTATTTCATTATTAACAAGCGAAGAAGTTATTTGTGGGCTAAGTGAAGAAGTCATCCATGTGTCAAATACTTTTTTCTCAGGTTCTCCTATCCCACCACAAGAACATTTCTTCTCTTTTTTAAGAGGATCAATAGGCAGCTCTTTTTCTTCTGCGAGTATAATTTTCTTACATTTTTTACATTCCCAAACAGGCATAGGAACACCAAAATGCCTGTCTCTTGAAATACTCCAGTCCCAGTTTAAACCATCAATCCAATTTTCATATCTTTTTTGCATAAATTCTGGATACCATTTAATCTTTTTTCCTAGCTCAATAAGCTTCTGTTTTTTATCTAGAATTCTAATAAACCATTGCTCTGTTGGAATAAATTCTATTTCTGTTCCGCATTTGTCATGAATATTTAAGATATGCCTTATTTGTTTTTGTTCTGTAATCAAGCCTTTTTCCTTTAAATCATTTAAAATTTTCTTTCTTGCATATTTAATCTTCATTCCTTCATATCCTTTTACATTAAGTGTGCCATCTTTATTAAGAACAATTTTTTCTTTTAGCTTATGTTTAGCAATTGCCTCTGCATCAAATCTGTCACCATAAGAGCATATCATCAAAATTCCAGTACCCTTGCCTAATTCTGCAGATTTGTCTGCTATTATTGGAATTTCCTGTCCAAAAACAGGAACCTTAGCTTTTTTTCCAGCAAGACTTTTGCATCTCTTATCATTAGGATTGATAAAAACAGCAACACATGCAGGAAGTAATTCTGGCCTTGTTGTTGCAATTAATAAATCTTTGCCATCCACCTTGAATTTTACAGTAGAAAATAAACCATTTTCTTCTTTATCCTCAAGTTCTGCTTGAGCAATAGCTGTCTGACATTCAGGACACCATATTGTTGGAAATTCTTTCTTGTAAACATCTCCTTTCTTAAAAAGCTCAATAAATGATTTTTGTGAAATTTTCTGCGAATTTTTATCTATTGTTGAATAATATACTGAATAATCAGCAGAAATTCCTAGATTTTTCCAATCCTGAATAAAATCTGGTGTAATTTCCTTGAGAGTTTTTAGACATAGCTCAATAAACTCCTGCCTTGACATGTTTTTACTCTTAACATTCTTAAGCTTTTCAATCAAACGCTCAGTAGGCAAGCCATTATCATCTGTTCCAAAAGGATAAAAAATTGCTCCAAGCTTCATTCTATTATACCTTGCAATAAAATCTTGCTGTGCATAAGAAAAAGCATGGCCTATATGCATTTTTCCAGATACAGTAGGAGGAGGTGTATCAATAGAAAAGACTTTTTTCTTTTCCTTCAGAGAGTAGATATTCTCCTTCTCCCAACTAGCCAATATCTTCTTTTCCTCCCTTAAATCATAATTGTCCAGCATGTCCGAATAAAAGAATTATATTTTTTAAACTATTCGTTTAATGAGTTTTTTACGTCTCTCAATTTTTTAAGTTCTTTTTCACAATCTTCTATCTTATATTTAGGAGGATTCATACCGCAAGGTAGGGTTAATAAATCTCCTCTCCTAAACTCCTTGATATTCTCTCTCCTTTCAATTCCCCATGAAATTCTTTTTCCACTTCTATATGAGCCATATCGGGTTATGTCATATTTTGAAGCATCAAAACTTATTATCTCTAATGATGAATCAAAGAGACAATCATCTGGCTCTCCACACATATGAACTCCCCAGAGGATATCAAAATCTTTTATTATACCAGTATACAAATTTCTATCTTCTGGGCTTACTAATTTTAGGCCTGGCTCGTCTATAAATGCCAGGATACTCTTCGCGTTTAGATTATTTATTAAATCTGTCAAATGTTTTTTAGTTATGCCATAAGCTTCTTTCCTTTCATATCCGAGTAGCAAAAGGCTTGCAGGACCAATACACTGAATTTTCACAATATCATAACCAGAGACAGCTTTTTTAAAATCATCTAAGCAACTTAATTTACCTGGACTTTTTGCATATTCCTGCATAGAATCCCCTAGCCTAGGAAGTTCTGGTAAGAAGGGAATATCATGCCTTAGACTATATTCAATTGCTTCTTTTATATTTTCATAAGGTAAAGAACCAATTTGAGTAATTATTTTATTCATTTGTTAGTCAATCGTACAAAACTTTTAAACCTATTGTATATCTAAGTGTAGATAGTAATTCCAAAAGCTTTATTAATAAATTTTCTTTTAACTATTAATGCTACAAATAGCAATTTATGGAAGAGGTGGGCAGGGTGTTGTTAAGGCTTCTCAGCTTCTAAGCCAAGCAGCATTCAATGACGGGCGTTATAGCCAGGCATTCCCGTTTTTTGGAACAGAAAGACGCGGAAGCCCAGTTTATTCTTATGTGAGAATCGATAAAAAAGAGATAAAGATAAGAGAGCATATTTATGAAGCAGACTATCTTATTATTCTAGATAGCACTTTATTTAACACTAATAATATAAAGGCAAAGAAAATAGTGATTAACAGCAATAAATCTTTTCCAAATTCAATAAGTTTTGATGCTTCTGAGATAGCGAAAGATTTTCCACAAGCATTAAATACAGTTATGATAGCTGCTTTTTGTGCTTTAACAGGGATTATTTCAAAAGAGGCTTTAATTAAAGCTTGTGAAATTTTTTCAAGTTTAAAGGAAAAAAATATAGAAATTATAAAAAAGGTATTTGAAAAATGTCAGAGATAAGTCAAGGAAAAGAGGCAGAGGAATTTGTCGATATAATTAAATCGGCTAAAAAAGAAATGCGATCTATGTTAGCATCTGTTTTTCAGTATAATTATGGAAAATGTAAGGATAGAAAGGAAAAAGACCATCTTAAGAATATACTTGAGGCAATGTCTGTAATAGACCGGCAATATTTTATACCTCCCAAGATGAAAATATTTAGTTATGATGATAATGCTTTGGAAGTAGGCTATGGTCAGACAATCTCACAACCATGTACTGTTGCTAGGATGTTGCTGCTTTCTGAGCTTGAAAAAGGGTTAATAATTCTTGAGGTGGGGGCAGGAAGTGGGTGGAATTCCGCACTAATTGCTTACATAGCCAAACCAGGAAAAGTTATAACAACAGATAGAATTAAAGGATTAGCAGAGCAGACAAAGAAAAATGTCAATGCACTAGAACGAGCGATTCATGAAAAATTCTTAAATTTATCAATTGTTGCAGAAGATGCTGTAAATGAAAAAAGCAGTATCTGGCAGCAAAAATATGATAGAATAATAATAACTGCAGGAATTAAGACTATGAATACAGAAAAAAAGATAGAAAAAATGGCTGAAAGTTTGTTAAGAAATAAAGGAATATTGCTCTGCCCATATGACTACGGCCCTATGCTTATATTTAAAAAAGAACAAGGGGAAATAAAAAAGTCCCAAACAAAAGAAAATTATGTTTTTGTCCCTATTCTTGAAGGTGTAGAATGAAAAATAAAAAAGAATTTGCAGCAATTATAACAGAAGCTGGAAACAGCATTAAAAATAAAACAGGAAGCTGGAGAACAATGAAGCCTATTGTATTAAAAAATAAATGCACTGCATGTGGGATTTGTGCAAAATTCTGTCCTGATGGAGCAATTATAATCAAAAATAAAAAAATGTCTGTGGATTATGAACATTGCAAAGGCTGTGCAATATGTTCAGTAGAATGCCCCAGTCATTCTATAATAATGAAAGAAGAGAAAAAATGAGAAAAATTCAAGAAAAAATAAAAAAATTTATTGCAACAAATAATTTAAAGCATAAGCCAGAAATGCATATGCTTGATTTAGTATCAGAAGTTGGAGAGATTTCAAAAGAACTCTTAAAAATGACAGATTATGGGAATAGATCAATTAAATTTAATGAAGAAATAAGTTTAGAGTTGGGAGACGCATTATTTTCATTGATTGCATTAGCAAATTCACTTAATGTTGATTTAGAGACAGCATTAGATATGGTTTTAAAAAAATATGAAAAAAGACTTGCGAAAGGCTCTGCAAGTTCTGAAAATGACTAATGAAACCAAAAAATAAAAATTTAGTATTTATGGAATGCAGTGAGGCAATTGCAGAAGCTGTAAGATTATGCGAGCCGGGGGTTATAGCGACATATCCTATCACACCACAGACAGGCATTATCGAGCATCTCGCAGATATAGTTGCAACAAGCAAACTAAATGCTGAAGTAATAAATGTAGAATCAGAGCATTCTGCAATATCTGCATGTATTGGTGCTCAAGCAACAGGTATAAGGACCTTTACTGCAAGCTCATCACAAGGACTAGCATTAATGCATGAAATGCTTTTCATAGCAAGCGGATTAAGATTGCCAATTGTAATGGCAATTGCGAATAGAACATTAAGTGCACCAATTAACATTTGGAATGATCATTCTGATACAATGGCTCAGCGTGATTCTGGATGGTTGCAATTTTATTGCGAAACAGTACAAGAAGCATTTGATACTACAATCATGGCTTTCAAGATTGCAGAATCAAATAAAATTTTATTGCCTGCAATGGTTTGTGTTGATGGTTTTACTTTATCGCATGTTTCAGAGCAACTTCAAATTTTAGAACAAAAACAAGTTGATTCATTTTTACCTAGATATAAAGCAGAATTTTTATTAAATCCAGAAAAACCAATAACCATGGGTGCACTTGCCTCGCCGCAATATTTTACAGAATTCAAGAAACAACAACAAGAAGCAATGCTTTCTTCTATAAATGTAATTAAAGAAGTAAACAAGCAGTTTTTATCAAAGTTCAAAAGGTCATATGGAGATGGGTTAATTGAAGAATACAAAACAAATGATGCTGAAAAAGTCTTTATTGCTCTTGGCTCTGTTTGTGGAACAATAAGAGAAGCAATCGATGAAATGCGAAAAAAAGGAAAAAAAGTCGGCTTAGTAAAAATAAAAACATTCAGACCTTTTCCAGAAAAAGAACTCTTGAAAGCAACAAAAAAAGCTAAAAAAATTGCAGTAATCGACAGGGCAGTCTCTCTAGGTAATCTTGGGCCGGTATTCGTTGAAGTTAAAGCCCTGCTTAAAAATTGTAAAAATGATATAAGCAATTTTATTGCTGGTTTGGGTGGTAAAGATATAACCAAAAGAGATATAACTGAAAGTGAAAAATTTATAGGAGAAAAAAATTTATGGATTTAATCATGAACCCATATTTAAAATTAGATAATGATAAAAAAAATTGAAATGCTTACCAAATCGCAAAAAGCATCAGCTTTTTGGGATCCGGAAAATCTTATTGATTTTCCTGATGTAGCCTTCATAAAAAGTCTTTGACTTTTTAGGATCCTAAAATCCTTCTGGATTTTTTGATCTCAAAGGCTATTAAACATTAATAATAAAAAATGAAAGAAAATGAAAAAGAAAGATTTATGCCAGGGCATGGCGCATGTGCAGGATGCGGAGCTGCAATAGCAATGCGAGCAATTGGCAGAGCAGCAGGAAAAAATTCTATTCTAACAATTGCGACAGGATGCATGGAAGTTGTAAGCACAGCATATCCACTTACAGCATGGAAGCTTCCGATTATACATTCTGCATTTGAGAATGCAGCTGCAACTGCATCAGGAATAGCAGCTGCCTTAAAACATCAAAAAAAGAAGACAAATGTTATTGCAATCGCAGGAGATGGTGGGGTATTTGATATTGGATTGCAAGCATTGTCAGGTGCATTAGAAAGAGGGCACAAATTTTTGTTCATCTGTTATGATAATGAGGCATATGCAAATACAGGTGTGCAGAGATCAGGAGCAACCCCTTTAGGAGCAGTAACCACGACAACTCCTGCAGGAAAGCATGATAGTATTGAATTCAAAAAAAATATGCCCTTTATTGTTGCAAGCCATGCAGGGACTTATGTTGCAACAGCAAATATAGCGTTTATAGATGATTTTGAAAATAAAATAAAAAAAGCGCTGCAATCTGGAAAACCCTCATATATCCAAGTATTTACACCATGCACTATTGGCTGGCACATAAACAATAATGATACAATCAGATTGTCAAAATTAGCTTATCAAACAAATATCTATCCTTTATTTGAAATTGAAAATGGAATTATAAAATTGATGGAAAATACCTCAAAAATACCAATAGAAAACTATTTAAACATGCAGGGAAGATTTAAAAATCTTGGAAAAAAAGAAATAAGCGAGATACAAAAAGATGTTGATAAGAATTATGAACTATTGAAAAGCTTGAATGGAAAGAAAATTTTTCTAAACTAACATGAAATATAAAAAATCATTGGATGATAATGAGAAAAATATACTAGCCATAATTACTGCTCTTCCTCAAAAGTATAGAAAAAAAGAAGTTGTTGATGCATTAAAATTTCTTTTCTATAATGTTGGTGCAGACATAGCCTTGTTGGTGGACAAGCTTGAAGCAACTGGCGACAATATGCAAAAATTAAGCGGGAAATCAGCTGAGAAATTATACAGAGTAACTTCATCTACCGCAAGAAAAATTTATGATAGTCTAGAGTCTAATGTGAAGGACAAGCTTCTTGAGAAGTTGTTCTATAAATCAGCACATCTGTTTAAAGAATATGCATTAAATATTTCTCAGGCAATAAGAAAGAATACAAGCGAAACTTCAGATAGAATGAGTAAGTTTGACTCAAATCTTGAAAGAATTTTGAATTCTTATCATGAAAATACTCTTGGATTTTCAGGATCCTAAAAACCTTTCTGGTTTTTTTGATGCTTAAATCATGCCTAACGAAAGGTTTATAAATAAACATACTCATTGAAAAATATAGTTTTAATAATATATATTGAAACTATAAAGACTAGGAAATAAGGATTTAAAAAATGAAAGACCCATTTGAGGTTTTTTTCAGAAAAAAACCTGCATTGATGCTTGTTGCACTTAAAACAAGTGCAAGAGCAAGATATGGCAGCATACTTGCAAAAGAAGTTGATTGTACTTACAGCCATGCTGTTAAAATTTTACAAGGTTTAGAGAGACTCGGTCTAGTAACATTTGAAAAACAAGGTAGAATAAAACTCATAAAATTAACAAAAAAAGGCCAAGAAGTTGCATCAAGCATAAGCAATATAAAGAATTTGCTTTAATTATTCTTAAAAATTTTTATATAATTGTTAAGGCATAACCAATTGATATTGGTTACATTTGTCCAAGCTTGTCGAGGCTTGGTTTTTCACATTATCTTAAAACTTAAATAGAATTAACTATATCTTTTGATTTTGAACAGCCAAGTCGAGATGCACCAGCATTTATCATTGCTAATGCATCATCTAATGTTGATATACCACCGGCTGCTTTTATTTTCAAACCGCTTTTAAGTTCCTGTATTGTTTCATACATTAATTTGACATCTTCAACCTTTGCTCCTGCTGGACCAAATCCAGTAGAAGTTTTGATAAAATCAGCGCCAGCATCTGAAACAACTAGACAAGCATCTCTGATTTCATTAGGAGTCAAATAGCAAGTTTCAATTATAACTTTTACAAGAATATTTCCATGAGGAACAGCATTCCTCTCATTCATAACAAATCTAATCTCTCTCCTAACATCTTCGTATCTTCTGTCTTTAAAAGCTCCAATATTCATTACCATATCAACCTCCGAAGCACCATCTTGATAGGCGCTTAAAGCCTCATATTTCTTAACATTCCATTTGCTTGCTCCTGTCGGAAATCCTACAACAGTGCATACTTTGACATCTGTTCCTTTAAGCTGCTCAACAGCTTGTTTTACATAGGAAGGCTGAATACATACAGAATAAAAACCGTAATCAACTGCTTCTTGGCATAGCTTTGTTATATCTGCAGATGTTGCATCAGCTTTAAGATTAGTATGGTCAATACGTTTTGCAATTTTCTGTCTGCTTGGAGTGTATATCATGAAAAAGGCATAGAATAAGGCTTTAAATTCTTTTCTATGAAGGTTTATTAAGAAATGTAGCCAAACCTTCAATATGGCTGACTTTATTTTTAATAAGCAAGTCCCGCAGCTTATTATTCATTTTAACTCCAGATTCAGAAAATTTTTTCTTTATCATAAAATAAAGCCTTCTGCCTTTTTTGTCTATATCGGTTAAAATTATATGCTCTTTTTTTCCAGCATTTTCAATCAAATCTTCAATTTTGATATAAACACTCTTATTTGTTTCATTAAGAACGATTACGTTATCTAAGCCTAACTCATTTAACGCAGCTTTATCATTCTTGCCTTCTACAAGAATAACAGAACTCCTTTTCTTTATCTCTTTAATTTCTTCTTCAAGCAATTCTTTATCTTCAACCATTTCAAAGTAAGTGGACCCGATGGGATTTGAACCCACGACAACCTGATCACTC
>JACRHU010000059.1 GCA_016211995.1 Candidatus Pacearchaeota archaeon
ATATAAAAAAATTAGGGCTCGCAGGACTTTGTCTAATAGCGCTTGTTACAAGCGGATGTGTAAATCAGGGAGAAAGAAAAAGGGATGTTAAACCAGCTAATGAAACATATCTTATGCATGAACAGTGGGTTGCCACTGGAGTTCATAGAGTCGGGGTTTACAACAATGAAGGTAAGAAGATTGCAGAATTTTATGAGAATATACACAGGCGACCACGTAAATGGGGATTTAAGACTTTTTATGACCCTAGAGTAGATAATAAAAATTATGCTCAACAAAGGTAAAATTTGATTTCATATTTTTTAATTTGTTTTTTCTTTTTTTATTTATGACTAAACCAGAATTTTGCTGACCTTCACCGAAAGGTTTAAATATGTGAAATCACATAATTTGAAATGACAAATATAACACTTTCAATACCCGACGAATTGCATGCTAAAATGAAGAGGCGTAATGAAATGCGATGGAGCTCTATAATCAGAAATGTATTAAAAGAAAGATTAGAAAATCTAGAGAGGGCAGAGAAATTGGCAAGGAAAAGCAAGCTCACAGAAAAAGATGCCTTGGAAATAGGAGAAAAAATAAGAGTAGGGGTATGGAAAAGATTTAAGGAAATGGCAAAAAGATGAGATTAATTATAGATGCAAATATTTTAATTTCTGCTTTAATTAAAAAAGAGTCAATTATAAGAAGAATTTTATCCCTGCCGTTTATAGATTTTTATTTACCAGATTTTGCTTTAGAAGAAATCGAGAAGCATATAACTTATATTATAGACAAAAGCAAATTAAAAAAAGAAGAAATTATTGAATTATTATCATTCTTATTTAATAATATTTATATAGTAAACAATAAAAAATTTATTTCTTTTTATGACAAGGCAGGAGATATTGTCGGCAGTATAGATAAAAAAGATATACCCTATATGGCTTTAGCTTTATCTTTTTTAAATGATGGAATCTGGACAGAAGACAAACATTTCGAACAACAATCAAAAATAAGAATTTGGAAAACAAAAAAACTTGTAGATTTATTTATTAAAAAATAAGTTATTTATGACTAAACCAGAATTTGAGAATCTTGCCTGTTGAATCAAGTCTACAAAATGCAAATCTTTCAAACTGAATTATATCATCAACTTTTAAATTCTTGACATTTTCCTCTGTCAATCCTTTTAAAATAGAAGCATCATCCATCAGAATTTCTATATTGTATAATTTTTTAATATTCTCAGAATCAGCAGGAAGCCAGTGAATAAGCTTAGCATTTAATTTTTGATCCATCTCATGAGAATGATAAATGAACTTGCTTCCCTTAACTTCAAAGTTAAATAAATGCATAAGTCGTACATATTTTTGTTTTGTCTTTTTAATCTCTTGCAAATCTTGTTTTGAAAGATAAAATTCCTGTTTTGTTTTGAATTTTCGCACTCCTCTTTCTTTATCTTCTGGATGTAAAGGAGCCTCTGCATTCATATCAGGAGCTTTTTCAATCTTTATCTTTACTTTATCTTTGTCTGCAATAAAGAAATATCTATTAGCTTTGAGATCTAAAATTTTTCTATTAATCGATGCTAGAACCTTAAAATCTACATGTCCTGAAGCTTTTGAAAGCCCAACAATCTGTGCAAGTTCATGAAACATTTCAGGAACAAAACCTCTTCTGCGTAATGCTTTTATTGTAACAAGCCTTGGATCATCCCAGCCAATTCTTTCTTTTCTTTCTATCATCTGCCTTATTACTCTTCCTTGTGTCTCTGCTCCTGTAATCTGGTATCTTCCAATTTCTCTGACTACTGGGCCTTTTAATTTCAATAATTTTAAGATGTAGTTCTGCAATTCAGCTCTTAATTCAAATTCTTTGCTCCTTATGACATGAGTTATTTTTCCAGTTGAATCTTCAATTGGATTTTCAAAATCATACATTGGCCAAACATGATATTTACTTCCTTGAATAAAATGTTTTGCATAAGAGATTCTGAATATAATTGGGTCTCTCATAACCCCATTATTTGAATTCATATTACCTTTAAGCCTTAATATTATTTCACCTTCTTTGTATTTTCCTTTCAATATGTTATTCCATTCACCTAAACTTTTTTTAATATCCTGATCTCTATGCTCACAGCCTTTCATTTCTTTTCTTAATTTCTTAATTTTTTCTTGCTCACAAGAACATGTGTAAGCATTTCCTTGCTTTATCAGCTGTTCAGCATATTTATAGAAAGTTTTCATATCATTTGAAGCAACAATCTCTTTATTCCACTTTATCCCTAACCAAGATAAATCATACTTCATTGCATCATAATACTCTTTAGTAGATTTTTCGGGGTTAGTGTCTTCTATTCTTAGAATGCACTCTCCATCATATTTTTTTGCATAGAAGTATTGTATTAAAAAAACAAGCGCATGGCCAATATGGTTATATTTTGAGGGCTCTGGTGCAAGCCTTGTTATCACCTTGCCTTTAATACCTTCTAGCTCTGGTAAGCCTTCTTCTTTATGCTCATGTTTCTTCACAAGTTCCTGCAAAGGAAGAAACTGCTTTTTCTGTTCTCCAAGCGGAAGAGCATTAACAGAATTAACAGCATCTTTAACAAGAGGCATTATCTTCCCTATCTCTTCTTTTTTCAAGCCTTCCTGAAAAAGCTTAGGAATAACAGCATCAATTCTTGCTTTTCCTTCATGAGAGATTGCATTTTCCAAAGCATAAGCAAGAATTTTCTCTTTGGATATCATATAAGAAAAATGTTTATTAAGTTTTTAAAGTTTTATCTAGTTGGTTTATATTCTTTAGATATCTAAGAACAAGCCGATTGACCGGCTTGCTTTTGTCCCTAAGTGTTCAGCTTAGGGAAACATTAACAATTAACTAAAGAACTTTGCTACATCAATTCTACTCAGAAGCAGAACTTTGCGCTTCTTCCATAGCCATATAACTTCTAACCTTGCTGCCTATTTTGTAACTTCCACAATCTCTAATTTTTTGCTCTGCAGATGCAGCAATAGCATCAACCATTTTTGTATAAATTGATGCGCCACAAACCTTTTTCTCTCTGTTTCTTATTGCTTCTATATTTTTAAGAACATGATCTGCAAAATAATTAACTCCTTCTGCTAGATATTCTGTGCCTATATTCAATTTTCCAACTAAACCCCGAGGAACTTGTGCAGCACCTGTTCCGCCATGCATTGTAAAAGGAATATAACCAAACTCTTGCCATAATCTTCTCTGCACAACCTCTAGTCTTTCAACATCAGCAGCATATTTTTCGCCTTTAACAGCTGCATGCTTCATTCCGACAGGATAAGCAATTCCATTTGCTCCTGTATAACGAACAAAGCAGGCAACCTTTTCAGCGAAATCTTCAGCAGAAATATTAGCATAAGGATCTTCATTCTCTTTTCCAGACGTTCCTGTTGCTCCAAATTCTGCTTCAATCATGACCTCTTTGTCACCCAAGATATTTCTCACAGCATCTACAATATCTCGTGTTATAGCAAAATCTAATACTGGTGGGATTTTCTCAGTATCAATCATTGCCCATGCAGGCCTTATTGCTTGCACAGTCAATAAAAAATCAGACTTAAACCTTTGATATTCAGGACTTGCTAAATATGAAACATACTTATTTTTAATGCTCTCTGTTATTATCTCTGGCTTAACCTCTTCATTAAATACTCCTGTCTCTCTCATAAACAAAAGAGCATCTCCTATTTTCTCATGATTTAATCCAAAATCAGATCTAGGTACATACTCTTCTTTTCCTGAAAATTTCGGAACTGCGAAATGATCTAAAGAAATAGCGATTAGATCGGCGTTGTAATCATTTACATACCACTCGATCATCTCGGCAGCCCTCTTTGCTCCTTCAACTGCTGAATTCATTGCAGAATTTTTTTGAATTCCTTTAAATGGGGGGATGCTTCCCTCATGGCTACCAGAAATATTGTTTGAATTGTAGCTGAGCTGTATTATCATTGGTGCGTCAGCATACTTAGAAGCCTGTACAAAGCCACGAAGTTGCACTTCTAAAGGAATATTAGCATTTGATGCGAGTAATGTTACCTGCTGGTCTTCAGATTTCAGAATTCCACCAGGTTGATAAAATGGAATAATCAAATTAAAAATTTTTTTCAGCTGTATTCCATTTAATAAATCCATTTTTTATCCTTAGTCAAAGATTTTACAACCAAAAAAGTATATAAACATTGCTATGATGAAAAATATACTCCAGAAAATAGAAAATGAAAACAATATTTGGAAAAATAAGTGGAATTTTTTCAGTTCTAACCCTTTTTCTAGCCGCACAGCCAGCAATTTTTCAAAAAATTTAGTACAAATAGAAAAACCTAAAAAAATTCCTATTAAAAAATGCAATAGCTAGAAATTGCCCCGTTCGAGTCTTTCTATTTTTCTTTCCAGTAACTCAATTCTCTCAATCAATCTGTAAATCTTATCGGAAAGTAAACTAACTCTATCCTGAATGTCAGAGCTGCTAGATGAAGAATAGGATGAATAAGAATTTGTCGAAGAGCTAGAATCAACATTTGTACTTGGCTCTGCTGCTCCTGCTAAATCCCCAAGAAAACCAACTCCTGCTCCTGAGTCTGATGCAGAAGTAGTTTCAGCAGTTACATTATCATTAACAGACTTCTTTTTCTTAAATAATCCTAGATCAATCGTATATCCACTATATGTCTTTTTTTTAAAAATTCCCATTTTTCTGTTAAGGTACAAGCCGATTGATAGGCTTGCTTATGTCCGAGCATATTAAGCTCGGTTTATTTATTAAATTAACTTATCTAATTATTCTCAAACTGCTCTTATAAATTTACAATCAGGTGTAACCTCAACAAAATGTCCTGCGCTCTTGCCATACCCTGAACATTGATTCGCAGGATCATTGTCCACGGCAATTCTTGGACTATGGCTAACATCACAAACCCAGTCTTCAATTACTGCATTGTTCAAGCAAGGCCCATTCTCAAGATTCTGACCTGCATCCAATGCAGCCCGGCATTCTTGCGAGCATTCATATTTTGCTAATTCTATATTAGTTGTTTTGAATTGGCCTCTAATCACTAACAAAAAAATAATTATTACAATTATGGCACTTATTATTCCCACCCATATCTTTTTCATTCTTTAATCAAGCAGCTTTGACTTTTATATTTTACGTTTTCGCATTTTCGCAAGGCTTAAATATCTCTCTTCATATAATTAAATATGGCAGAAAAAGGTGAAGGTATGGAAGAAATAGACAGAGTTAAGAAGCTAATCGGAGAAATTAATCCTGTCAGATACCTAGATAAAGAAAAGAAACCAAATCCGGTTTGGCAGAATAAATTAGTTTATGACAGTACATCTGAAACATTAGAGCCAGTATATTTCTGGATTCTGGATTTTACACAAAACCAGGCAAAAGAAGTAATAAAGCTTGTTGATAATTTCACTGCCTCTCCTGGCTCTGGATATTTTGCAGAGTTAGGTATGCGTGCTACTAGAATGCAAGAAGAAGGAATGAAAATTTTAGGAGCAGTAAATACAGTAATCAAGAGCATTCTAAACTTAATTTATGATCTAAAAGAATTTGAAATAAGATTGAAGCATTATGAATCAGCTAGATCCCAGAATCCACAGGAAAAGGAAGCTGCTATACTTGCATTAAAACAAATATGGATGGATAATGTTGATATCAAGAGAGGAAGAGGCAGCATAAATATGTTAACTTATGAGTTAAGTTTTACAACATTGAGAGATGCATTTATGGTTGCAAGAACAATAGAGGATGTAGATAAACTTGATTTAAATGATAGGGTTAAAAGAATATTAAAACCAAGGGTAGCTGAATTTATAGAATGGTGGAAAAGGTCTGAAACTGAATTGAAAAAAAGATTTGAAGTTGAAAAAACTTATTTGAAAAGCCAGATTAGTGCATTAAAACTATATTCAAGATGGGCGAAACCATATTTCAAGGCTGCAGAGCAACTAAGAATGAAGGATATAAGGTCTCCGGATGTTATTAATATATTTAACACAATTCTTATGGAATTAACATTATTTGCGAAAAATCCAATTGATGTTGCAGATGCTGCATACAATAAAAGAATTCCGTTAAAATTTGCTACTTACAAACCGACAAGGAAATATTACTCTTGTGTTTTTATTGACTTTAAGTTTAGAGGTATACCTCGAAGAATTTCGCCACAAGAAGCACATTATGTCTTTGGAGGAAGGTCAGATATACAATTTTTAGCATACGCATTAAATGACGATGAAATAGCTTATCTAAATCAAGAGCTTGAGAAAAACGATATTGAAGATGCCTTGAAAATGGTGGATATAACAACAACAGAAACTCTTGAACAGATTAAAGCAGATATAGAATATTTCTTGAAAGATGAGCAAAAGAAACCAGAGGCGCCAAAAGCAGAGGCTATGAATCCTTTTTCTGCCCTATTCAGCCTTAAAAAGTCAGCTACTCTAGCAGGAAAAAAACCATCAATATTAAATCCTAAACTTATAAGAAGAGATAATCATAAAGAATCAGTTATAAGAAGTCTTGCAGAGCAAGAAGCATCTGAATTCGCTTTTAGAATATTTGATGTTTACAAGAAAGCCCACGACATGGCATCAATTCCTGGGGGAATGGATTTCGAAGAATTTTTCAAAGTAAAATGGAAGCCAGGATTTTGATGTCAGAAATCAAAAAGATTTCTGAGCATCCTAAAAACAAATCCTAGCATTTGTTTTTTTGATTTTAAAAATGACACAATTTAAATTTAGAGAAACTTCATATGGAAGAAAAACATCAGAATACGCTGGAAAATTAAAAGAAGGACAACGAACATTATTAATAATGAAGTATCTTCCAAATGCTCCTTTAGAATTTGGTGCTGAAGAATATGCAGTATGGAAAGATACAAGAAAAGGAAAGTGGGAGATTGTCGGGAAAATAGAAAGGAAAGCTGGAGGAGGATATTCTATAAATCATAATATAAGTGACTCAAAAAAAGCAGTGCTCCAAGGAGAATTGAGAAGAATATTAGGAGAATTAGATAGAGAATTGTTAAGCAAAAAATAACTATCCCTTCTAGAACAATAATATTTTTAAAATTGTTAAACAAAAAATAACTATTTTCTAGCACGATAATATTTTTAAACTTCTCTATAATACTAGCTTGATGAAAAAAATAATTCTCGCAGAAGATAGCAAGATAATTAGAGAACACCTTATAGAGATTATCAAAGAGACTTTTGATGTAGAGGTTGATGCAGTAGATAATGGTGAGGATCTTGTAAAAAAAGTTAGAGAAAATAGATACGATTTTATTTTGACAGATAATCAGATGCCTTCAATGTGCGGGCTTGATGCTATTAAAGAAATAAGGGGATTTAACAAGGAAGTTCCAATTTATATGATGAGTGGATTGATTGGTAATAGGGTCTATGCTCTTAAATTAGGAGCAACTGGGTTTATTGAAAAAGGATTTGACTCGTATGAAAAAATACTAAATTCTTTAGAAAGTTATTTACAGAAAAAGTAACTATCTTTTAGCATTCTTCCATAAAATTTCAAAGTAATCTTTATAGGATTCGTATGCTTCTTTATTTTCAATAATTATTCCTTCCATTGGCTCACTCCATATAATTAATGCAATTTTTCCAGCATATATGTTAGTTGTAATTGTTGTTTCTTTTAAAATTCCAGGGAAAATCCTTATTTCTGTTGTTTTGCTTGGATGTAAGTCTCTTCCTTTCCTGACAATATGCCTAACCTTAATTTTTCTCTTCTCCAATTCTTTTACATAAACTGGAGCATAGTATGGAAGCTTTTCAAAAAATTGTCCTGAACTGTCTAAAACAAGATTCTCGCGGGCATTTCTCAGAATGTCCTGCAAAATACTTTTAACACCCTTTTTTCCAAAGAAAAGAGTAACGTTATGCTTTTCTTCTGGCTTTTTATATATGCTTCTTAAATCTGGAAGAATATTTTCTATTTTCTCTTTTTTCTCGTCTAGGAATTCAAGAATTCTCTGCGGATTAACTGCCTGAAACCATTTTCTATTTGCTTCTATAACATAGCTTATTAATCCTTTTTCCAGCAGTCTTTTTAGAGAGTCATATGCAGATGTCCTGTCAATTTGAGCCTCTTTTGCTATTCTTCCAGCCTTGCTTTTTCCTACTCTCAAAAGTGCAAGATAAATCTTTATCTCATTATCGCTCAAGCCAGCGTCATGTAATGCTCCCTTTATTGTTTCTTTATCCATGAAATGCTCAGGTTTTTTAGGTTTTTAAGCTTTGTTATTGTTGTAGTAAACTCCACAACAATAATTTAAATAGCGTTGTAACTCCATAATAGTAAGAAAAATGAAACACAATAGGAGGAAAAGAAAATGCAAAGCGAAATACAAACACTCGGGGAAAAGATAACAAGAGAGATAATGGAAATGGGAATCGGCGAAGAGAGAACAATAGAAGGAATGAAAGTAAGAATAGAAAGAAAAAGCCCTGAAGAAGTTTGGAGCAAGATTTAAAGAAAAATGAAAAATTTAACTGAACTAATAAAAATCATTGCTCTTGGAACAGCATTTGCTGCTACAATGGCTGCATCAGCCTACTCGGGCGCAAAATACTGGGAAAACTTTGATTATAAAAGGGATATCTTAGAAAAAGAAAAAAGACTAACTGAGCTAATCAAGAAGGACCCAAGTGGGTTTGAAATAGGATACTTGGAAATGAGAAAGGCATTGGAGGGCAAAAGATGACAGAAGTAAAAAAATTTGTCCTTACAGGAGGGCCAGGAGTAGGAAAATCAACACTGCTCAAAGTATTAGCAGATAAAGGACTATACACAATAGCAGAAGTTGCAACTTACATTATAGAAAATGAGCTAGAAAAAAATCCAAAATCAGAAATACTGCCATGGAAGAATAAAGATGCTTTCCAAAGAAAAGTGCTTGAAACTCAGCTTGAATGGGAAGCAACACCAGAAAAACTGAATGCAGAAACAACTCTAATCAGGGGAGAAGATGGAAGAGCGAGAAAAGCGAGCCTGCTAGAAAAAGAAATAGAAACAGTAATTCAAGACAGAGGAATAGCAGATGGAATAGCATACTACTTAATAGACGGGCAAGAAGCTCCAGGAGAATTGCTTGAAGCTGCGAGGAATGCAGGCTATGCAGGAATCTTCTTGCTTGAACCAGTAACTTACAAGCAAACAAAAGTAAGAAGAGAAGATCCTGAAACTGCAAGAAAGCTACATGAAAAAATTAGAGAAGTGTACGAAAGCCTAGGCTACAAGCCAATAAGCATACCAGCCCTAAACCCAGAAGAAAGGGCAGAAATGATACTCAACATAATAAAACAAAATTAAAACAATAGGAGGAAAAAATGCAAATGTATAGAACACCAACAAGGCAAGAAAGAGATAGAAGGCTTCAAGAAAGAATTCAGAGAACAAGAGAAAAGCAATTTGTGGCTTTAGCTGAAAAAGAATTAGCAACAGAACAGAAAAGTAAAAGATTGCTTATAGTAGATGACACTCTTGCAGAAGATCTTGCAAGATTTTTCAGAGTAGATGGAATAGAAGTAATCATAGCAAAAACAAGACAAGAAGGGGTTGAAAGAGCAATACAGTACAGACCAAAAGTCGCATCACTTGACAGCTACTTACCTTATGACAGCAATGACAAAGAAACAAGGCCATATGGAACAGAAATAGCAATGGCGATAAGGAAAAATCTTCCAGAAACATATATTATTGGATTAAGTTCTGACACTGACAGTTTTGATACAAGGCACTTCCATGCAATCTTTGACAAAGTAAGGGGGATTGCAGATTACATCAAAACAGTAAATGAATATCTTGCTAAATAAAAATCTAAAACAATAGGAGGA
>JACRHU010000060.1 GCA_016211995.1 Candidatus Pacearchaeota archaeon
CATGCATTAATAAAACTCAAACAAGAACATGCACTGATTTAAACTCTTGTGGAACAACGAACAACAAGCCAACTGAAACAAGAAGATGTGGAAATTTCACAAAACTAAAAATAAAAGGCAATCTTAAATTTTCAAGTGGAGATCCATGCTCAAGCTGTGATATAGCAATAACATTTATTGATTCAACATCTTCAGCTATAACAGACAGTTCAGGATATTTTGAATTAACATTACAGCCTTCAATTCCATTTGCAGCTATGAGTTATATAATAAATGGTACTGTTAAAAAACAGACTCAAGAAATTAGTTTTAGAAGGACAATTTCTATCATATAAAATTCATTATCTTTTTATAAAGCTTGTTCAAGCAGCTTTGAAATCTTTTCTTGGCCTATAATACTGATAAAGTCGCCAAGCTTGGGACCGTAATCTTTGTTTAGCAAGATGTTGTATAAAATTTTGAAAAAAGCTCTCGGCTCTATTTCATTGTTTTTTGCTATTGCATAAATTCCTTGTTGTAACTCATCTTCACTATGGTTGTCTTTCAAGAATTTTATGAGCTGATTTATTGCATGCTTATCTTTTTCATTTAATTTTATTTTTTTGACTTTGTCAACAAGTTTAATTTGAATCTCATCAGGCATCTGCGCAATCCAATTTCTTGCTAGTAAAATTCTTGATTCTGTTCTTTCTCTATCTTCTCTGCTCTTTATTTGCTCTTTGAAAATTTTCATAATATCCTCATTTGTTTTTACTTGAGCAAGCTCTGAAAGCTGACTGAATGGAATTGCAAATAGCTGTCTAATTTTGTATGGTTGTGAAAGTTCATAAATTCTTTTTTCTTTTTCTTCAAGATTATTTGCAAAATATCTTTGTTCTAGAATGTCATATTCACTGTAAATCTTTATAACATCCATATCAAAGGCTATTGAGAATTCAGTATTTGGACGAGTAGCAGCAAATAAGTATCTTAGAATTTGTGGCTCATAAATGCTAAGACATTCCTTTAATGTTATGACATTTCCTAAACTGCCCGACATTTTTCCTCCTTTTCCTTTTATAATAATATAGTCATACATTAAATAAATTGGAGCTTGTTGCTTGTAAAGTGCTTCAAAAATTTCTTTTCCTGTTGTTCTGCTTCCTCCAGGAGTTGAGTGCTCTTTTCCTCCTGGCTCAAAATCTACTTGTTCATAATGCCAATGCATGGGCCAATCAATGCGCCAGGGTAATTTCACAATACCTTTTTTTGAAAAATTAACCTTTCCCTTATAATCGCACTCACATTCATATTCTATTGTAAAATTATTATCATAGCTAAGAATCTTTGTAGAATCTCTGCCGCATTTTTCACAGTAAACAATTAATGGCCAATAATCCTCCCCTATCTTCTCTTCTGTTTTATATTTGTTGAGAATTTCTATTACTATCTGTCTATTTTGAAGCACATGTCTTATTTCTTTTGCATATCTGCATGACTCATACATCTTTGTTTGATATATGAATTCTGGCTCTACACCCACTTTTCCAAGTTCTTGTTCAACTTCTTTTTCAAAGTGCTCTGCATAACTTTTATGGCATCCAAAAGGGTCTGGAACTTTGCTTACAGGCATTCCAATATATTTCTGCATCTCTTCTTGTTTTGGGATATTTGCTGGAATTTTTCTTAGTCTGTCATAATCATCCCAACCATAAATAAACTTTACCTTTTTCCCCCTATCTTTTAATGCTCTTGCAACAAGATCTGAGGTTATCATCTCTCTAAAGTTACCAATATGTATTGTTCCGCTCGGAGTTATTCTAGCTGCGCAAACATAGCTTGATTTAGGCCTTTCTTTAATCAGCTTTTCAGCTACACCATCTGCCCAGTGAAACTCTTTTTTTTCTTGCTTTTGTTCTGCCATTTTTTAATTTATTATTTCTAAAGTCCAAGTGATTGACATCACTTGCAAATGCTGGGCTGTCAATCGCCCAGTTAGCATTATTGATTTTAAAAATGCAGTATCTTAAATTCCTTGAATTCTGCTTGGTATGTTTCTTCTTTTATTTCTATTCTGTCTACTCTAGCAAAGCTTGGACCTTTTCTGCAGAATTCCAGCATTTCTACAACCTTCTCTTTGTCGCCTTCAAAAATTGCTTCAACATTCTTTTCTGTATTTCTAACAAAGCCTTTTAATCCAAACCTATCTGCCCATTCCTTTACATTTGCCCTAAAAGAAACTCCCTTTACTATACCATAAATCCAGACATGCATCCTTTGTTTCATGAAAAAAATAAGAACTTACAATTTTTAAATGCTATGTTTTATTTCTTATTTTCTCAAAATCCTCTGGATTTTGGGATCCTGAAAATTATATAATCTTAATGATTAGCATCCTAAAAATCAGCAGATTTTTTTGATGATTTAATACTAGGAATATAGATTATAAGCTTTTTGCTTTCTTTTTATTTTTGTTTCTTTTTTATTACAACTTGCCCGAAATAAATCAGAATGCTATCAAAAACAGAATTACTGGTGATTTTAAACTTTAGCTCATTAACCTCTCGTCTCATTCCTTTATCTATTAATTCTTTTATGAATCCAACCATGCCTGCAAGGTGATTAATACCATTATATTTTTTACCATCTGGCCACTTAGACATGTATCCTGTACACCAGTCTTCAATAATAAAAACTCCTCCATTTTTAAGATGATTGTTAAATAAATGCCAAAAACTGATACGAGTCAATTCCGCAATATGTGAGGCATCATCAATTATAATATCAAAACCTTCTGGAGCGACCTCTTTAGCTATTTTATCTAGCAGTCTAGTATCTTGTTGCAAACCCTGATATACGCGAATTCTTCCTGTTGAATCTTTAATTTGTACTTTCTCTCTGTCAAGGCCGACTATTGTCCCCTTTATAAAAAAATCTCTCCAAAGTAAAAGTGATCTTCCTGACAATACCCCAAGTTCTAGTAGTTTGATTGGTTTTTCAGCCAAGGGCGTGAATAATCTTTCATAAACTCTTAGGACCTCTTCATGCTTAAACACACTATATTTTTTTGCATCTAATCTTTTAATATTCTTTTTATCTTTAAATAAATCTCTTATCATATTTTCCCAAATTGTCTAGTTATTTCAGAGTATAGGGTACTGAATTATTAAACTTTTCTTTTAGTATTGCAAACCAACAAATCCACATGCTCCAGCTATTAGCCCACCAAAAATAAATCCGTAATTCATAGCTTTTTTTGCAATTTTATGCCCTATTCTTTGGGTTACATATCTCCCACCTAATATAATTGCAATCGGTAATGCTAACTTAAAGCAGAAAAGGCTTTCATCAATACCTATTTTTTCCATAGAGTAATTTATTACAGGATTCGCTTCTAGTGAAATACCTTTTTTATAGATAGCACTTCTTGATCCTATTCCATCAAATATAGACCCTGCTAAAAGAATAGAACTGCTAACTTTAAAGTCTCTATCTTCTTCATTAAATTTATTTTCTAAAGACATTTTTAATGCACTAAAGGCAGAAATAGGCTTTTAAATACTTTTTCTATCCAGCGGCTTTGTACATAACTAGCCTTGAAACAATTACAATTTATTCATATTTATGTGCAAAGCTCTATCTAGCTCATGATTAACGATAACAACTGTCTGCGAGGCAAAATAGGTGAGTGGACCAAGAGAAATTTTTTTTATTTCCATTCCCCTTATTGTTTTCATTTCTTGTTTTGGAATTCCTTCATGGTCTCCTACAATGAATACTGGGTTCTCTCCTAGCTCTGCTGTTCTAATATCTTCACCTTTTTTATCTAGAATGTATATGTCCCTATCTTCAAATTCTTCAAGTAATTGTCTGAAAGATTTTTTTTCTATAAAACAGCCAGGAAATGCCTCTATTTTTCTTCCCTTTTTGTATTTGAATAGCATTCTTTTAATCAATCCAGAAACATCTTTCTTGCTTATTGGTATTTCTGGATTATAGACAAATTCAAGATGTTTAGGAGCATCTGGTGGTCCATTAAAAATTAAGTGCAGTTTAACATCCTCTCTTAAACTGTGAGAGAGAAAAAAAGCAGCTATAACAACATGGCATGCTATATCCATTCTTCCTGCTGCCATCAAGTCATTAAAATTTCCAGACGTTCTTGCATTTTGTGAAAAATAGATGAACTCGCGCATTTTTATTCCTGTCCAGCCAAAGCATAACCATCAAAGGCTATGCATCTACCCAAGGTTCCTAGTGTTCTAAATTTTGAGATTCTTTTTTGATTTATTCTTTTTATACCGATACTTATCTCTTTTGTTAGTATGCTATCTAGGCCTACCATATAGAAGGATGCTTGTTGTTTCACGTAAATTCCTTTTTCTGTTTTTAAGAAGCTATCAACAAGAGCTCCTGGAACAAAAGATAGAAGAAAATTTTTCATTGCAGCCTCATTCTCTGTTGTTTTTATACTTTCATAAAATTCTTTTAACATTTCAGAAGAAATTTTTTCTTTTCTTACTATTTCAACATCTTTTTTTTCTTCATCAGCACTTTGATGTATTAATTCTCTTGAATATTTTATTTTACCCTTCATTATAACCTCAACATCTTTTTGGACATAAACATCTAAAGAAATTTCACCATTTGCGTCATGAGTTATGTAAACTTCTTGCTTTACTTCGCAAGGAAATAATGATGGTTTAGTAAATGTATATTCACATTCTCTGAGATAAGTATTTTTATCTTGTGTAATATAGCCAAGAAGGTCTGAAAGGCTTGCAATTAAATACATTCCAGGAGTTATTCTTTCTTTTCTGTGTGCTGGATTAAAATCTTTAGTTAAATCTAGGAATTTTAGGACTTTTTCTTCTTCTACCTGGAATTTTTTTTCAAATACGATCATTTTTCCCTTAAATGAAACTTCAAACTGCTCGGCTGAACCGAGCACTCTCCTTAGAGAGCAAATTTTTCCAAAGGAAAAATTTGGTTTGAAGTTTATATGTTTATTGTTTATTTGAGTATGATTTAATAGCCTGTATTCCTCTGTAACGAAACATTGTTGGAAGCGGCAAATATCTTTGTTTTGGTTCGCTGAACAAAGGACTTTCAATTGAAATGCCCCTTGAACTGAGAATTGAGTAATCTTTATCTATTTTTTCATCAAGAGAGCTATTATTTTCTATTATTTTAATCCCTGAATCTGGAAATAAAAGAAAACCAGTACACATTTCATTGAAAGTAGCTCTTCTCATCCAAGTTAAATTGCCTTGAATTTCCATACTCTTGTTTTGATAATATGCTATTCGATAAATTTCTGGTTTTTTATCCTGATTGCTATCTATAAACTCTATCTGCTTGTCTTTCTTTGTGATGGATACACCATTGTTATATACAATCACTTCTTTTCTAAAATTGCTAATCCCTTCAATTCCTTCATACAACTTAGTATCTGGTTTTCTGCTATGAACCAGAGAGTCTATAGAACGAGAAATGCCATTGTTACAGATTTCTATGCTTGCTAAACCTCCAGGAATTCCTAACCAAATAATAGCTGAAAGGAGATAAGACATCAATCTTTTCTTTTTGATTTTCATTTTTTAAAATTCTAGTTGAATACTGTTTTAGGCTTTCCTATGATGTCTGTTGAATTTAAATTCTTTATTGTGCTGTTATCAATGTCTGATTCTATGACTTCAAGTAACTTGGAATCATATAAAACTGCTACAAACTGATTTTTCGAAAATTTTTCATGTTTCTCTATCATTTCCTTAAATAAAGGAGAGCCATGCCTTAATTTTTCAAGAAATTGCTCTTTAACTGTTATTGACGGAATAATTTTTGTTACAATTTCAATTGGAATTAGCATTTTTGCAAGCTTTTCCTGTTTGCCTTGCTTGAATTCTTCTGCTGCTTCTTTAAATTCAGTTAGCTTTGTTGCATTTTTCTCTTCAAATATTCCAGCTCTTGTTCTACGGAGCTCTGTCATATGTGCTCCAATGCCAAGCTCTTTTCCTAAATCATGAATTAATTTTCTAATATATGTGCCTGCTTCACATTCTACTCTGAAAAGTATGTCTAAACTTTGTTTTTCAAGAATTTGAAACTGCTTAATTTCGCGTTCTCTTTCTTCTCGCTTTACTCTTGATTTAACTGGTGGAAGTTGAGTTATTTTTCCCAGAAATTTGCTTTTTATTACTTGTTCTATCTTTTTTTGTTCTATGTCTTCATGGATATGCATTACTCCGACATATTCTTTATTTTGTCTTGCAAAGAAAGTTGCAATTCTTGTTGCTCTTCCTAAAGCTAGCGGAAGAACTCCTGTAACTTTTGGGTCTAAAGTTCCGAAGTGTGAGGCTTTGTTTAAATTTAGTGTTTTTCTCACGAAGTTGACTATATCAAAGCTTGTTGGGCCAGAAGGCTTGTCTATAATTATTATGCTTCTATCAAGATTGATTTCCATGCAATTTAGATTATAAAATCTACTTTAAAGCTTTTTCTTTGCTATTTTTTCAATAGCAAGGTTTATAAAGAAGTTAGTCTTAACTAACTTTATGCAAAGAAGAACAATCGAGGATTACCTTAAGGCAATTCTTGTAATATATGAAAGCCAGAAGGACAAAAGTAAGG
>JACRHU010000062.1 GCA_016211995.1 Candidatus Pacearchaeota archaeon
TAGAATCTTTGACTTTTATTAAGCCAAGCCTTGATGCAGAGTCAATCCATCCATGAGCATAGTTTATGGCTGCGAAGGCATTTACATAATGGCCTTGTTTTCTAAAATGATGTGCATCTTTATAATAGAGCTCAGCCATATTTAGAAGCTCTTCTGCTTCTTTTTTTCTTTCTTTATTAATTGACTTTTTTGCTATTTTCAGGGCTTTTTCAGTAATAGAAAAATATTTGTCAAGTCTTCTATCACATATTATATTAATTTTTTTATTGTCTTTCATTTTATCTTTTCTTATATTTTCTTAAGTCTTCTGGCCTTTTTATTAAATCATCTTGTTTCCATGTGTCCATTAAATCAACTGCTTTATCCTCAACATATTTTATCATGTCTTCTGCTAGTCTGTTGTCAGGAGTGCCTGTTAAATCAGGAGTTATTACTCTCTGCCTTTCTGTTAGCTGGAAAGGGTCTTGTTTCTGAAAAAATGTACCTGTCCTCCTCATATCATTAATTTGGCCAATTGCATCAACTCTTCTCTGCTCTGCTTCATAAATTGAAGGTCCATACTTAATTAGCTCATCTTCAGTTTTAATTTCTCTTCCTCTCTCATCTCTTCTCTGTCTTTCAGAAGCTAATCTTTCTTGCCTTGCTTCCCTTGTTAAATCTTCTAAACTTCTTGCTTCAACCTCTCCAGCTGGCTGCAGAACAGGTGCAGGAATATCAATAATATTAAATCTAGATTCACTTACTCCAAATTCTTCTTCTCTTTCTTTTTTCTCTTGATTTTTTTCTTTCTTCTCAGGTTCTTTTCTCTCAATTTTAGGAAGCTTTGGTTTCAGAAGTCTTTCTAATGCTTCTTGTTCTTCTTTACTTGGCATGATTTACCTAGAAGTTGGAAATATTTAAGGCTTTCTTAGATAGGTTTTTAAATTAAAATAGCTAATAGGTAATGTTGATGTCTCTAAATAAGTGAGCGATTGACAGCTCACCATTTGAAGCCATCTCAATGGCTTTAGCTTTAACAAATTGAACAAAATGATACTCACACATGATGAGATTTTAAGACAAATAAAAAAAGGTAGAATAAAGATAGAGCCTTTTAATCCGCTGAATATAGGACCAGCTTCTATTGATTTACATCTTAACAACGAATTTAGAATTTTTAGAGACATTAAAAAGCCTATTGATTTGAGTGAGGATACAAATTATGAAAATATAAGTAATGTTGTTAAAACAAGAGATAAGATTATTATCAAACCAGGACATGCAGTTCTTGGTATGACACAGGAGAAGATTACACTTCCAGAGAATATTTGCGGAAGACTTGAAGGAAGAAGCAGATTTGCAAGGCTTGGACTACAAATACATACAACTGCTGGTTTTATTCAGCCAGGTGTAAGCAACAAGCAAGTTCTTGAAATTGGAAATATATCATCAATTCCCCTAGCAATTAGGCCTGGATTAAAGATTTGTCAACTTGTGTTTGAAGAATGCAAGGGCAATGCAAAATATGAAGGTGAATTTAAGGAGCAGGAAAGTCCTTAAGGAAGATGAAAGAGGTAATTGTAATTTCTATTGGGGGTCATTAGAAAGATGAAAGAGGTAATTGTAATTTCTGTTGGTGGGTCATTAATTGTGCCTGATAAGATAGATATAAATTTCTTGAAAAAGTTTAAAGCATTAATAATAAAACAACTTAGGAAAGGAAAAAAATTTATTATTATTTGCGGAGGAGGAAAAACAGCAAGAAGATATCAAGAAGCTGCTAAAAATATTTCTCAACTTTCAAGTGAAGATGTTGATTGGCTTGGAATTCATGGAACAAGGATTAATGCGCATTTAATGAGGGCAATATTTAGAGATTATGCGCATGCAAAGATTATAAAGGATCCGAATGAAAAAGTTGATTTTAAGGAAAAAATTTTAATTGCAGCAGGTTGGAAGCCAGGTTTCAGCACAGATTATGATGCTGTGCTTCTTGCAAAAAATTTCCATGTAAAAAAAGTTGCAAATTTGACTAACATAGACTATGTTTATAATAAAGACCCAAGAAAATTTAAGAATGCTGTTGCTTTGAAAGAAATTTCGTGGAAAGTATTCAGAAGGCTGATTCCAAAAAAATGGGACCCTGGCTTAAATACACCTTTTGACCCTGTTGCATCAGGGGAAGCTGAAAAGCTTGGACTTGAAGTAGTGATAATGAATGGCAGTGATTTGAAAAACTTTGAAAATTATCTTGAAGGAAAAGAATTTAGGGGGACAAAAATTTATTGATTTCTAGTTTTTCTTAACCGCTTCCTCTAAACTCTTGTTCTTCTCCTTGTCTGCTTTTTCTTTTTCTGCTCTTTCCTTGTCATATCTCCTTACGCCCTCTAGATAAGTCTGTCTGCATGCACTTTCATACCATGTAGGCATCATCACGTAGTAACCAAAGCTGGTCAATACATTTTCTGGCATCTTACTTATTTGCTTCTATTGCAGCCATATATGTCCACTGTGTATCGAGGTACTTATCATAGTAAACTATTTCTGGTATAAGCCCTAATTTATGTTGTTCTGTCAATAATAAAAGTTCTTTATGCATTCTTTCTTGTAAGCTTTTTACTTTTCTGTCTCGTTCTTGTTGTTCCATTTTATTTTCCTCCTTGTAGTACATTCATCGCTGTTTGCTCATCTTTAATTTTTGTGATTATTGCTCTTGCTATTCTTGTAATATTAAGCTCGCCATAATTTGCTTCAACATTCTCGCAAAGTCTAAGTGCATATTCTGGATATTTTGTTTTTCTTTCATCATCCATCCAATCTGCATCAAGCAGATTGCTGACTTTATCATAAAGTTTGTATAATTTTATTATAGGAGGTTTAGTCCAGACTTCTACTTGCTCTTGTGAAGTTCCGCCATAGAAGGTCATATCTTCTATCAGGTGTTTAACATTTTCTGACAAATGCTCTGGCAGTTGTTTCGTAGTATCCTCTAATATATCATGGTAAAGTAATGCTTGAATTCCTTCTTCTCTTGTTTTCTTGTCAAGTTTTGTTTCGCA
>JACRHU010000061.1 GCA_016211995.1 Candidatus Pacearchaeota archaeon
CCTGCCAGTTTATGAAAGAAGCGTAATAGATTATATTTATTTCTCAGGCCAGATAACAAGCAACTATAGAATAGCAGGCATGCCGACTTGGTATAGACTTGATTCTGAGCATCTTGCTAAATATCAAGTGACAGGTTTAGCGTCCTAAACCGAATATCATAAAAATTTCCTAATTTTTAGGATCCTGAAAATCTTTTGATTTTCATGACTATCGATAGATTTAAATATCCTCTTCGCTATTTTACTTGATAAATATTCAACAAAAAAGGAGGTAAAATGAGAAGAAAAAGAGGACAAGCAGCTATGGAGTTTCTTATGACTTATGGCTGGGCTATCTTAGCAGCAGCTGTTGTTATAGCAGCACTTGCAGCTTTTGGTGTATTCTCACCAGGTAAATTTGTCTCAGCTAGATGTACAGTTACAGCGCCTTTTGAATGCAGAGAGCATGCAGCTTCTGTAGCAACTGGAATAACTATGACTCTATATAATGGTATACAGGACGAGAGCAGGACAATAACAGCAATAACAATAAGTGGCTGTGGTTCTTTAACAAGCCAGACTATTGTAGTAGCACCTAATGATGTACAGACAGTGACTGTTCCATGCGTTCCAGCATTAGATCTTAATAAGAAGTTTAAGGGAGATCTTTCAATATCCTTTAGAATCCCTAATGGAGCAGTTGATCAAACTTCTTCAGGAACTATAATTGCTTCTGTAACTGCATAAGAACAATTTTTTATTTTTTATTTTTTATTTTTTATAATTTTATAATAAACAGATAGGGTAAATTGAATTCTGTATTTGTAGTTATTCTAGAATAGTAAGAAAGTCTTTTATAGTTTACTGACTTCAGAAAAAAAGGACAATTCGGTTGCCTTGGAAAAAGTCGCGTGTCACTTTACACCCACTGCGCTCGTGATCAGTCCGATTCCGTGCGATACCTGGACTATACCTTATCGCCAACAGAAGTCACAGCTGCATGTCGTAACATACACAATAAAGATAACCTTATGCTTTGCAAAAGTTCGGATTGTATTGAACTTGGTTTAAGGAACTTTATTACCGAGTCCAGTTTGGGCCAGAAAACTAGCCCAAACTTATATTTTAACAAAAAAGAGGAAAATATAAGTAAATAATCTAAAAGCCAATTGGTTCCTTAATTAATAAAATGGTATGCAAAAAACTAAAGAAAGGGAAATGTAAAGTTCTTGATGATACTTGTAAGGAATCTTATCTTAGAAAAATGGGCATAAAGGCTTGTCCAATTTCAAAGAAAAAGCCTGTTAAAAAAGCAAGCAAGAAGAAAGTAAAGCACAAAGCAAAGAAAGCAGGCAAAAAGAAAAGAAGATAACTTGAAGTCTTAGATAATTTTAAAAACATATAAGCATTCTATGTAGTATGAAGATACTGGAATACCATCTAGGATGTAATGCAGGTCCTCAACCACAATATTGTATGGGTCCTTGGAATGATTATTATACGCTCTTTGGAACAGAATTGAGATTTCTTAAAATGCATTTGTTTATCTCAGTCATTATTGGAATAATTATTTTTTTAATTTTAAATTCATTAATTAAAAAAGGGAAAATAAGATTATCTACTTATGTTTCAATTATAATCTCTTTAATAGCTATGATATTGGTCTTTTTACTTTCAGCTTATTTATTACCTATTAGAGTATTATATTAATAACATTTTTCTATATAATTTTTCTATTTAGTATAAGAAGTCTTGTAGATAACAAAGCTTTTTATAACCTTTTTCTTTTATTAGTATATGAGAAATCCTGTAGTTGCCGGTAGTTTTTATCCTTCTGATCAAATTCAGCTTGAAAAAGAGCTCAAAGAATTATTTCTAAGCAGGCTTGGACCTGGAAAAATTACTCCTGTCAAGAAACTTGCAAAAAGAAAAGATGTTAAAGGAATAATAGCCCCACATGCAGGCTACTTATACAGCGGAGCTTGTGCAGCATATGCTTACAAAGAGCTTGCAGAATCAAGCAAGCCTAACTTGTATATAATGCTGGGAACAAATCATACAGGCATAGGCAATGCAGACTTTATATTTTCAGAAGAGGATTTTGAGATTCCAACAGGCATTGTAAGGACAGAAAAATGGTTTGTGAGAAAACTGAAAGACAAGGCTTCTAGTTTAAGTATAGAAACAAATGAAGAAGCTCATGCTCGTGAGCATAGTATTGAAGTTCAGATTCCATTTTTACAATATATAAATCCAGGAGCAAAAATAGTTCCGCTCATTGTATCAACACAAAACTATGAAAGCATAAACAAGTTTGCTAGAATTCTGGCAAACTTCTCAAGAGAACAAGGAAAGAAAATTTTAACAATTGCTTCAAGTGACTTTACTCACTTTGGAAATATGTATAACTTCTTTCCTTTCAGCCAAGAAATAAAGAAAAATTTATACAAGTTAGACAGTGAAGCAATCAAACTTATAGAAAAATTTGAAACAAATGATTTTCTAAACTACACGAAAAAAACAACAATCTGCGGAGCAGGAGCAATTGCTTTATGTATGGAAATATGCAAGCATTTAAGCAGCAAG
>JACRHU010000063.1 GCA_016211995.1 Candidatus Pacearchaeota archaeon
AAAAATGAAAACACAGATTTTAGATATCAAAGGAGAAAGTAAGGGAGATATTGAATTACCTTCATGTTTTAATGAGCCAGTTAGAGAAGATTTAATTTTAAAAGTTTATCTTGCAACTTTGAAAAATACAAAACATAGATATGCTCCTTATTTGTGGGCAGGAATGCAGCATAGTGCCTCTGGAAAAATAAGGCACCAAAGAAGAAAATGGAAAACAGCATATGGTTATGGTATATCAAGAGTTCCAAGAAAAATTATGACAAAAAGAGGAAGCAGATTTTTCTGGGTTGGTGCAACAATTTCTTCTGCTCGTGGGGGAAGAGAGGCCCATCCACCAAAAGTTAATATTAATGAAACAAAGATTAATAAAAAAGAAATGAAAAAGGCATTATATTCTGCTATATCTGCGACTTCTTCTTCCCAGGTTATAAAGAAAAAATATCATGTTGATGTTAGAGTTCCAATTATATTTGATTCTGAAATTCTGAAATTAAAAACAAAGGAAATTATGAAATTATTAAAAGGAATTTTCAAAACAGATAAGAAAATTTTATTTATTATTGGAGAAAAAGAAAAAATGAAAAGTAAAATAATTGAAATAACCACTGCTAAAAAATTAAACATTCTTCAACTTGCTACAGGAGGACATCCTGGAAGGTTAGTTGTTTATACAGAACATGCAATAAAAGAATTAGGAGATTTGGAGATAAAATGATGTTAAAATACCCGTTATCAACAGAAAAGGCAGTAAGAATGATTGAAGCACAAAATACAATTGCTTTTGTAGTTGACAGAAGAGCGACTAAGAAACAGATTAAAGAAGAAATAGAAGAAAATTTTAAAGTTAGTGTAGAAAAAATCTCTACATTGATTAGAGACAATAAAAAAATTGCTCATATTAGATTAGATAAAAAATTCAAGGCAATTGACATTGCCACTAAACTTGGTTTAATGTAAAATGGGAAAAAGAATTATTGTTCAGGCAAGAGGGCATGGAAGCTTGACTTATAGAGTGAGAGATCAGGCATATAGGTATGAACTTAGTTATCCTAAATCAACTGGAAAAGGAATTGTGCTCAAGATTGTCAATTCACCTGGACATACTGCTCCTTTATGCAAGATAAAAATTGGAAAAGAAATTTTCTTTAATGCTGCTGTAATAAATTTGGCAGAGGGGCAAGAAATAGAAATTGGAGAAAATGCTTCTATTAGCCCAGGAAATATTCTTCCCTTGGGAAGAATTCCATTAGGAACAGATGTCTGTAGCATAGAAATAATCCCATATAATGGCCCAAAGCTAATAAGAACATCTGGAGCAAGCGCAAGAGTTGCTAAAGAACTTAAAGAGGGAATTGTTGTTTCTCTTCCATCTGGAGAAGAAAAAGTTTTTAGTAGAAATGCAAGAGCAACTATTGGAGTGATTGCAGGAGCAGGAAGAACTGAAAAACCTATTATAAGAGCTGGAAAGATGTACAAAATGATGCGGGCGAGAAATAAATTATGGCCTAGAACTTCAGCAGTAAAAATGAATGTCATTGATCACCCATTTGGTAGTGGAAGAGGAAAAAGAATTAAATCTAAAATTGCGAAAAGAAATGCGCCTCCTGGGGCTAAAGTAGGAACACTATGGCCTAAGAGAACAGGAAGGAGAAAAAAGTAAGATGGCTATAATGATGGATGCGATGGAAAATGGAATAAGATTCCAGAAATATCTAGAGTCTAAAGGGGTTAGTATGAATAAGAGTTTAGAATTCTGGCCACATAAAGATTTGTTGAATGTAAAAGATAAAGATATTTTTTATCAAATTGCGCAAGCAACAGGATGCAAACCATCATATGGTATGGGATTATATTTTATAGTTGAGGTTAAAGATGAAAAACATTGGGATCATTGGACAGTATCTTTGAATAAAGAAGAAATAAAATCCTTCTTTGAAAAATATGGAAAGGAGAGCATAAGATAAGATGGCAGAAGTATTATATCGCGGAAAAAATATTGAAGAATTAAAAAAGCTAGAAATAAGGGAGTTTGCAAAACTTCTTCCTAGTCGCAGAAGAAGATCTTTGCTTAGACAGTTCGCAAAAATTGAAAATTTCTTAATGAGAACTGAAAAGAAGATAAAGAGAGGAAAACAGATTAAAACTCATGCAAGGGATTTTATAATTGTTCCTAAGGTAGTTGGTTTAAGTATTTTAGTTCATAATGGCAAAGAATTTGTTCCTGTGAATATAACTGCAGAGATGTTAGGACATAGGCTTGGAGAGTTTGTGGCAACAAGAAAGAGAGTACAACATTCTGCTCCAGGTATTGGTGCAACAAGGAGCTCTGCTGCACTATCTGTTAAATAAAATGGAAAATAAAAAATGACTGAACAAAAAATAGCTGTTGTAAATGGAAAACATTTGCCTATTTCAAATAGACAATCAATTGAGATATGCAAGTTCTTGAAAGGCAAGAAAATTGATGAAGCCCTTAAACTGCTTTCAGAAGTTGTGAAAGGCAAAAGAGCAATTCCAATGAGGGGAGAACTTCCGCATAGAAAGGGTATGATGTCTGGAAGATACCCAAAAAACGCTGCAATGCAGTTTATCAAACTTATAAAAAGTTTATCTGCAAATGCTCTAAGAAAAAACCTTGATGTCACACAGTTAAAGATTTATGGAAGTGCAAATACTGCTCCCCGCCCTGTTAGAGGTGGAAGATTTAGAAAAAAATTTAAAAGAACACACATAACATTAATTGCAAAATGATAGAAAAGAAGAGAAAAATGAAAGAAAATAATCAAATATAAAAAAAATGATAGAAAGAAAATTTATCCAGCTTAAGAAAGATGAATTCGCAATTAAAGAATTTGTAAAAGAGAAGCTTGGAAAGGGAAGAATAAGCGGAGTTAAAATTGAGTACACACCTGTGGGAGAAAAAATTATAGTTTATACAACAAAACCAGGATTGATAATTGGCAGACGTGGAGAAAGAATAAATGAGCTTTCAGAAGTATTAAAGAAGAAATTTAAACTAGAAAATCCGCATATAGAAATAGCAGAGATTACAAAGCCAGAATTCAATGCAGGAGCAATAGCAGATGAAATCGCATTGGCATTAGAAAGATTTGGTCCATTAAAATTCAAAATAATTGCTTATAAAACTTTACAAAAAATAAAGGATGCTGGTGCTTTAGGGGCAGAGATAAGACTTGGTGGAAAACTACCAAGCGAAAGAGCAAGATCATGGAGATTTGCTTTCGGTTACTTAAAGAAAACAGGAGATACAGCTAAAGTTGTTGATAAAGCAGAGAGCGTAGCTCAAACAATTCCAGGAATTATTGGAATTAAAGTAGCAATAATGCCACCAGATGCAGAGATACATGATAGGGTAGAGATTGATAGCAAGATAATTAAAGAAATGGTTGAGATTAAGGAAAAAATTGATAAAAAGATAGGAAAAGGAAAAAGGGAAGAAAAAATAGGAGAAGAAAAATAAAATGGCAATCATAAAAAAGAAGGAAATTAAAAATATGGCAAAGGAAGAGTTAGAAAAAAGATTATTAGAGTTAAGAATTGAGTTGATAAGAGTAAGAGCTCAAAAATCAAGTAAAACAGCAGGAACTAAAACCAAAGAGATTAAGAGAACTATTGCAAGAATACTCACAAGAATTAAACAAAAGGATTTAGAATCCCTAAAACAAGGAGAGAAAAAGAAATAAGATGGATATATGCCCAAAGTGCGGCTTACCACGCGAAGCGTGTGTATGCGAAGAAATAGCAAAGACAACACAGAAAATACATATAGAGATGGTCAAGAGAAGATATGGCAAAATGACAACAGTGATAAGCGGAATGGATTCAACAATAAACATGAAAGACGTAGCAAAGAAACTTAAAGGTGAACTTGCATGCGGAGGAACAATAAAAAACAAGGCTGTAGAGTTACAAGGAGACCACAGAAAAAAAGTAAAAGAAATATTGAATGAACTTGGATTTCAAGCAGATTTAATTAACTAAAAAATAAGAGGTGGAAAAAATGAAAGAAGAAAAACTAGATAGAACAATAAAGAAAAAGGAAAAAAAAGCAGAAGTAGTCGGGACTATAAAATGCCAAGATAAAAAATGTCCTTTCCATGGCTCTCTGAGAGCAAGAGGTAGAGAGTTCAAAGGAACTATTATAAGATTAAAACCTAAAAGGATAGCAATAGAATTTGAAAGATTCATTTATATTCCAAAATATGAAAGATATATGAAGAAAAAAACAAGAATTCATGCACATCTTCCAGATTGTTTAGCAGAACATGTTAAAATTGGAAGTTATGTAAAAGTTGCAGAATGCAGACCTTTAAGTAAAATAATACACCATGTTGTTACAGAAGTATTAAAAGAGGCAAAAAAATGAGAGCCATATCTGCTAGACGTGTGAAAGCACTTAATCTCGGCGCTCTTGTACATGTGGCTGATAATAGCGGAGCGAGAATTGCGAGAATAATTGGAGTTAAACGGGGAAAAAGTAGAGCAGGAAGGCAGATTGCATGTGGAATTGCGGATTGGGTTAAGATATCTGTAAGAAAAGGTCTTCCAGAAATGAAGGGACAAATATTTGATGCAGTTATAATAAGGCAGAGAAAATCTTACAGAAGGTTAACAGGTGACCGCATAAGTTTTGAAGATAATGCTGTTGCTTTACTAAAGGATGAAAAAGGAAATCCAAAAGGTACGCAGATCAGAGGGCCTGTGGCTAGGGAGGTTAATGAAAGATGGCCACAAGTTGCTAAAATTGCAACAATTGTAATCTAATGTTAAAATGGAAACCCAAACATCACAACAAGAAACAAGGCAAGGAAGGAGATTAGAAAAGATACTTTACATTCATGGTATAGGAGTTCCAGGAGAAGAAGTATTAAGGGATGAGATACTTAGGGTGATAAAAAAAACAGTAGGAAAGAGATGTAGAATCAAAAGCTATGAATCTACTAGAGAAGCTGCAGAAAGAGAAAATCTATCAGAATTTGATGTTCTGATAATGGATGCCTCTGATGATGTGGATAGACTTGAAAGATTATTTAAAATAAGAGAAGGGATACAGGTCCCATCTTTCACAGAAAAATTTAGAGAAGCAAATCCAAAAGCATACATTGTTGCCTTAAGCGTAGAAGAAAATTATCTCGAAGATGATATCGCAAAAATATTGTATGACGATAGAATATGCACTTTTGATATAGAATGTATAAGCAGTAGTCTTCCAAGAAGAATAAGGCAGAGTTTGAGAGATGCTGGTTTTGAATTGGAATTAGGAGAAGAAAAATAAAATGA
>JACRHU010000009.1 GCA_016211995.1 Candidatus Pacearchaeota archaeon
AATGGGTACAAAACAAATACTCCAAGAAACGGAGTATATTACACTTGCGTAAATGGTGTTTGGACAGATAATACTAAAACATGCCCAGAAGGATATAGATATGCTGAAGGATTTGAAATATCTGCTTATTGCGACTGTTTTTGCACTGCAGGAGCAACATGCACAACAAAAAGCCCAGCTCATACTATTCTAGCAACTGATGTAAGTGTTATACCTCGGGGAAGCAGGGTAATAATTCCATCTCTTGGTATAACAGGTGTTTCAGAAGATACAGGGGGATATATTCAAGGAAAAAGAATAGATGTATATATCCCAAGCTATTCTAGAGCATTGGCGTTTGGCAGAAAATATAATGTCGGTGTTTGTATTAGTAACGCACAACAATCTTTAGGTTCACCTCAATGTCAAGCAATACAAAATCCTCGTTGTGAAGAAAAAAATCCTGTAACAGGAATAATTGATTGCGTAAGAACAGGAGATAGTGGTGCAAAATATGGTCTTAGAGGATTATGTTATCCTTAATTTTGTAGTTATAATCTTTCTTTAATCATCCGTATCATTCCTTTGTCGTATAATTCTTTGATTATAATCTTTCTTTAATCATCCATATCATTCCTTTGTCGTATAATTCTTTGATTATAATCTTTCTTTAATCATCCGTATCATTCCTTTGTCGTACAACCAGTATTCTATAAGATCTAGTTTGCCTTTTCCTGTTTGCATTGTTAATGGCCTAGGCAAAGAAACATATCCTGAATTTTTGCCTATCCCTCTGTACAATTCAACATTTCTTCTAACTCTTTGTACATACTCGGAATTTTTTATTTCTTGTTCACTGCTGTATTCTATACCAATAGAACCATTTCTTGTTTTAACTAATGCGTCCACAGGCCCGAATTGTGAATCAGAAACATCTAATCTGTAAGGAATTCTCTCACTATCAAGAATTTGTGCAATTCTTTTTTTAGCACTAACATTTTCTTTATCAACTTTTTGTTCAACTTTTTTTTCTTTAGGGGAAAGATCTTGTACTGCAATAACTCCTCCTGCAAAACCTAGAAAATAGGCACTTACAGCTAATGCAGCAATTCCAAATCCTGCAGCTATATTTTTGCATAATCCCCTTACCATATTACCACTAAAAAGTTACACTTTTTAAAGCTTTCTATACGTGAATTATCTAAAACTAGGATTATAAAATTTTATTCTCTCTTCTTTAGACAGGGCATAAGGATTTTTAATAGGCTCATATTTCATGCCCTGTTTCTCATACAATTCTTTTACTCTTTTTTCCAGTTCCCGCTCAAAATGGTCTCTTCCAATTTCTTTCTTAACACGGATATCTCTTATTACCTCTATCTTAGGCCTTATTTTGCTGAACCTGTATTCTTGGTATTTAGTATAACCCATTATACTACCCAGGCCAGCAGCCATCATTAGAGCGCCGAGTATCATAGTTGTTCTTGGGTTTAATGGGCGACTTTTTGACATATTATATTTGTATTCCAGAATCTTTTACCTTTTCTGAATGAGCATCCAATTTACCATTTGCCAAGCAGTCCCAGCACGTATGGGTAGAACCATCCTTTTCATGCACTATTCCTTTTCCATAACATTTTTGACATACACTTATTTCTTGCTCTTCTTCCATTTTTAATACTTCCTTGGTATCTAATCTAATAAGAGGTTATAAATAAATCTTTCTATCCAGCTACTTTTTTTTGGGAAAGCTTTGATTTAATCGAATCTAGGGTATCATATTCGATAAGAGCATCTCGAATTAATTGAGAGATTGCCTGAGATTTATCTTCCTTCTTGATAATTTCTTTGATAGGCCATCCATCAATAAAATAATAACCAAGTTTTCCTGTTTCATCAAAGTTGCTTATGTTTATATTATCTTCAATTCTTTTGATGTAGCTATTATCATTTGTTTCATAACTATTTCCATAGTCTACTCCTATAGTTACTTTATTATTTGTTATAATAAAATCTGTAGGCCCAAATCTTGATCCTAAAACATCCCGCTTATATTGAATACCTGTCTCTTTCAACAGTATTTCAATTTTATTCCTTGCAAGGGTCTCTTCTAATAGGCCCAACCTGTATGGTTTTGTTATTCCTTTAATCGAGAAAAAAAAAGGATGCTAAAACTAAAGGTATTCCGATTAATAATGCAATTTTATCAGAGAGATTCATCTCACAATAAAAAAGAAATATTATTTAAATTTTTCCTTTATATATTCATAGATAAACTATCCATTCTAATTTTATCGCTTCTAGAAAGCTACTGATTTTCTTTTAGCTTCTTTTATGTCTTCCTCATCAAATTCTTCTGTTTCTCCCTCGAACTCTTCTTCTTTCCTTTTTTCTAATTTCTTTCTCGCCTTCTCTTGAATCTCCCATTGTTCCTGCGTAATCTCTTCACCACTGAGAGTTTCTTCACTTCCCCCAGGCTCTTCATGAAATTTCATATAAAATTAAGCATAAAGAAGTATAAATTATTTTCTATACTCAAATTCTATTAAATTCCCATAGTATTTCAGAAAGTTTTATAAACTATCTGTTTCATTGAGATTATCTAATAAAAATGACAGGCAATATTGCAAATCTAGTAACAGGAATAGAAATAGGTACATTGACTGGAACAGTATTGGCATCAACTGGATTTATAGGATATACTGGAGTAGGATTACTTCATAAAGTAGCTACAGGAGTTCAAATAAAGGCAAAAGATGTCTTAGATACTTTTTATGAATTTCTACTTCCTGGTGCTTTATTATTCGGCGGAGCAGTTACTTATTATGCCATCAAAGGAATTGAAAGTTGTTTTAATTAAAGTTAAATTCCAAAAGTTTCTTGGAATTCTTTCATTTTTCTATACTTAATTAAGAATTCCTGCCCTTTAGGTTTTAGAAAAATAAAGATATTGCTGCCTTCTCTTTTTTGTTCTAACATACCCTTAGATATAAGTTCATCGACATATTGTTTAAGAAGTTTGTAAGACAAATTTGCCTTATACATAAGATGTGTCTGTTTAATCTTGCCTTTTCTCATGGCAACCATTTCCAATATCTCTTGTATTATTTCTATTCGAGTTCTCTTTTTCATTTTCAAAAAAATCCTCCCGGATTTTTGGGAAACCGAAAACACCAAAAATTGATATTTTTGGATGCTGCCAAAAATCTTTGATTTTTGAAGTTTTCAATTTTCATTTTCAAGCTATTTTCGTATCAGATAATAATTATATAAAAGAAGCAAAAATCCAAAGAACTGTATAATCTCGGCTAAAACATAGAAATTAAGGCTTACTGATGTGAATATGAATACTATTTGGCCGAGCAATATAAATAAGAAACTTTCTACAATTAGCAATGTTTTTTTATTCTTATTCTTTTTATAGATTAGATAGTAATATCTAAGAATAAATGCGCTCATGAATGCTGTTGTTAAGTAGAAGATTCTGTAACTGTTATAACCATAAGGATCAAATAAAACATATAATGCAGTTATCGTCATGAAATATAAGTAGAGCAGAATTTTATTCTTCTCTCTTGATCTACTGACAATATAGAATATTCCAAATAAACCAGCAAGCATTAAAAAACGATGTACAAAAAGCGCTGCTTTAACTGGGGTGTAAGTTATTGTAAATCCATGATACAATACTGTTACAAGCTTTACTGATTCCTCTTTAAAATATGAAAAATAGCCTACCAGATTAGTCATAATTTTGATAAAAAAGGACAAAGCTATTGCAATAAAAGAATAACCAAAATACTTATGATTTAACTTGTTTGTAAATTTGTATAGTCTTAGAGCATAAAATGCTATGAGTAAAGAAGCCACTATAGATAAGAATTCAAAGATTATATCTATACCATAGAACCATTGCGGACTGAATCTATAGACAAAGGGAGCCATTTTACGCATTTAAAAAGGAATTTTGCCTTAAAAAGCTTATGGAATGGCTTTCTTTAGTTCCTTTCACTAAAATCCTTTCACAACTGCTTTAAAAAGGGTTTTCTTAGCTAAAATAGAGGTGATTAAAATCAAAAAATCTTTTAAAGATTTTAGGCATATTGATATTCCAAGAGAATATCTATTATGGATAGATTCCAAGTATAAAGCAAGAAAGCATTGGAGAAAATCACATTCAAAAACACTAATCTTGTATTAAATATCAAGTCTAGCTAGGTAATGAATAATAGGGAAAAATTTAGGTGATCAAAAAATCATTGGGATTTTTGGATCTCAGAAACTCTATGTTTCTGACGACTGTCAGGATAGGATCCTGAAGTCCTAAAAATCTTGAAAAAAGATTTTTATGATGTTCTCAATTGAAAAAAGGAGGGGCAGGTTACCTCTTTTAACTGCCCCTTCTTAGAAAAAATTTATATACTCCTATAATTAATTTTTCTGACTATGGACATTACAAATTGGAGAACAATAGAAAGGCCAGGATATTTCGGAAAGAAGCGTGATGAAATTTTTGAAGAATATGATAAAAAGTATGGTGCAGGGGATTGGAGATTAGCCTGGCAATTTGGGTCAGTTATAATACCTAGGATAATGGCTTTATCTGTCTATGAAGATGGTTATTATGAATTCCTGAAAAGAGATAAAGAAACATTGGATTGGTTAACAAGTTATAAAGATGTGTGGGATACAGCTGAAAGCAATGTAAATTCAGGATTTGAATATGAAATACAAGAAACTTCTAACACGCATATTCATGATATTTCTATAAGAAGAGCTGTTGCAAGACTTGGCAGAGAGTTTCTTGGCAATAGATTACTTAGAGTAAGATGGAAGGATTCTGAAGGTTTCAGGCTCAGTCCTGGAATTGTTAAATTTCATCTCCCAGAAATGATAGTTCATGAAGAAATAAAAGATTATGGTGGAAAAGGAATTTGGTGGTTTAAAGATACAATAGAAGATTTCTATCAGAGAAATAAAGTATTGCAAGTTAAAAGCTAGCAAGGTGTTCTGCTTATTTCTTCAAATCCTTCGGGGCAATTAGGATTCTGCCTACAGCTTATTTCATAGTTTGCAAGACAGGCTTCTTTTGAAAGAATGTATATGATTTTTTTACAGGAAATAAAATCATCACCTTTACAGTTATTTCCATTACAATTAGAAAGATGCCAGCTTGTTGTGTATTTTTTCTGGCAAGATAAAGCATATGAATAACTTCCCGAAACATTTTTTTTCTGAACATTAGAACATTTTCCAGAAATGAAGATTGGTGTTCCTAAAACTATTCTTGTAGCCCCAACTCTTAAAATTACAGGAACAAGAACTGCATCATTGTCTTGCCTGTACACAATAACTGGAAAATCTTTTGTTTCTGAAGACAATTGAATTCCAAATTCATTTTCAATTTTTTGTTGGGTTGCCATTTCTATATAATTTCCATTTTTCAATTTAATTTTTGGTATTTTTGTGACCTCTCCTGTTTTCCCATAATTAGCATCAGCTCCCCAGGTTATGACAAATTGATCTGATTTATTTAGAATGTAATAGCTTTGACCATCAATCTCAAGTAATGCACGATCATTTACAAGCTTGACTGTAAAAAGCTGGCCTGAAATAACATCTATAAGCATCATTATATCTCCTGGGTATTCTGCAATTTTTTCTATATACATTATCCTACCATAATCTCCTGAGTCAACTAAAAAATATTCTAATTGATTGACCTTTTCTCCTTCTGTTACATGTATATTCTTTCCTTCTTTGTCTGCAAGAATAGGAATTCCTGAAACAGGATCATAGTCTGCGAAATAGAACTGATAATCTTTATAACTTAAAGCTCCCCAAAATCTTATTCTTGCTGTATTATCCATACTTTCTTCTGTATCTACAGTTACTGAATCTTTTCCAGCTATAATTACTTTGCCAGAACCATCTGAAATAAATTCTATATTTACATTACCAGTATCCATAGAACAATCTCCAACTCTTGAACATTTCCATTTACATTCATCTCCTGCAATTATTTTTGCAGTTGGCTGGTAAACTTGTAATAAAAATATTAAAATAAGAGCTAAAAATAATACAAAAACTAATATAGTTATCTTCATTTTCAAAAAAATCCTCCCGGATTTTTGGGAAACTGAAAATCTTTGATTTTCATTTTACTTTCTCTTTTATTTTTTAATTGTTAAAGCATAAGCCTTGATAGGCTTACAAATGTCTTGGCTTCGCAAAAATCTATGATTTTTGGGATCCTAAAATCCAAAAGGATTTTCTAATATCAATTGCCAAGTCATTAACATTATTATTTTATATTTATCTAACTATAAAAAGCTTTCTTTAAAAATGCTCTATCCATTGCACATCTTTATATGGATATTTTGTTGCTATTAATATTAAATCTATTATCCACCAGGCTCCAAGTCCTCCAAGTGTGATCAACTTCAGAATTCCTGTGCCAATTTTACCCATCATAAATCTGTCGACCCCAATCCATCCAAAAAAGATAGACAAGAGCAAAGTTACAAGCCAATTTAGTTTCTTTTTTGCCATGTTTATAGAAAAGCACTAAGCTTTTAAAGATTTGCTATTTTCTTAAAAGCTTAAGATATATATTTAAATATCAACCAAAGCTGACCACTTTGGTGCTTTTGCAAGCCATCATGCGGCTTGTATTTTACTTAAAAATGGATTTAGGAAATAACATTCATTTGGTTAAAGGAAGCTGGTGGGCGAGCAATATCTATATTATAAATGAAAATCCTTTGACATTAGTTGATACAGGCATGCCTTATAGCTTAAAGCAGCTTGAAAAAACACTGCATGAAGGAGGAAAAACAATAAGAAGTGTAGAATTAATTCTTCATACACACGGGCATATTGACCATATTGGAAGCACTAATTTAGTAAAAGAAAAGAGCAGTGCATTAAGTTGCGGCCATAAGTTAGATGAAACACACTTTGATAAGGCACATAAATATTATGGCACGAACATAATTACGGGGCTTCTTTCTAATGTTGCAGGAGTTATTCTCAATATGCAACCATTATTTATTGATAGGTACATTTTTGAAAATGAGACTTTTGATATTCTTGGAGGATTAAAAGTTATTCATACTCCCGGGCATACTTTTGGAAGTGTATGTTTTTATTCTGAGAAATATGGAATTTTGTTTTCAGGAGATGCTCTGCAACAAAGAAATGGAAGAATAATAAAACCAAAGAGAGCTTATTCAGAAAATCCAGAACAAGAGGAAGATTCAGTCCAAAAACTTTTAGAATTAGACTTTGATAAGCTTTTCTCAGGCCATCATGAGCTAATTTTTTCAGATGCAGCTAAAAAATTAAAAAAATTTTAGCTAAATATTCTCTCAACTCTCCTTTATTTCTAATTCTAGCTAAATGCTTTTCTTATCTTTTCCATTTCTTTCATCCTTGTTTCTGCAGGAATTCCTGTAGAAAACATTTTCCAGAATATTTTCTGCAACCAGTCTATCCAGTCATGGTCATATATCTCATAAAACATTTCAATTTTTTTTTCAAGTTCTCCATGAGTATAAAATTCTGGATCTTTTCTTTCTCTTAATCTGATTACTTTATTGTCTATGATTACTGCTCTTAATGGCTGATATCTATGCCTTATCTCTATCATATCTTTTCCAACTTCTTTATTTATTGCAAGCAATTTCTTAACATTATCCAAGCCAACCATTGAAACTCTGCAAACAATTTTAACAGAAACATTTCTCTTGACAAGCTCTCTGATAATATTTATTATCTGTATTTTTCCTTGCTTAGAATTAACCCATGAAAGATTTCCTGAAAAAAATAATATCTGCTTTGAAGCTTGTTTTAAAAGACCAACAAAATCCTGCCTCTCGCTCATCTCAACCTCCGGGTCTATTTTATCAAAATACTCAACTAAAGCTTTTTTCTTGTTGTCAGGAACATACTGGAAAATATCAAAAGGAGTGAAATCGCCTTTATTCCATCTTGACATTATTTTATCAAGCAGCTCTGCCTGAAAACTTGTTGAATGTATATCCTCTGCAAGATTCCAGAAGACTATTTTTAATGCTCCTCGAGTGCCTTTTCTGAATATCCTTGTAGAAATAAATCCTGTTTCTTCTTCTATTTTTTCTATATATCTCTCAGCTGTTCTCCAGTTCTTTTTTATATGCTCTGCAATTTCCTGAATTGAGCGAGGTTTTAGTCTAACAAAATCACATATTTTTCTTGTTATTTCTTGGTCTAGTACCATGATCCTATCAAAAAAAAGCCGGTTTATAAACCTTTCTATAAAATACAACTAGTAAGACACAAATTTGTGAGAAATATATATTAGAAATACAAGTCTGTATAGTATTGTAATGAAAATGCCCATCACTCAAGCAAGAATTCTCAAGATAAATATAAAAAGTAGAGACCCTCAGGATAAATATCAGAAAAAAGCTTATAAGCTTTTTTGGGATGCTAAAAATCATAAAGATTTTTTTCATAAAATTGAAAGGAGGTTTAAAAATGTCAGAATCAGGGGACTATGATCCAGGACCATGGAGGGACCGTGATTTCAAGAAATCTAAAAAAGACTACGATGTGCATGTAGGCAGGAGCTATGATGATGCAGTTTCTTCAGGGAAAAAAGTGTCTGAATTAGTAGAAAAAAGGCTTACAACAGATAGCGAGTACCCATTAGTTATTGCTTGTGATGTTACGGGCTCAATGGGAGATTGGCCTGCTACAATTTTTTCAAAGCTGCCATATCTTGACATTGAGGGCAAAGAATATCTTGGAAAAACAATGGAAATAAGCTTTGCAGCTATCGGAGATGTTTATTCAGACCAGTATCCATTGCAAGTAAGACCATTTACTTCTGGAACAAATCTAGAAAAACGTTTGAAAGAACTTGTAATAGAGGGCAATGGCGGCGGGCAGATAAAAGAAAGTTATGACCTTTGTGCTTTATATTATACAAAGAATGTAGAGATGCCAAAAGTAAAACATAAGCCAGTCTTTATCTTTATCGGAGATGAAGGATTGTATGACTTCGTTAACAAGAGTACTGCAAGAGATGTTGCAGGAATCAGCTTGACAGAAAAACTTAGCACTAAAGATGTTATTGAAGAGCTTAAGAAAAAATATTCAGTTTATCTTGTAAGCAAGCCATATGGCTATGAAACTTTGAAAGGCGATAAACTTGGAGAAGATACAAAAACAGTTCATAGCCAATGGGTAAAGTATCTTGGTGAAGACCACATCGCAATGCTACCAGAAGCTGGCAGAGTAGTTGATGTTATCTTCGGAATACTTGCTAGTGAAACTTCTAAGGTAGACTATTTTAAAGAAGAGCTTACAGGAAGGCAGAAGCCACATCAAGTTGAGCAAGTCTTAGAATCATTGCATCCAATCCATGCTGAAAAGAAAAAGAAATAAGTTTTTAAATTCCAAGTGTGGTCAAAAACCACACTTGTTTTGATTTATTTTTAAAAACAAAACAAGTAGTTAGAAACAGAAAAAAATAATACAAAGAAAAAATACATTAAATAAAAATAAAAAATAAATAAAGATAAAAAATAGCTAACTGAAGCTGATACCTTCAGTACAAATGGAAGCCATCTCAATGGCTCTATGTTAACTATAATACAAAAATGACAATAATGCTGGACAAAAAAAATCTTGAACTTTATGTTTCATTATGGCCTGATCTACATGACTTCCCCCATTTTCCAAGATTTGCAAAAGATAACAGATTGAGTGGAGTAAGGCTCAATACAGCAATGGTAGAGATTGATGAGTTAGATTCAGAGCTTGAATTAGCTAAATCAATTCCAAATCATGTCCCATATTATTTTGACATAAAAGGCAAGCAATTGAGAGTTGCACATGCTATCCCTGACAAAGAGAATCTTGAATTAATTTTAAACCATCCAATTTCTGTTGAAACACCAACAATGGTGCTATTCAAGGCAGGAGCAGATTATGCAATGCTTGACAAGGTTGTAGATGGAAAGCATTTGATATTTGATGGTGGTCCAGAGTTTATGGTTTATCGCGGGGAATCATTACATATAAGGCATCCAAGTCTGCAAGTTAATGGGCCAACATTTTTAGATTATGAAATTGAAAAAATAGAGAAATCAAAAAAAGCAGGTTTTAACAAATATTGCCTTTCATATACTGAAAAACAACGCGATGTGGATGAATTTCGCGAGCTTGTCGGAGATTCAGAAATTATAGCTAAAATAGAGAATAAAAATGGTTTATATTATGTACAAAATGAATTTAAGAAGCAGGATAATTTAAGCTTAATGGCTGCCCGAGGTGATTTGTATGTAGAGCTTGATAAGCCCCATGAAATTCTTGATGCATTAAAACTTATTGTTAGAAAGGATAAAGAAGCATGGGTTGGCTCAAGAATTTTGCTTTCGACAATACATAATGCTGTTCCAGATTGCTCTGATTTTATGGATTTAGCATGGCTTTATGATATAGGGTATAGAAAAATGCTTTTATGTGATGAGCTTTGCTTGAAAGAAGAGCTTCTCGCACGAGCTATAAATGTTTTTGAAAGTTTCAGAGAAAATTATGCACAGAAACAAGCTTTTGTAAAAGAAGCAGTTAGTCTTCTCAGACAACAACCAGCAATGATGGGGTATCCAAGCAAGAAGCCAGCAGTAATAAACAAAAATAAAGAAGGTCTTTTACAAAGAATTTTTCACTTTCATTAAAGTGAAAAATTTATCAATATATAACACTTCCTTTGCTTACTTTTTTAAATTCTATTTTTCTTGCTGACTCATCAAAAGTTATCTTGAACTCGTTAAAGAATCCAGCTCGTCCAATTATTATCTGTATATCTTCCTTCTCTGGAACAAGGATTGGAACATCAAATGAATACACTTCATGCCCTTTACCAAATATAATCTTAACTTTTCCTTCTTTTGATTTAACAGGTATTCCTGCTATTCCAGATATTTCATTTTCACCAGTATATTTTACTCCTATAGCCTCTGCTAGCTCTTTTGGTATTATAGTCATATCAGAACCAGAATCAAGTATTGCAATAACATCAATTCTTTCATGAGACTCTAAGGTTAATGGAATCATCGGCCTGTAGATAATATCTCCAGATTTTAATCTAGAAGATTTATACTTAAAATTAAAAGCCATTTTAATTTAATGAAAGAACAATGGGGATGGCTTCAGGTAGTTTGCCTATTAAAGGTTTATCTTTAGGATAATTCTTCTTAACGAAAGTGTATACCTCCCTAAAAGATTTGCCGTGTATAACAATTTTATTTTTTACCACAGCTATCCATTCGCCAGCATAAGCTGAGATATCTTTTTCAGACAAAGATTCAAAATTAGATATTATGGGTCGCATTTTATCTCTAAATTTATAGGGCTTAAACCTATTTAAACTTAACTTTTAATAGTCTAAATCAAAAATAAAAAAGAAAAAAAAAGAAAATTAGAAAATAATTTTATCTTGTATACAACCTTCTATCTAACAGGCTTCCCAGGTAGCCTGTTTCTAGCCCCCCTCTTTCAGTATCTTGGATTCTATGCATTCTTATTCTTGATA
>JACRHU010000064.1 GCA_016211995.1 Candidatus Pacearchaeota archaeon
AAGGAATTTAAGAGAAAAAAGAAAAGAAACTGAAGAAAAAATGCAAAAGAGAGAGATAAAATATCAGGTATTTTTAGAGAAAATAAAAAGATTAGGGCAGATTACAGAAGACGAGGTTCTTGATTTTCATTTTGGATTAGAGGATGAATTAAAAAGACTGGAGGAAGAAAAATGAGTCTTTCAAGAAAAGATACTGCAGCAATTATATATGATTGGAGAAAAGGAACTTCATGTGAATTTGGCAGCCTAAAAACACTGCCTGAAAAATTAGTTGATTCAAGAAAAGGAATAAGATATATTCATACTGGAAGCGAGGAATCGAGCAGCTCATTCTTTACAAGAGATAATGAAAGATGTTTGGTATATTTTGATGTTCTATGCAGGAGAAATTACAAAGCAACATACAGAATGGAGAGGGCAGGCTTGATAGAAAGACTCTCTTTTTTGATTAGCCCCTATGAAAAATGAATGAAAGATTATATAAAAGATTGAGAAATGCTGGGGCAACTATATTATTTGCAGGCGGAATAGCCGGGCTTGTCTGCGGTTTTTACAATCAACCAGCCAATACTAAACAAAGAATTGCTGATATGGATGTAGAATATAGGGAAAATGTCCGTGACAGATGGAATTTTGGTAAGGGTAATGTTGATGTAATGGAAATAAGGCACCCTAATGGTACAAAGATAACATTGGTTGATGTAATTAAAGATAGAGATTTAAGGGAATTAAAGAAAAATGAGAAGAGCGATGCAGAAGTAGAATACGAAGAGGTAGACTATAAAGCTAAACAAATAAAGAGAACAAAAGAGTTGCATGAAATAGAATTTGCTCCTCCAGTTAGTGTATGGGACTGGAGAGAGGGACAACCAAAAAGAATGAGATTTTTATTGGATAAAATAATGAGGGAAGAAATATTGAGCAGAGAAGAACAAGAGGAGTTTAATAAAAATCTTGCAACACAGCTTTCATTAGACAGGACGAGTGAATTGTATAATTCAATAAGAGAGGCTATAAGGCAGATAAAAGGAAAATAAATTAAAAAAACAGAAAATGACAGAAGATTTAGAATTAAAAAGAAAAGAAGAAGAACGAATGAATTCTTTAGTTGTTAAAGTCCAAACAGAATTTTTTCCAGAGCTTCATAAAAGAAAATTCTATGTAAGAGAAAGATATATGTTGCCAAAGAATATTCTAACTGTGAATAGGTATGATGAAATAAATTTTGATCCTTTTATATTGTATCTACCAGAAAAAGCAATAATGGGGGCTATAGGTCATGAACTTTCTCATGCATTAAAGAAGCATTTAACCTTGTCCTTTTTTCTACCCTTTCCTTTTGACTTATTAGTAAGAGGGACTTTAGAAAGAAAAGCTGATGAAGAAACAGAGAGAAGAGGACTGAGTGAGCATTTGGATTTGTTCAAAAATCAAGATGATAAAAAGTATTATCTTTCTGCATTTAAAGAATATTCAGCAAGACGTAAAAAGGAAAGGTAATTATAGAGCTTTCTTAACAAGCTGGGCCATTATTCTCACAAACTCGTCTGTTCTTGATTCCCAGAGATCAATTTCTTTTCCTTCAATATGTGTTAACTCTCCACGCAGAATTTTGTGAGCTAAATTGTATAACTCTTTGTACCATAAAACATATTTCATATCAAGCGTTCTTCTTGCAACAAAAACTTCTTTAAGCATATCAGGAATATGCTCTGGTGAAGGTGGAAGCTGTTTTGCAGAAATTAATGCTGCATGTGAACTGTCAACGCAAGCCCAGTACAAACCTTCAATTGCTCCTAGCACAGCAGCCTTGCTTCTAGCCATGTGTGCTGGTGCTCTTTGCAATGCAGTATAGATAGATTCAGGAGTGCTTTTTATTGCTCCATTTTGCAATAAAATTTTTAATGGTGAAAAAAAACCACCGAAGTCAATTAATGTTTGGCCCCATCTTATAACATTGATGACAACAGGATCTCCTCTCAATAAATCAATCCACCATGTTGTCAGCTTTACTGAATTTATGTGCAAAGATTTTTGATAGGGATTAATCTGAATCAATTTTCCAAGTTCCTCGCGATACCAAGCAATTAATTCTTGGTCCCACTGGATTGTTGAATCATCAATTAGAATGATAATATCAACATCACTTCCAGGAGCAGCTGTTTTTTTTGCGCTGCTTCCAAAAAGAATAACGCTTTTAATTAGCTTGTTAAATTTTTCATAAGCTTTTGTTGCAAAGTCCATTGCAATATCAAATTCGCTAACAAGCTTCAGTGTTGGATACTCTTTTTCAGAGGATTTTCTAACTTTTATTTTCTGCTTTTTAACTTTCTGAGCATAAATTGGCTCTCCAAAATCAACTTCTCCGCTGCCTTCTCTTTTTTCTTTTTTAATAGAAACTTTTTTCTTTGCCATTTTCCTCTTTTTTGTTTGATAATATCAATATCTAACCAATTGATATTGGTTACAATTGCTGGGCTATCAATCGCCCAGGTTAATCTTATTATTTATTAGTTGATAATGAATTTTGATCAAGAAAACTTTTAAGTTTTCAGGATCCTAAAGTCTTAAAAGACTTTATGATTTTTAAATCTTCTGTTATTCCGGGCTTTGCACATATAGGAGTATAAATCCATATTGTTCTAAAGCTAATTATGTGCAAAGCTATTATTCCATTGGTGTTCCGCCGAATCTGGATTGCTTGCCAGGCATTTGTCCGCCGAGTTCTGTGGGCATTCCACTAAATCCTGCTCCGTACATTGAAAAATGCTGTTCAGGCAACATTGTTCCATATCCTGCAAAATATCCCCCATAAGTTGCTCTTGCCTGATTCCAAAATGGCTGCATATATGCTGCATACATTGGAGATCCTAAACCTTCTAATGCAAATGGATGTGGAGAGGTTTTAAAATGTTGTACAAATGCTCCTGCTTCAATAACTGTTTTTCCTTTAAAACCTGCTTTTTCAAGCTCTGTAAGCAATGGTTTATGTGGAATAGTTGCCATTCCTGGAGGTAAATGCGAATCAGTAAAACCAAAATTATCTGCCAAATGAACATGCTTAACATATGGAGCAATTTTCTTTGTCTCTTCAATAAGATGCTTTTCAGTATAACCTCCTTTTCTCATCATGCTTAAGTGCCCTAAATCCCAGGTAACTCCGATAAATTTTTCAGCCATTCTTTTTGCTTCTGCTTCTTTCAGCATTCCGGATGAAACAGCTTGCTGAACAAATTGGTTTCTTGTACCTTCAATCAGCCTTTTCAAATCTTCTGCTCTTGAAAAAGCCATTCCTGAATAAAGATTTTCTATATTAATAAGAGGAGTATGCTCTCCAAATTTTTTAAAGGCATTGAAGGCAACATTTCCTAAAGTTTTTGTTGCTTTTTCAACTGCAAAATCTTCAACAGGAGCATATGTCTGTGGATTTGACTTTGCCAAACCATCATAGACTAACCTGTCAGCAGCAAATGATTGCATTTTAACAAATTCAGGATAAGCTTCTGGGTTAGTATAGTATCTACCTGTTTTAGGGTCTTTTTTGTATAATGGAAGTTCAGCTATCTTATTTTCTCCTACTGGTATGCGCAAAACCCCCTCGTTTCTAACTGCAAGAACCTGTTGATAAGCTGCTGTGCTTTTTTTTAAATTTTCTCTATGCGCTTCATCAAATTTATATGCTTGATTATATGATGTTCTTGCAGCAGCCATAACATCACTTATGAATGCATCTGCCTTCTTGAATTTTTCAAATGCTGCTCCTCTCATCTGTTCTGCTTCTCGAACTCTTTTTTTATCATCCTCATCCCATGGAATTCCTCTTTCTTTTTTAATCGTTTGTGCACGCATCATCTCATGTGATGATTTTTGCATTGATTCTCCTTGCTCTAGCAAATCATCAGACATTTTTTTCATCTGCTGCATTCTTGATAGTGTGCTTGACCATTCCCCATTATTAATCATTCTGAGAATTTCAATAGGAGCTTGGAATCTCATTTCATCAGGATGCTCTGGTGTAATTTTCAACTCTCTTTTAACAGCAGTCATCTGTCCTGTCTCGCGATGAACAGCAACCATATATGCTTTTTCAGCTTCCATGTTTGCTTTATGCATTGCTTCTTCCTGTGACAAACCTAAACCACCATATTCTCTTGGTGCTGTGAAATCTCTCATTAAATTACCCACTATCTCTTTTCTTGCTTTTTCATCAGGAAGTGCAAATTCTGTGCCTTGGACATAAGAAGCGTGAATTGTTACAGGAACATTTCCATCTGGATTAAGCTCATGCGATCTTTCAACAACACTTGTCAAATGTCTTTCTGCTTGTTCTCTTTCTGATTCACTCCATCCTTCTCTTGTAAAACCAGAAGGATCAATCATAGGAGCATGTAAACTTACTTCACCACCAGTAAGCTTTGTAAGCCTGTCAATTTCCCTTAAATGTTGTTTAGGAATTGCTTCAAAAACCTCTGGATTTATTGGTGAAAGCTCTACAGCTTTAACTCCTTCTGCTAACCTTGAAGAAACCTCTCTGAGTTGATCTGCTGTTTGTATACTAGTAGGAGAAGAGATTCTGCCAGGAGCTATGCGATAGCCAGTAAATATTTCTGAATATTCTGGTGAAAGTGCAGAAGCACTGCCATTATAAAAAAATTCATAGTTTGCCATCTTTTTCAATTAAATAAAGAAGGAGAGATTAATAAATTTATCGAACTTGATTTTTTCTTTATTTTCTTCTAAACTTATTTAAGACAAAATTAGGAAAATATTCTGCAAGATAAGAATTAATCTCTTCTGTTAACTCT
>JACRHU010000065.1 GCA_016211995.1 Candidatus Pacearchaeota archaeon
TCAGAGCAAAGAATTTTTGCATTAACTATTTCATGCGGTTGATTATTATATTTTATTAAAAACTCATTTAAATATCTAACTACCAATTTTGCTTATAATCTCTACTATTTCTCCAATTCTTCCTGTAAATGTGTAAAGCTCTGGTGGCCTATGTGAAACATCTTTTTTCTTTTCTTTTGTTGTCTTTAAAATCCCAAGAGAGAGAATTTTTTTCCTGAAATTTCTTTTATCAAGCTCCTTATTAAGAACAATTTCATAAATTTCTTGTAGCTGCGTAAGTGTAAATTTTTTAGGAAGAAACGAAAAAGCAACTGTTGTATATTCAAATTTCCATTTTAATCTTTTTAATGCATATGCTAAAATCTTGTCATGGTCAAAAGAAAGCTCTGGCAGTTTTTGCATTGAAAACCATCTTACATCAGAAACATCTGCTGATGCTCTAAGCTTAATTTTTTCAATATCTTCTGAACTGATTAGTGCAAAGTAACCAACTGTTATTACCCTTCCACGAGGATCTCTTTTCAGTCCTCCGAAAGTATAAAGCTGTTCAAGATAAACCTCTTTTATACCTGTCTCTTCATGCAGTTCACGCTTAGCTGCTTCTTCAAGTGATTCATCTATTCTAACAAATCCCCCAGGAAGAGCCCATTTTCCCTTAAATGGCTCTTTATCTCTTTTAACAAGAAGAACTTGCAATTTCTTTTCTTTCAAGCTGAATATAATAATATCTACAGTTACAGATGGTTGGGGATAATCTTTTAGAGCCATATTATAGTGTATCTTTTACAATATTTAAACCTTTCAACCTTCTAGAATTATCAAAAAAACGAGAGGCACTCGTTTTTAGGACTTCAAGATTTTTAATCTTGATAGTTGTCAGAAACATCATAAAAACCAAAAGTTTTTAGGATCCAGAAAATTCGAAAAGAATTTTCTTGATAAAGTTTCTGAAATGCTAAAAATCCGTAAGGATTTTTTTCATAGCAATATTGCACCACCAAACTCCCAATTCCATCTCAAATGACCATCAGGAAAAAATATCAATGTCCTTATCTCTTCTGTTTTTGGTTGTATCATCTCGCAGTCTGTAAGGCAGATATTCTGCCCATCAAGTTCGTAGATTATTGCCCCATGGCTAAGTGTCATTAGTTTAGTTGCATTTTTGTCCATGTATTTTATAATTTTGTTTATCTCTCCTTGACCTAGCACATGACTTCTGCACCATTTTTCTACTTCTTTATTTTCTGAATTTTTCATTAATCCTAATTTTCTTATTGTCAGCTGTTCAATAGAATTTTGTTTTGCAAATTTAACAAGTTTTTTAATCTCTCCTGCAGAATCAATAAAATCTTTCATTAAAGTGCAGCTTAATCTTATTGAAAATCCTAAACCATGAAGTCTTTTAATAACTGCTTCTAAATTAATATAACTTCCATGCGGAGTAAATACTCTTTGATTAATTTCATTCCTATAGTGGACAATAGAAATCGCAAGAGTATTTAACCCAAGGCCATACCATTTTTTAAGATATCTCTCAAAATTATCGTTTTGCAAAAGAAGGGCATTGGTTTGTAGTTCAATTAATGGAAAATCATATTTTTTCATATGGATAAGATAATCTGTAATCTGTTCAGGGTATAGTGTTGGCTCTCCCTTGCCTGTAATAAGAACAGTTGAAACACTATTAACCTCTGCTAATCTGCATGCTTTATGAAAATTCCTCCAATTAATTTTAGAAACAATAAGCCTCTTCTTTCCAGTCATCTTTGATATGCAGTATGGGCAACTGGCATTGCATGCAGCTGTTCCTGCGAGAATACTAAAAGTTTGAATTTTCATTTCTTTCTTATATAATCCTTAGTATGATAAGAAATGAGATTTTTTAAAGATTACCTTGAGTTAAAAGAAGAATTAAGATTAATAATTATTGGTAAACTTTGTTTTAATAGAAGAATTAAGACTTATTGGCAATATACTCTGTTAACAGAACTTGGTCTTTTGGAGGAGCAGCCTCATTATCATATCCAGAAACTAAGCCGACAAGATAAGCTTTTTTAGAAAGGTCGCCGGTAAAAGGAGTCATGTGTAAATCAAAAACCTTTGTCTTTGAAAGTATAATAACACCATTTTCTGTTCTTCCAATAATGTCATTTGTTGTTCCTGCATCCTGTTCTTCAAATAGTCCCATTCTTCCCATATACTTTGAGTCCTTGTAATGTTCTCTAAACATTTTATTTACAGATTCAGCAGTTAAATCTTCATCAGATGTTGCAACAAAATACATATTCGCGAAACTTCCATCTGTTGTTGGTACTCTGAAAGCCAAGCCATCCATTTTTCCCTTCAAGCTTGGAATAACTTCACCAACAGATTTTGCAGCTCCTGTCTTATGAGTCCAAATCTGATTTAAAGATTCAAGAATATTCTGAGAATTTGTTGCAGCATGTGCTGTGTCCATTAATAAAGCATCAACTTTAATTCCTTGATCCATTAATAATTGCAAAGGAGCTACCATTGCTTTAGTTGTGCATGAACCATTAGAAATAAGTCTGTGTTTTGCAGAATCATATATCCCCTGATTTGCTCCCATCACCAATGTAATGTCAGCAGAATCTGCAGGATATGACATTATAACTTTCTCAACACCTAAATCAAGAAACTGCTGCGACAAACATTTTGTTTTGTCTTTCTTATCATCTCCATAAAATCCAGAGCATTCCTCAACCATCCA
>JACRHU010000066.1 GCA_016211995.1 Candidatus Pacearchaeota archaeon
CCATTAATACAAAAATTTATATATCATGCATAAAATACAATTTAATGGAATTAGTAGCTTTATTAGGGACAGGCAAAGGCACTTGGGGCCAAGTCTCAGGATTGATTAAACAAGGAGAATGGGATAAAATCTTTCTCGTGGGAGATGAATTTATTAAAAAATTTGATCCAGGCAAAGAAGCAGAGTTTATAACACTTAAACTGAATCAGCCAGTGCTAGTCCTGAGGGATTTACTAATCTCAAAGCTGAAAGATAAACTAAAAGGACCAGAAGTTGCTTTAACAATAGCGTCTGGGGAGGGAAGAGAACATATGGCTTTAATTTCTGCTTTATTAAATGTTCCTGTGGGAATCAGGTTTGTTGCTCTTACAAAGGATGGTATAATCCAATTTTAAGAGAAAAAAATGAAAATACTAGTTTTTTCAGATGCTCATTCAGATTTTGATGTAATTTACAATATAATAGAAAAAGCGAAAAAAGAAAAAGTTGATTTTTTAGTATGCGCAGGCGATTTGACAAATTTTGGTTCTGGTTTAGATTTTATTCTTAAAAAATTAGATATAGGAATTCCCTTAATTATAATTCCAGGAAATCATGAAACAGAGGAACAGATTAAAAAAGCAGAACAGAAATTTTCTTTTATTCATAGTATACATTGTAAGACATATTCAACAGATTCTTTAGTTTTCTTTGGTTATGGAGGAAGTACATTTACACCATTCCATACACCCTATGAACTAAAAGAAAAAAATTTTGAGAAAATCCTTAAATTTAAGATTACATCTGAAAAATTAATTTTTATAGTTCATCAGCCACCTTATAATACAAAGCTAGACTTGCTTGATGGACATTATGGAAATATAGCTATAAGAAAATTCATAGAAAAATTTAAACCCCTTTATTGTATATGTGGACATTTTCATGAAACTCAAGGAAAAAGAGATAAAATTGGAAACACAATAATTATAAACCCTGGATATAAAGGAGAAATTATAGAAATTTAAAATGCTAGATGCAGTTATTTTGGCCGGTGATAGGAAATCATTGACGCAGTTAAACGGAAAGCCAATGGTGCAATATGTAGCTGATGCGCTCTCTTCCTCTCAATATATAGGCAAAGTTTTTGTTGTAGGCAATTTTGATGGAAAAATAAATAATGCAATTATAGTTAATTCCTCTGGGACTATTTATGATAATGTATACAAAGGAATGGCTTCAACAGAAGGCAATAAATTTTTAATAGCAACAGCAGATATTCCTTTGCTTAGTAAGGAATCAATTGACGATTACATTAAAAAAACTCTTGAAATCGAGGCAGATTTTTATTTACCTTTAATTGAAAAAAAATCTGCAAATAAAATTAAGAATAACAGAAAATATAGAATTACCTTAAAGGAAGGAGATTTTAGAATGGGCTATATTTTTGTTGTTTCTAAAAGTATTTTAAATGATAAAAAAACTCATAATATATTTGAAGATATATTTATAAATAAAAAATCAGGAATGAATTATCTTGCCAAATTCCTATCTTTTAAACAAAAAATGCAGTTTCTTTTTATGTATAAATCAAGAAAATTGACTATTCCTTTTCTTGAAGAACAATTTTCAAAATTATTTAGTTATAATGGGAAAATTATTGTTTCTCCTCATGCTGAAATAATGATGGATGTTGATGATCAGGAGCATTTAGATGAAATACTTAATGCTCTTAAATAATTATTTTCATATTTTCTTTATTCTTACCCAATAAAAATACACGACTATCAATTTTCTCATCGAGAATTTTTGTTTTTGTTAATGCAGCAATCTTTTTTGCAAAATCTTTTACTTCATTATAATTAGGCATTCTATCATAGCCAAGCCTTTGCCTTGCAAATCCTACTGACATATAACCCTTAACTTCAATAAAATCAGGAGCAGCTTTTTTAATAAGCCTTGCATAATTTCCATGCCCAGTCATATTTAAATCGCGAACAAGAGTCATTCTCAACACCTTTCTTGTATTTAAAGTGGGCATTATTTCTAAGCTTTTATTTAACCTTTCCCATGCATCTTTAAATAAGGATCTACACATTTTTTGATAGATTTTTTTATTTGGAGCATTAAGAGAAATATAGAATTGTGTTGGTTGTACTTCTAATTTTTTAATTTTTTCTGGCAACTGCCCATTTGAAACAAGAAATGATGTCATGCCTCTTTTATGAATTTCATCTATTAATTCTGCTAAAAGTGGGTAAAAGAAACTTTCACCAGCCAAGCTAAGAGCAAAATGTTTTGGATTCATTGCTTCTTTAAATCTTTGTATATTTGTTTTTGAAGTGCCTTTAAAACCCTGTAAAATCTCTTTTTGTGCTTTAATACATCCATCTACTATTTTTTTTGGTTCTTCTGGTTCGTTTACTTTTTTTGCTTCAGTATATCTTATATCTCTCCAGCAATGTAGACATCTACTAGTGCAATTTAAAAGACTGCAACTCATCTGAATGCAACGCCAACTTTCTATTCCATAAAAAGTATTTTTATAGCAAACTCCTTTATCCCTAAGAGCATTTTTGCACCATAAACAAACCTTAATAGCACTATGACTTCCAATTATCCTATACCCTTCTTTTTCTAATTTTTCTCTTATTGTTTTATTAATTTTCATAATTTAAAAATGGACCGGGCAGGAGTCGAACCCGCAACTTCTACCGTGCGAGGGTAGCGATCTAGCCATTGATCTACCGGCCCTTATTATATAAACATCCACCAGATAATCATTAATGCTAGTAACACAAGAAGGAGTATGTAAGTTATAAACTTAAATGTTTTCTCAGCAGCTTTTTTTGATTTAGTGATAGCCCAAATTGTTAAAAAGAAAACTCTTCCTCCATCAAAAATTCCTAGAGGTAGCATATTTATTATAGCAACACTTAAATTTATTAGAATAATCCACCATAATAAATTCGCTATAAAAATAATTAGATCAGAGTTAGAATTAGGCGCATAATAAACTGCCGGGTCTTTATATCTTTTTGAAATATCTATTATTGATTTGACTATACCTCCAAAAAATCCCTTTGAACTTGTTTCAAGAAAACCAATTCCTAAAAATACCTCTCCTTTTTTTTCAGGATTTTCTGCAAGGAGTATTTCATAGATAACTATGTTATTATTTTCTATGCTTTCTATTATTATTTTATCTCCTGGTTTATATTTTTTAAGCTCTCTTTCGAGGTCTTGCCTACTTCTTATTTGTATGTCATTAATACTTTTAATTGGCCCAGATAATCCTGCTCTTAAGGCAGGACTATCATCAAATATTGTTATATTCAAGCTACTATCTTTTTCAAGTTCCTTAATCTGCGTATTCAAATTGTTTAGAGTTGTAAAGCAGATCTTTCCATTAACTATAACTTTAGTCAAATTAACTGTCTTATTTTCAACTTTTATTTGTAAATCCGGTTCTATGGTCTTATTTAAGAAAATCTTAATCTCATTTATAGATGGATTATTGAATATTTGCTTGTCTATGCTCTGAATATCTTTTAATTTTATCTCACTCATAGCATATGTATTAAAAGTAATTCCCTGTGCAGAATAAAATAACATAAAAAAGAAGATAGTTATCACAATAAATATTAAACCAACTATCAAGTTAGTAAAACTTCCTGCAGATAAGACTGCTAACTGTTCTTTTTTACTCTTTTTCGCAAGTTGTTTTTCGTTTGGTTCAACAAATGCTGCTAAAAAAGGTCCTAAAAAACCAAATCCTGTTGACTTAACCTGTACATTGTATTTTCTTGCAAAAATTCCATGCGCAAATTCATGTACTATTGCAATAATAGCTATACTTATTATCCAGTAAGTAAAATAAAAAGGGGGTAGAAAGTCTACTTTAAACATCTGTGGAAGATAAGGAATCAAGGGCATTATCGGAGGAATTTTAGTAAGTTTAACAAGTTCAGGCATTTTTATAAACATCTCAAGAAGCTGATAAAAAAGATATAATGAAACAATCATTAAAATATAACCTGCGCCTATAACAATATAGCTCAAAACATTAAGCAGCTTAGTATACTTTATTCCTACAAAATTTATCAGTTTTAAGCCGATTTTGGTTCTATATAATACAAAAATCTTGCTTTCTATCTTGATATTCTTCTTATTTTTTATTAAAAAAATAGCCAAAGCTAAACAAAAAACTATTAAGAATATTAGATCATAATAAAAAAACTTCATCTTATTTTTTCCTTATCGGTCTGAAAATTTTACCACTGCATTTTCTGCATTTAACTTTTCCTTCTAGAATTTTTCTCATGCTTGATTTAATTTTTGCACTGCAATTTCTGCATACAAAGGTATTCTTAAAAAGTCTATCATGTACTGCTTGTATCTTTGCCATTTTTCTTTATTAATAAGTTCATTTAAAAATCTTTCTTGATTCTAATTATCTACATAATTCTTTTAATTATCTTTGTTCCCTCTATATTCCAATATTCTACTTGCATTCCATCTTTCAAGTTTTCTTTCATTTCTTCAGGAATTTTGACCTCTAATGTTTCATAACTCTCTAAATCCATAATGCTTGCATTCTGATTAATTGAAAGTATCTGGCCTCTTTTTTTCTCTATCAAAGGAACAGGCAATCTCTCTGATCCTGGTTTGATGAGTATTCTTTTCTTATCATCTATTAATCCCACAGCTTCAATTCTTGCTTTACTTGATCCATGCTTTCCTGTTTTACTGATATCTACTCCCTTGACTATACAAGGAGCATCGTCAATAATCACATAGTTTCCAGCTTTAAGTTCATGCGCATTCACCAATTTTAAAGGCATGAATGATGATAGAAAAATGTATTTATAAACCTTACTAGAATTTAAAGAATTTAAAGAGCTTTGCACATAATTAGTTCTGAACTAATAAATATTTATTCATATTTATGTCAGAAATCAAAAAGATTTCTGAGCATCCCAAAAAAGCTTTAGCTTTTTTCTGATGTGCAAAGCCAATTTAAAGCGAAGATTTTTAAATTCACTTCTATTCGAATTTTAATGATAACAAAGAATGATTTTGTTGAACTGGATTTTACAGCAATTGTTAAAGAGACAAATATTGTATTTGATACCTCTGATTTGCAGATAGCAAAAAAGAATGGTTTATTTCAAGAAGGAGAAGAAGAAAAATTTAAACCAATAAAGCTCTGTATAGGCCAAGGAATGGTCATAAAAGGGCTTGACAAAGCCCTAGAAGGCAAGGAAATAGGCAAGGAGTATGAAATTGATATTCCTTCAAAAGAAGCCTTTGGTGAGAGAAATCCAAATTTAATAAAAATCGTTTCAATCAATTCTTTTAGAGAAAAAGGAGTTGAACCAACACCAGGGCTTGTTCTTGCTTTGGATAATGTTCTTGTTAGAATCGCAGCAGTTTCCGGCGGAAGAGTTATAGTGGATTTTAATAATCCTTTATCTGGGAAAGAGGTTATTTACAAAATAAAAATAAGAAAGAAAATAGAGAATAATAAAGAAAAAATTTATTCACTATGCAATTTTTTTATTGGTCAAGAAGCAGATATTGAAATAAAGGAGAATAAGACAGAGGTTTTACTTAAAGATAAAATCTCACAAGCAGTTGAGAAAGAATTAAAGAAAAAAATTAAGGAATTGGTTGGAATTGAAGTAGAATTTAAGAATATAAGAGGTAAAAATAACTTCTCTTAGTTCCCTTTTTCTGAATCAAAAAATCCATTAGAACTCTGATGTGCTCAGAAATGTATATATCCATGATATAATAAAACTTATAAACTTAAAACTAGTTAGTTAAGATATGGCTGAAGTAAAAGAGAGAGATATAGAGGAATTAAGTTATGATACTTCTAGTATCGATAAAGAATTAGAGGAGATTCTGAAAAAACAGAGGGCAAAAGTTCGCGTTCTTGGAGTTGGCGGTGGTGGAGGCAATACCTTAAGCAGGATGCGCGAGATAGGAATTAAAGGAGCAGAAATTATAGCAGTCAATACCGATGCTCAGGACTTGCTTTATACTAATGCTGATTCTAAAGTTCTTATTGGAAGAGAGCTAACACTCGGGCTTGGAGCAGGAAATAATCCAAGAATAGGAGAAGAAGCAGCTAGAGAATCAGAACACGAATTAAAGCAGAAAGTTACAGGTGCAGATCTTATTTTTATAACATGTGGTTTAGGTGGAGGAACAGGTACAGGAGCAACACCTGTAATCGCAGAGCTTGCAAAAAAAGTTGGTGCCTTGACTATTGCAGTTATTACTTTGCCATTTACTATTGAAGGTCAAAAAAGATTTGAGAATGCTTTGCTTGGACTTGAAAAACTAGAATCAATTGTTGATACTCTAATTGTAATTCCAAATGACAAACTCCTAGAATTAGCTCCAGAATTGCCATTGCATACAGCATTTAAGGTAGCAGATGAAATTCTTACAAATGCTGTAAAAGGAATTACAGAACTTATAACAAAGGCAGGTTTAGTTAATCTAGATTTTGCAGATGTTCGCGCTGTGATGACTGGCGGAGGAGTCTCATTAATAGGCATGGGAGAATCAGATAGCCAGAATAGGGCAGTAGAAGCAGTTGAAAAAGCAATTCAGAATCCGCTACTTGATGTAGATATTTCAGGAGCAACAGGAGCTTTAGTTAATATTATTGGAGGAAATGATATGAACTTAGATGAAACAAGAAAGATACTTGAAACAATTGGCCAAAAACTAAGTCCCGAAGCAAAATTAATCTGGGGAGCCCAAATAAGTGAGGATATGGAAAGAACAATAAGAGTCATGTTAATTGTAACAGGAGTTAAGAGTCCTCAGATTTTAGGGCCAGGAGACAGCACTGTTGAGAAGAAAAAACGCGAGATAAGTGAAGAATTAGGAATAGAATTTATTGAATAATAAGATATAAAAAGGCCAAATTTTTATTTTAAAGATGTTAGGTATAAGAGATTTTTTATTGAGATGTATGAGGGTATGGAAAATAACTAGAAAGCCAGAAGTACGTGAATTTAAAGATATTTCAAAAGTTTCAGCAATAGGAACTTTAATAATAGGTTTTATTGGTTTTTTGATAGCTATTATAATAAAACTAATCATGATTAAGTAAATTTTAAAATAGTGGCATCGTCTAATTTGTGGGATTTTTATCAATTTTATCAGAGAATAGTTCAGCAAAAGTCCCGATACATGACAGAGCTTAAAATATGCTATGTGCAAAATATAGTGAGATATCAATACTTTTTATACAGCAATTTACACATAACTCTTAAAACAGTTAATTTTAAAAACCCAGTTGTTCATTCATTTTTATAAATTATGACATTTCTTATAATTTAAAATGATTTTTGTCGTTAAAGTTACAACGAATAAAGAAGACCAGGTAGCAGAGCTAATCGCAGATAGAGCTAAAAAAAAGCAATTGAATGTTTATAGTATTATAAGGCCCCAGAGTTTAAGAGGTTATATAATAATGGAAGCATCTGACAGGGAAACAGCAGAAGAAGCTTCATTTAATTTGCCTTATGTTAAAGGGATAATTGGGAAAACAGTTTCTTATGATGAAATTAAGAGTATGATCGAGCCTGTTACAATAGTAGTAAATATAGAAAAGAACGACATCGTGGAAATAATAGCAGAGCCATTTAAAAAAGAAAAAGCTAAGGTTATTAGAATAGATAAGACAAAGGAAGAAGCTGTTGTCGAGCTTTTGGGAGCTGCAGTTCCGATACCAGTAACTGTAAAATTAGATAATATAAGAGTGATAAGAAGAGAAAAAGAAGCAGGAGAAAAAGAAGAAGAGTAATATTTTTAAACACTCGTTTTTGTCTTTAAAACATGATAATCAAATTACTTGTTGATGGTGGAGATATGAAGCCAGGGCCAGCAATAGCCCAAAAGCTAGGTCCATTAGGGATTAATATAGGCAAGGTTATAGAAGAAACTAACAAAGCTACCCTTTCTTTTAGAGGAATTAAAGTTCCTGTAACATTAGATGTTAATACAAAAACTAAATCTTTCAGTATAGAGGTTTTGACACCCCCAGTAGCAGAGTTATTAAAAAAAGAAATTTCTGTTGACAAAGGATCTGGTACTCCAAATAAAATTAAAATAGCCAATGTTGCACTTGAGCAAATAGTCAATGTTACAAAGGCAAAACAAAAAGGGATGCTTGCAAAGAATTTCAAGCTCGCATTAAAATCAGTTCTTGGAAGCTGTATAAGTTTAGGAATAATTGTGGAAAATAAAGATCCTAGAGAAATAATCAAAGAACTTGATAAAAATAAAGAATTTAAAGAAATTATTGAAAAACAAAAAACAGAGGTTAGTGAAGAAAAGAAGAAACAGCTTGAATCATATTTTAATAGAATAAAGGCAAAGCAGGATGAGCTATTAAAGAAAGAGGCAGAAGAAGCAGCTGCAAAAGAAGCAGAGAAAGCTGCAGCTGCACCAGCAGTTGCTGCTGCAACAGAAGCAAAAGTTGCAGCTCCTATAGCTACAACAGCTCCGAAAGAAACAGCAAAAAAAGAAGCAAAGAAATAGTGAGCTGTAAAGTAAATTTCATCTATTTTCTTCAAAAACGATACCACTAGTTGTCAAATATGAATCGCCAAAAGAGCACATCATAACTTTATCACTTGCATTTATCTTTCCACTTTTTCTTGACAAATGATAAGTTATCGGTACTGATGCAGCAATCATATTTCCTAAATAATCACAACTAACCAGAACCTTTTCTTCTGGTATCCTTAACCTTTTAGATAAATCTTTCAATATTCTAGGATTTGGTTGGTGTGGAATTAAGATAGAAATATCTTCTTGTGTCAAACCTAAATCTTCTAGAAAATCATCTATGAATGTTGGAACTTCTGTTTGAGCATACCTATATATCGCTCTCCCATCCAATGAACAAAAAGATTTCCCATCTTTTGATTCTCCTATGCCATATGAATCAAACTTTAATTTCCTACTACTTCTTGTTTTAAATCCCAATATGTTATTTTTATCAGTTTCTCCAACAACTACTGCTCCAGCTCCGCAACCCCATAAGAAAGCATTTAACGCTGGAGGCTGAAATCTTCCACCCCCTCCAAGGGAATATTGGACTATGTAGTCGCTTTCTATATCAAAAGAGTCTCTAAATTGAGCATTAAAATCTTTATTAGTATTAATCATATCAGTATAATCTGTTGAAGCAACTACTAGAGAATTTTCAGATTGTCCGCTGCTTACCATCAATTGTGCTATATTCAACCCATTAACGAATCCAGGACAATAATTGCAAATATCAAGTGAAGCACAATCAGAAACATCAATTCCAGATTTTTCTAATTCCCGCATTACTTTAAGGCCTATAGAGTATGCTCTTCTTGTTGCTATTAAGTCCCTTGCCAGAATTAACCTATCAACTTTATTCTTTTTTGCATCTCTCATAGCATTAATAGCAGCTTGACTAGCCATATATTCAACTGTCTCTTGTTCATTACTCCAGCGTCTTTCTTTTATGCCGGTTCTTGACTCAATAAAATCTGATCCTAGACCGAGCATCTCCTCTATCTCTGTGTTTCTAACCTTCTTTTCAGGAAGGTAAATTCCACTTCCAATTATACCAACGTTTCTCATAAATTTAGTTGTCATTAAATAGTTTATAAAATATTGTAGTAATATATATTACGACAAATTTAAATAGTAGTAAATAATAGATTGTTTGTATGGATAGCAATATATTAATGGAAATTGGTCTAACAAAAAGGGAATCTGAAGTATACGTGGTCTTAGTGGAATTAGGTTCATCTTCAGCTACACAAATAATTCAAAAAACAGGTTTGCATAGAGCAGTTGTTTATGATTTACTAGAAAGATTAATAGAAAAAGGCTTAGTTGGGCACGTCATAAAAGGAAGAAAAAAGTTCTTTGAAGCAACTAACCCCGAAAGATTATTAGAAATCTTAAAAGAAAAAGAAGAAAAATTAACAACAATCTTACCTAAACTAGTAGAACTTTCAAAATTCAAAACAAAATTAGATGTAAGGATATATAAAGGAAAGGAAGGCATTAAGACTGTTTTTGAAGATATTATTAGACAAAAACCAAAAGAATGGCTATCCCTGGGTTCAGGAGGAGAAACTTACAAACTTTTACCTTATTTCTTAGAGCAGCTTCATAAAAAAAGAATAAAAAATAAAATCAAAGTAAGAGGTTTGTTATTAAATAATTCTACAGCAAGAAAGAGGGGTAAAATGCTTTCAAGAATGCCTTTAACTAACATAAAATATCTTCCTAAAAGTTTTTTAACACCAACAGTAATAAATATTTATGATAGCAGAGTAACTTTGTATTCTGTTACAGAGAAGAATATTCCATTTATTATTTTAATAGAGAATAAAGAATTAGCTAGCTCATTTAGAGAATATTTTGAATGGTTATGGAAAATAGCTAGAAAATGAATAAAATTCAAAAAGAAATAGTTAAAGGACTAAAAGAAACCTCTAAAAGATTAGGGCGTTCTCTTAAAAGAAGAGACATTCCTAGACTAGCAAGAAAATGCTATAAGTATTTTGGATCATTTAATAAAGCAAAGAAAAAAGCTGATTTGAAAATGGTCAATGTTAGAATTTCAGACTTTTCAAATAGAGTTTTTAAAATTGATAAAGATATGGCAAGAATAGTAAGTTATTTGACCTTTGATGGACATCTTTATAAAGATTTAAGTGGTTTCTTTTTATCTTCTAAAAATATTAAAGACCTAGAAAACTTTGAGAAATTAATCAAAAAGAAATTTGGTATGCGTGGGAGATATTATCTTAATAGTGGCGGAGGAGGGAAATTCAAAACGCATAAATTTATTATCTTTAACAAGAAATTATGTGAGGAATTGTTTAAATTAGGAGTTTCCAGAGGAGATAAGACTACTCAAAAATTCAATGTTCCAAAATGGATATTTAATTCAAAAGATTTTTCTAGAGAATACCTTAAAATAGCATATTTTTGTGAAGGTTCTAATAAAGAGGAATTTGGAAGAACACCAAGAATCCAAATTAATATAGCAAAATCCGAAGAGATACTAGATTCAGGATTAAAATTCATGAATACCCTCAGGATAATGCTTAGAAAATTTGGTATTAATACTACAAAATGCTATATTAGTAATGGAAGATTAAGAAATCGCGATAGTAAAAAAACCAAAGATATAAAATTTAGGATAGATATAAAAGATAACAATAAATTTATAAACCAAGTTGGTTGGTTTAAATAAGGGTTGAGGTAATTAATTACCCCCCGAATGGGACTCTTTTAACATATGTTTAAGAGCATTAAGCTGTGGGGTAGTCTGGTAGCCTTCGAGCCTTGGGACTAGCTTTGAAAAAAGCATTCAGCAAAAAAGTTCGCGACCCCAGTTCAAATCTGGGCAGCCCCATTTTGTAAAATTAGAAAATGAGAACAAAAAAAGTTAAAGCAGCCGGAAGATTTCGCGTCGGATCAGGAAAAGTAGTTAGAGAGAGAATTAATGAGATAGAATCAAAACAAAGAAAATCTCAAATCTGCATTTTTTGCGGAAAAAAAGCAAAAAGATTATCAAAGGGAATATGGAAATGTGAAAAATGTGGGAAAAAGTTTACAGGAGGAACATATTTTTTAGAATAAATAAAATCAAAAATAAAAATGGCAAACTATAAATGTTTTTTTTGTGGAAAGCAAATTTCCCATAAAAGTTTGGAAAAAAGATTCAAGTGCCCTTATTGTGATAGCATGATCTTTTTCAAACCAAGAAAAGAAGTGACAAGAGTTAAAGCAGTATAAAAATAAAATGCAAGAAATAGATGAAGCAACAACAAGACAGATTCAAGAACTACAGATTCTTGAGCAAAATTTGCAAAACTTAAGTTTACAAAGACAGGCATTTCAGGTTGAGCAAAATGAAACTGAGAACGCAATAGCAGAGCTAGGAAAGGCAAAAGAAGACCCATATAAAATTATCGGCCAAGTTATGATAAAAACAAACAAAGCAGATCTTGAAAAAGATTTGAAGCATAAAAAAGAAGTTATTGGACTAAGAATTAAATCAATTGAGAAGCAAGAAGATAGTATCAGAGAACACGTAACAAAACTAAGAGAGACTATAACTGAAAAAATTAGATAAAAAAGGCAGATAATAAGGTTTAAAAGAGCAAACTTTTTCTTTTATTATATCATTGAAAGGGTCTGTAGCTCAGCCTGGACAGAGCGCTTGCCTTCTAAGCAAGATGTCGGGGGTCCAAATCCTCCCAGACCCATTCCTAATCTTAATTTCTGATATTTTCATACTACCTTCCAAAACTTCAGGATTTTATAATCCTGACAGTCATCAGAAACATCATAAAAATTATAAATTTTTAGGATCCTGAAAATCCTACGGATTTTCTTGATAGAGTTTCTGAGATATTGAAAATTATTTTTTACGATATAAGAGTGATAAAATCCTCTTCTGAGGAATAGAAAAATTTATAAATACAGTATAACAGTATTTAACTATGGTGATTAAAAAATTAAAAGAGGCATTCGGTTTCGGAAAATCAAAAGCCTCACCAGAGGAATATATTGAAGTTGACCTTGGGAGGGACCTTCCAAGAAAGGCTAAAATTGTAATAAGGCCATTTGTTCTTAAAGTCTTTGAGGATATCAATCCTATTCTTGCTGCATTACGTGAGGGCTATACAATAGCAGTAATAGATATTAAATTCCTGAAGAGCAAGGATATAATTGAACTTAAAAGAGCAGTTGCAAAACTAAAGAAAACATGCGATGCTCTTGAAGGTAGTATTTCTGGCTTTGGAGAAAACATAGTAATCGCAGCTCCTTCATTCGCAGAGATATACAAAGGTGCTGCAGTTGGACCTGTCGAAAAAGTAGAAAAAGTAGAAAGATATTAG
>JACRHU010000010.1 GCA_016211995.1 Candidatus Pacearchaeota archaeon
TAAAAACAGCGAAAGGTTTATAAATCTTAGAAATTGTCTTTTATTAGAGGAAGGATTTCTGATTAAAATGCCTAAGGATATTGAAAAAGAAGTAGTACAAACCGGGACTACAACAGTCGGAGTTATCTGCAAGGATGGAATAGTCTTAGCAGCAGATAAAAGAGCAACTTTAGGAGACAGCTACTTTATAGCTCATAAAAAAGTACAAAAAGTGTTCAAAGTATCTGATAACATAGTTGTTACAGTTGCAGGTGTTGTTTCTGATATTCAATTAATACTCAAAGTAATAACAGCAGAGTTAAAACTTAAAGCAATAAGAGGCAAGAGACCACCAACAGTTAAAGAGGCAGCTAACTTATTTGCTTCTATATTATATGAGAATATTAGAAAGTTTTCATCAATTGTAGGAGTAGCTGCATTTATAATAGGTGGAAAAGATAGCGAGGGTTTTTCATTGTATGAAGCTTCACCTGATGGCTCTGTAAACAAGTATGATAATTTTGTAACAACAGGAGCATATGGAAGCATTATGGGTTATGGTATTCTTGAAAATGAATGGCGCGAGGATATGAGCCTAGAAGAAGCCAGAAAAATGGCATTAAAAGTCATTACTACAGCTATTAAGAGAGATGCTAGTGTTGGAGAGGGATTTGATTATGTAACTATAGACAAGAATGGTGTTGGCGAGATTAAGGAAGAATTAATTGATGAAAAAAAGAAAAAGTAAGAATATTCTAAACAATCAGAGTAATCTAATTTGAATGTATCTTGAAGATGATTAATAATAAACAAAAACTTCAAACTGTTGGCTGAAGCCAACACTCGCTTCGCGAGAAAATTCACAAAGTGAATTTTGTTTGAAGTTTTTGTATACTCTATTATAATAATAAAAATGGCAGATATTTTAAATAAGATAACAAAAGAACTTCCAACTGCAGTTACAGAAGCAGGTTTTGAAGGTGCAAACATAGTTCTTTACACAGATGACAAGGATTTTTTCTTGACAGCTGATGAAAAAATTAAGGAAATTGTTGACAAGATAAAGAAAAGAATAGAGCTCAGGGCAGCTGAAGCTTTATTGCTTGACCAGGAAAAAACCGAGAAGTTTATTCGTGCGACAGTGCCTGAAGAAGCAGAGATTACAGAAATAATTTTTGATGTACAAAGAAGCATCGTAGTTATTGAAGCAAAAAAACCAGGTGTTGCAATAGGCAAGGGTGGTGAAGTTCTAAGAGAAATAAGAAAACATACGTTCTGGATTCCACAAGTCCAAAGAAGCCCTGCGATAAGAAGCAAAATTACAGAGAATATTAGAAATGTTTTATATTTAAACAACAACTACAGAAAAAAATTTCTCAATAATATAGGAAAACGCATATATAAAGAATGGAATCCTGAAAAAATTGAAGAATGGGTTAGAATAACTTTTTTAGGAGCAGGAAGGCAGGTTGGAAGAAGCTGTCTTCTTTTGCATACACCAGAATCTAAAGTTCTTCTTGATTGCGGAATAGATGTTGCTGCTCAAGACAGAGATAAATTTCCGCATTTTGAGGCAACTGAATTTGACTTAAAAGCAATTGATGCTGTAATTCTGAGTCACGCACATCTTGATCATTCTGGTTTAGTTCCATACTTGTATAAAATGGGTTACAGAGGACCGACTTATATGACTGTACCAACAAGAGATATTTCTTCATTGATTGCGCTAGATTTTATAGGTGTAGCATACAAAAAAGCCAGCCAGCCATTATTCAGCAGTACAGATATAAAAGAAATGGTCAAGCATTCTATATGCCTTGAATACAATGAAGTTACTGACATTACACCAGACTTAAGATTAACATTTTACAATGCAGGCCATGCTCTGGGAAGCGCGATGGTGCATATAAATGTTGGAAACGGATTGCATAACCTTCTTTATACAGGAGACATGAAATTCGGAAAAACAAGACTCCTAGAACCGTCAATAACCCAATTTCCAAGATGCGAAACACTCATAATAGAATCTACATATGGAAGTAAAAATGATGTTTTACCTAGCAGACAAGAAGCAGAAACTCTTTTATTGAATTTAATAAAAAAGACAATTGAAAGAAAAGGCAAAGTGCTTATTCCAGAGCTTGGATTAGGAAGATCTCAGGAAACAATGCTAATTCTTGAGCAAGCAATTGCTTCAGGCGAACTTGAAAAAGTTCCTATTTATATTGATGGAATGATATGGGACATAACAGCTATTCATACAGCTTATCCAAATTTTTTAAGCAACCAAGTTAAAGGCTTAATTTTCCAAGACAAAAATCCATTCGCAAGCAACATATTCAAACAAGTTGGAAGTCCTGCAGAAAGAAAAGAAGTTATCGAAGGTGGCCCATGCGTAATTCTAGCAACTTCAGGTATGTTAGTAGGTGGAGCTTCTGTGGAATACTTAAGAGAGCTTGCAGACAGCAAAAGAAACAGCATTATTTTTGTTTGTTATCAAGGTGTAGGCAGTTTAGGTAGGCAAATACAAGAAGGCCTGAAAGAAGTTAAGTTTAATGTTGAAGGCAGAGAAGAAATTGCCAAAGTAAACATGGAAATTTACACTATAGACGGTTTAACTGCACACTCTGGAAGAAATCAGCTTCTTGCTTTTGTTAACAACATGCGACCACAACCAAAAAAAATTATAGTCAATCATGGAGAAGCAACAAAATGTTTAGACTTAGCATCAACATACTATCAACTGCATCATGTTGAAACCAATGCTCCCAGGAACTTAGAGACTATCAGACTGAGATAAGATGAATTTAAAGAAAAATAAAAAAGAGTTTGGATTATTTCTTAAAGTCGCTAGAAAAATTAATGAAAAATTTAAGATTAAACCAATTATCTGGGGTTCTTTAGGATTGATGCTGGTTATTGGAGAATTTAAGAAAGTAAAGGATATCGACTTTCTTGTGCCAGATATTTATATGAAAAAAAGATGGAATGAGTTAAGAGAGTTAATGGGCAACTTAGAATTCAAATTAGTTGATGAAAAAGAGCACGAATTTGAAAAAAGCAAGATAAAAGTGGCATTTGCTGGATATTCAGATTTATTCGTTAAAATTCCAGTCAATCTATTCAAGATTTATTATGTTAATGGAGCTGAATTCAGGAACCTTTCAGCAGAGCAATATTTAGAGCAATATAAAAAGATTTTAAAAATTCCCTACAGGAAGAAAATAAACAAGGTTAAGCAAGACAGAGAAAAGATTAAAAGAATAGAAAGTTTCATTAAAAACAAGAAAAAATGATAGAGGTGAAAAATCCTTGTGGTAATTTGAAGTGTGATAATTGTAATAGTCATTTCATGCAATTACGCCCAGGAATAAAATCTTTTGAAATTTCTAAGCATTTTGAGCGAGACTTGAAAAATAAAATTGAAAGAGAAGATATTATTGAAAAAATCCTTTCATGCAAGGTACTGGAACATGAACAACTGCATAAATTTGAAAAGTCTGTTGGAAAAAACAAAATTTTCAGAGCAAAAATTAATGGAATGCATATTGTTTATGCTGTAACCAAAGAAAAGCAGCTTGTTTTTATGCGTGCATTTATTAACTTCCAAGAATATGAGTCTTTTCTGAACAGTAAGATTAATAATTTCTTCTAA
>JACRHU010000002.1 GCA_016211995.1 Candidatus Pacearchaeota archaeon
AAATAAGAGAATACTAAATAGAAGGCAATTTTTTTGTAAAAGACAAGCTTGAGCTTAAATAAGAATGAATATTTTTTTATTTTTTTCTTTTGTTTTAGTTAGTATATAATCCATTGATATGGATTACAATTGTCTTTGCTTCAAGAAAATCAAAGATTTTCTGGATCCTAAAAACCTTTGGTTTTTCTGATGTCAGGGCAAAGAATTATCACATTAACTTATCTATTGAATTTATTAATCTTAGTAATTAATAAATCTTTTTTAGTAAGATTTATTAATAGAATGCATATAGTAGTCTTATGAAAAATAAGGTGGTTTTAGGGGTTTTTTTAGCAGTTTTCTTGTTTAGCCTAATTTCTGCTGCTTCTGCAGAAATCTTGCTTGGGCAGCCTAGCAAGATTTATATGCTTGGAAGCAATTTTGAACAACAAGTTGATATTTTAGAATCTGACTCTGCCACTGGATTGCTGCAGCTGACTCTTGTCTGTCCTTCTCAGAGTGTTGTATTTTATGCTGATACAGTGAGTGTTAGTGCTAATACTCTATTTGAGCTTAAGAAAGGACTTGTTCTTACAGATGGCATTGGAGAATGCCATGTTACCTCTAGTTTTTTAAGCGAGAGTGCAAGAACTAGTAATTTTATTGTAAGTGATAATATAAAATTAGATATCACGCTGAGCGCAAAGAGCGTGAAACCTGGTGAGCAGCTTGTAATTAATGGAAATGCTATTCGTGAGGATGGAATTCCTGTGAATGGATTTGCTGAAATTTCTGTTGGAGATGTTGCGAAGCAGACTATTGCAGTTGTTGATGGTTCTTTTACAATTAACTTGAATATCCCTGAGAATGCAAGGCCAGATGCTTATGACATTGAAATTCTTGTTTATGAGAAATATAAAGACACTAGAACAAATAAGGCTGTTTTCCAAGATAAGATTTATGTTACAGTTGTGCCAACAAAGTTGGAACTTGCATTAAATAATGATAGTTTTATTCCTGGCTCTATTCTTACTGTCAAGGCTTTATTGTATGATCAAGCTGGAAATGAGATAAAAGATATTGTAAGGCTAGAGATATATGATTCAAGGGGGAATAATCTTGTTCAGGAGGGAATAGAAACAAGTTTAAGTAAAAATTATCAGATTCCAAATAATGCAACAGCTGGAGATTGGAAGATTTATGTGAGTATTTCTGACTTGAGGGAAGAGAGGATAATTTACATTCCAAAATATGAATCTGCGTCTGTAGAGCTTGTAAACAACAAGCTTGTGGTAACCAATACAGGAAATGTGCCTTACAAGAAAACTTTAGAAATTAAATTTAGTAGTGGTGGAACTGAAATTGATAAAACTAAAAAAGTTGTACTTGATGTGGATGATAAACAATCTTTCTTGTTAGAAGCTCCTAATGGAACATATGATGTTTCTGTTAATGCTTTGAGTGATGGAACTGAAACTATAGAGGAAGTAAAAGAGTTCAGGTCAGTGCCATTAACAGGCAGGGCAACAGCTGTTCTTGATCTTGAAGGAAGAAAAGGTTTATTCACTCAGTATCCTTTAATCTCTTTTATTGTCTTCATTATTTTGATTATATTTATTATCTATATATCTAGACCTAAACAAGAGCTTGATTATGTTGAATCAAAAGGAGTTATAAGCAGAGGACAAGGCACCGGATATATTGTTGCAACAAGCTCCCTTCCAATACAGGCGAGAGATGCTGGAAAAAGCGAAGATGTAATAAGAAGAATTTATGACAAGTATGTTGACAAGAGCCTAGTTGAAAAGGTAGTACAGGGTTCTATTGTAGGTAATAGACAAGAGCTTAGTGTTTTATTTGTTTCATTAAAAAATCTTTCAGAAATTCAGAAAGATGATAATTTTACAGAACTGATAAATAAGTATTTCAGAATTGTTACGAATGCTGTTTATGGCAACCGCGGAGTTGTAGGGCATGTTGCTGGAAGTGATATAATTGCATTATTTAATGCTCCTAGAACTCAGGAAAATCATCAACTTGCTGCTGTTCGCGCTGCAACAAGAATTAATGAAGAACTATCAAAATTAGAAGTAGAACACGGCCTTGGAATAAATTCAGGACAAGCAGCTGTAGGATTAAATGCTAAAGTTTTAAGATTCATGCCTACTGCAGGCCTTTCGCTTGTTGCTCAAAAACTAAAGGAAAAATCAAGAAATGAAATACTTGTAAGCAAGAGTATAAATGATGTTGCAAGAGATTATTTTAAAATTCAGAGATATGGTGTAGTTGATGCTGGTGTGCATGTTATTGAAGCTTTCAAAGTTGTCGGAGCAGGCGGTGCATTCACATCAGAAGAGAAAAAAGAGTCATCATTAGCTGATATGATTTCTAGAGTCAAGCTTGAGCAAGAGAAAAAAGAGGCTGAAAAAAGATTACAGAGAGGAAGTCAATAAATAAAGATAATTACTCGACATGATAACCAAAATTGATGCAAACCATCATCGGGAAAACCTTTAGGTTTTCAAGATCCTAAAATCCTGATGGATTTTATGATGCGGTTTGGACTTTAAGGATTGCTAATAAAGAACAAGGAAAAATCAGATTAGTGATTAAATTTTTTAGGAGAAAAAATGTTTTATGGAAATTATAGATTGATTATTTTTGATTTTGATGGAACTTTGGCTGATTCTAGAGAACTTTATAGAAAACAAATTTTTCTTAATTTAAAGAAATATGGCTATAAGATAAGTAAAAAGAAATTTGAAAAGAATTTTGGTCTCCGCTTGGATAGGATGTTGCATGCACTTGGGATTAAAAAACATAGCAAACAAATAAGAAATGCTGTGAATGGATATGTCTTACAGCATGCAAATCAGATTAAAGCACTTCCGGGGATTAATGTTGTTCGAGAGTTGAAAAGAAAAAAATACAAGATTGCACTTGTATCAAATTCAAGAAGGAATTTTATTGTTAAGGCAGTAAGACATTTTGGAATCTACAAGTATTTTGATTATGTTTTAGGAGGAGATTATTTTGCAAGCAAAGTTAAAGCTTTCAAGCATCTTTTTCATGTTTTGAAGATAAGGCCTGAACAGGCAGTTTATATTGCTGATAGAGCAGGAGATATTGTTGTTGCAAAACAAGCAGGCTGCGATATGATTTCTATTAGTAATAAGTATTCCTGGTCTCCTAGGAGTGAAATTAAAAAAGCAACTCCTGATAAAATAATTAAAAGTTTAAAGGAGCTTGAGAAGATTTTATAATACTGGCTCTATTTCAAGAAACGCATTTACAGCTGCATATTTAATTTCTGGGTGCTTTTTTTCTAAGTCATTAAGAAAGTTTCTAACTTGAACCCCTAATTTGTCCTTGTCTTTCTGCTTATTGATTTTTATCTTATTGAGTTTTGCATAAAGCTCAATTTCTTTATCAAGCAAAAGATAAAGAGGCTTGATTGTATTCTTGTATTTTGGCATCAGCTGCTTTACTTCCTGCTTTTTTTTCAGTTGGTTTAGAATTATTTGGCATGCAATATTGCCTATTGAGGTTGAAAGCAAAATTTTATCTGTTTTTGTCTTTATTTTGCTTATTTTGTAAATAGGAAGTTTTCTAAATATATGCTCAATAATAGTTGTATATCTTCCTTTATCAATAAATATCTTATTTCCTTTTCTCAGAAGATTATATTTTCTTATTGTAAATAGTATTTTTTTCTCAAAGTAATGAATAAAACAGTTTTTGCATAGTTTTCTACCATTTATCATTACAAATACTGCATTAGTTTTACATTTCTTGCACATTTTAATCATAATATTTTTAAAGTCTATAAATTATAAAGTTTAATGTCTTATTTAAAGGATGCGAAAGAGGAACTTAGAAGAGATTTTAGGGGTATCTGGACAGATTTAGGTGTATTTTCTCTGAAACTAATGGCTTTGCCTTACAAATGCAGAGTTTATGGCAAGGAAAACATTCCGAAAAGTGGAGCAATATTAGCAGCAAATCATTCTAGCTACATGGATCCTATTTTTATGGTTTCTGGCTTAAATAGAAGGATATATTTTTTTGTAAAGCATTATATTGCTCCTACAGCTGATTTTGAGCATTCAACATATGGAAGACTTCTTGCATCTGTTGGCCAGATTTTGCTGAAGGACGGAGAAATTGATATAAATTCTATTAAAAAGGCAAAAAGAATATTAAAATCTGATTCTAGAAATAATAAACTTGGTATATTTTCAGAAGGAACAAGAACTTATGATGGAAAATTTGGAAAAATTCAAGAAGGAACTGCATGGCTTTCTTATATTACTCATTCACCAATTATTCCTATTGGGATAAAAGGGACATATGACTTATGGCCGAGGCATAGAAAATTGCCGAGATTGTCTGGAAAAGTAAGAATTAATGTTGGTAAACCCTTATATCCTGATTATGGAATAGAAAAAAGAAAAGCGATTAAAGATTTAACAGAAATTTTACAAAATGAGATTGAGAGGTTAATTGAAAGTTAGATTTGTTAAAGAACAAGTGATTGACCATCACTTGCAAAAGTCCAAAGGGGTCAGCTTTGGATTGTTAATGGTTATTTATTAAAGATATTAAATCCTTAGATTTTCAATTTCTTCTTGGGTTGCTTTTTTTGCAAGGATTATTTTTTTATTGAAGATGATTTCGCATTCTTGCTCACAATCAGAATATCTTGCAGTAAGCTCTGCTGCTTTTTTAAGTTCTTTTTCTCTGAGTTCTCCTATCACTAATGTAACAGGACCCATTACATCTTTGGCTTCCATAATTATATCTTTCTTTGTTGCTAACATTTGAAGTTTTTTATTTTCTTGTTCATTTCTTCCTATTACTACTCTTACATTTCCTATTCTGAAATGCCTGCCTGTTTTTAAAATTTCTATATCTGTTTCTGAAATTTCTTTATTATGGTTGAAAAGATTTTGCAGCTTTCTTGCAAAATCTTTTTCGCAGAGCAGGCAGCCGCCTGCTGGTGTTGGATAGCTCAGGTTGTATTTTTTTGCTAGCTCAAGCTGAATTTTCCTGTTTCGTCCTTTTATTGCAAGAAATTTTTCTCTATCCAGTAATCCTTTTTTCTCTGCATCTGTTTCTGGTAATAGCTTGGCTGATAATGGCCTTAGAAGTTTGCCTTCTAATTTTGTTTCTTTTTCAATTAATTTTAATGCGCGCAGCTTTTGGCTCATAGGACGCTCTTCTAAAACTTCACCTGTTACAATCACATCTGCTTTTATTTTTTTAGCTAATTTTTTTGCTTCTTCTAAAATAAAGATTCTGCAATCAATGCATGGATTCATTCCAGAGCCATGTCCATATTTTGTGTGCTTTACAATCTCAAGATATTTTTTGAATAGCTTGCCTTTAGTGCAATCAATTATCTTTAGTTTAACTCCTTGCATCTGCGAGAAGTTAAAAGCACAATCTGGTTTACAGCATCCGCTACCAAATGGCAATGCTAAAAAGAGAGCAATAACTTCTGCGCCCTGCTCTTGCATGAGTTTTATTGCAAGCCTGCTGTCTAATCCTCCAGAGAAGAGGCAGACTGCTTTGCATTTCTTTCTTTTTTGTTCCATAGAATAAGGAAAAAAAGAAAGATTTTAAATCTATTCAAACAAGCAAATCCATTTCTTCTGCTTCTTTATAGTAACCCTTGTGGTCGAAGTCATAGTTAAAATGTATGAAAAAGTCTTGCAAAAGCTCTTTATTCGCTTTTATCTCTTTGAGTATATCAAAAATTTCTTTAGTAAAACAATATGGGCATAGGAAGTCAGAATTCTTTTTACATATAATACATCTGCCTCCTCTTAATGAGGATTTTTTATATGCTCTAACTGCCTCAAGCAGTTTTTCCTTTAGTTTGAGGAGTTCTATTCTTCCTGAATTTTCATTTATCCACGCTTCTATTTCTCTCGCTAGGCAAGAAGGGCATATCGGATTAAATATGCTTTCCTTGCATTCAGCGCATGTTTGAAAAAGATTTTGTATCATTTTAATGTTGAAGAAAAATTGCAGGAGCCGAGAAGATTATCAAGCCCTTACAATGTCTTAGTTTTAACGCCGCAAATAGAGCCGCAGCCAAAACCAAAGACCTTGCACATATAGGCATGTCTAGGTCTAGCTAAGAAAAAACTCCACATTCCTCTTTTCATATTTGCGTCCATAGAAATTACAGCATTTTATGCTTTAAATAATTTTCGATTCAATGTTCTATATATTATTTTAAGTGTTTTTATCTCTATAATAAGTTTTAAATAAGAATATTACTTGTTTTCTATATGGAAGAATATGATTTAATTATTATCGGAAGTGGAGCAGCTGGCTTAACTGCTGCTATTTATGCATGCAGGAAGAAGTTGAAAACATTACTTCTTGGAAAAGAAGTCGGAGGACAAACTGCATCAGCTGCAACTATTGAAAATTATCCTGGTTTCGAGAGAGTACGAGGAATGGATTTAATTAAGATATTTGAAAAACAAGCCCGAAGTTTTGGCGCAGAGATTATACACGAGCAAGTTATAGAGATTAAGAAGAAAGGAAATTTTGTTATCAAGAGTGAAAGGAGAGAGTACTCTGCAAAGGCAATTATACTTGCTTTCGGAAAAACTCCTCGAAGCTTGGATGTGAAAGGTGAAAAAGAATTACTTGGAAGGGGAATAAGTTATTGCGCGACATGTGATGGTAATTTTTTTACTGGAAAGATAGTTGCAGTAGTTGGGGGTGGAAATTCAGCAATAGGAGCTGTTTATTTTCTTAGCAACATAGCAAAAAAAGTTTACTCTATTCATAGGAGGGATGAATTTTTAGCAGATGAGGTTTTAATTGAAAAAATCAAGAAATTGAAAAATGTTGAGTCTTTAGTGCATTATGTTATTAAAGAATTCAAAGGAAAAAATTCTTTAACTTCTATTGTTATATCTGATAAAAAAGGGAAAACAAAAGAATTGAAAATTGATGGTTGTTTTATTGAAGTAGGTTCTGAAGTTAAAACTGATTTTATCAAGAAACTTATGAAGTTAGATGCTTTTGGGCATATAATTGTTAATGAAAAATGTGAAACTTCTACTCCCGGAATATTCGCTGCAGGAGATGTCACAAACATTCCTTTTAAGCAGACAGTTATTGCAGCTGGTGAGGGTGCAAAAGCTGCATTAAGTGCTTATAATTATATTAAAGGCATTAAACCGAGATTTACAGCAGACTGGATACATGGTAAAGAGGATTGAATATAGATTCGGAATAAATCATTAATAATAACCAAAGCTGACCCCTTTGGTAGTTACTCAATCCTATCATCAAAAAAATCTATAAGATTTTTAGGATCCCAAAAAGCTGGTTGCCTCCAGCAAAGCTGGAATGTTGAGCTTTTTGCGAATCGGCTTGATCCTTAATCAAGATTTCATAAGATTTAAAAGCATATTTTTTCTAGAGTTATTTATGGTAGGAAAAAAGAAAAAGATTAATTTTTTGATATATCTGATTATTTTCCTTTTTATAATAGCGATTCTTGTTATTTATTTTGCAAGAAATAATCCTTCTGATCAATTTAAAGAGCAGTTAGCAAAATGCTTGACAGAAAAAGGAACTGTAATGTATGGTGCATACGGGTGTTCTCATTGCAAGGAACAGAAAGAGATGTTCGGAGATGCTTTTCAGTTTATAAATTATGTAGAATGCACTCAGCAGGCAGAATTATGTGAAGCTACTGGGATTACTGGCTACCCAACTTGGAAGATAAATAATACATTGTATCCTGGCTCTACAACTCTTGGAGAATTACAAAGATTAGCTGGATGTTGAGATTGAATTAAATTTAGAAATCTTAAAAACTATAAAAAATGGCAAAATATAAAGTTAAGATTGACAAAGAAAAATGTATTGGATGTGGAAGTTGTGTTGCAGTTTGTGCTGGAAACTTTGAGTTAAAAGGCGATAAGGCTTTTGTTAAGAAAACAGAGAGTGATTTGGAATGTAACAAAGAAGCCGCAGACATTTGTCCTGTTCAGGCAATAACTGTCAAGAAAACTTAAAGAATTTTTTGGTTTACTCCATTCCAAAAAATTCTGCTAGCTTCATTCTCAAACTTTTCTTTATATATTTTTTTCCCAATAGATTTGCTGAAAGCTTTTTAAATGAAATGCTTGAGCTGCTTTTTGGCGAGTGTATAACCACTGGCAATCTTCTTGCAACAGCTTCTTCTATATTTTCATCATAAGGAATAGATGCTAGAACTGGCAGACCAAAACTTGCTTCTAGCTCTTTTGTGGATACTTCATATTTTTTTCCACGTACTTTGTTTAATATGACTCCTAAAATTGGTTTTTTAAGTTTCTTTGCTAAGTTTATTGTCTTCATGGCAGTTGCAACAGTTGGAAAATCAGGCGTTAGGACAAGAAGTAGAGCATCTGATGCTTTTATCGCAAGCTTTGCATCATCTTCAACACCTGGTGAAGAGTCTAGAAGAATTAAATCATAACTTTTCAGTTTTTTTAACTTCTTGTTTAAACCATTAGTATCTATTTTTCCTTTTTCTTTGACAAGTGAAGAAGGAATGACATGTAAACCACACTTATGTTTATGAACAGAACTCATTATTGTTACAGGGTCCTTTATTATCTTATTTATGCTAACTGGATGATACGTTAAACCTAAGGCTAAACCAATATTTCCTGTGTTAATATTAGCATCAAGAATGAGTGTATTCTTTTTAAATAAGGTAACTGCAGCTGCTCCTATATTTGAGACAGTCGTTGTCTTCCCTACTCCTCCTTTTGCTGAGACAATTCCAAGTACTTTAGTATTGCCGTTAACTAGGCCACCATTCATTTTGAAAGATAATTTAATCATTTTTATGTTTATAAAGTTTTCTTTATTCTAAAGTACAGAGATCGCCTAAGGTTAAATAGAACTGAGAACCAAAAGATTTATAAATATAAGTTAACAATAGTTAACTTATGTATAATTTACCGCAAGAAATAGAGGTTTGGTATATAATACCAGTAATAAGAAAAGAGCTTTCTAGAATTTTAACTAAGAAGTATGAGATGAGTATGGAAGAGGCAGGAAGCGCTCTTGGAGTAAGCAAGGCTGCTGTTTCCCAGTATCTTAGCGGAAAAAGAGCAGTAAGAGTAAAATTACCAAAGAAGGTTAAAAAAGAAATAGAAAAATCTGCGAAAATTATCTCAAAAAATAAAAATTCAGCTATAAGAGAGATGCAAAGACTTCTAAAAGTTACAAGAGAAACAAACTGTTCATGTACGCTCTGCAAAAAATATAATAAGGGTATTTTAAGCATTTGCCAGATGAAACCAAAAAAAGTGGAGGAATTTAGATAAAAAAATGGAACTGGAAGAAAGGATAACAAAAGCTATTTTTGATACCTCACATAAATATTTTGGGGAATTATTACATTTAGATGTAGCTGTTTGTGGTGGTGGACCGAGTGGTTTAATTACAGCAAAATATTTAGCAGAAAAAAATTTGAATGTTGCAATATTCGAAAGAAATTTATCATTCGGTGGAGGAATTTGGGGTGGTGGAATGGGCTATCCTATGATAGTAATCGAGAAACCAGCTGATGAAATTTTGAGAGAGTTTGATATTAAGTTAGTTCCTGTCGAAGGAATGAATTTTTATACAGCAAACTCTGTAGAGGTTCCTGCGAAATTAGCTACCGGTGCAATAAATGCCGGAGCCAAAATATTAACCGGCATTTTTGTTAATGATCTTGTTTTAAGAGAAGGAAAAGTTGCAGGAATTGTTATTAATAGTTATGCAATAGAAAAAGCAAATTTTCATGTTGACCCATTGGCATTGATGGCAAAATATGTAGTAGATGCAACTGGTCATGAAGCATATGTGGCTAATATTTTGGCAAGAAAAAATTCTGAAGCTAATATAAAAATTTATGGAGAAAAATCAATGTGGGCTGAAGAAGGAGAAAGGGATCTGTTAGATAACACAAAAGAAATTTATCCTGGTCTATTTGTTACTGGCATGGCTGCTAATGCAGTGTACGGTTCTTATAGAATGGGGGCAATATTTGGTGGCATGTTTTTATCCGGAAAGAAATGTGCAGAGGAGATACTTAAAAAATTAGATAAAAATGAGAAGAATTTATTTAGATAATGCAGCAACAACTCCTGTTGATCCTGATGTCTTGAGGGCTATGACTCTATATTTTTCAGAGAATTATGGAAATGCATCAAGTTTACATCGTGAAGGACAAGATGCTAGGCGTGCAATTGAAGACTCCAGAAGAATAATTGCAAAATTTCTCGGATGTAAACCAGAAGAGATAGTTTTTACAGGAAGTGGAACAGAGAGTAATAATGCTGTCTTGAAAGGGCTTGCTTTCTCAGAGCTTGGAAAGAAGAAAAATCATATAATTGCTACAACAATAGAACATCATGCTATACTTGAACCATGCGAATTCCTTGAAAAACAAGGTTTTAAGACTACAATATTAAAAGTTGATTCAAATGGCCTTATTGACTTGAAAGAGCTTGATAGGAATATTACAGACCAAACACTTCTTGTTTCAATAATGCATGGGAATAATGAAATAGGAACTCTTCAGAATATTGAAGAAATTGGAAGAATTTGCAAAAAGAAAAATACATTGTTTCATACAGATGCTGTCCAAACATTCGGAAAATATGATATAAATGTTAAAAAAATGAATCTCGACTTCTTGACTGCTTCAGCACATAAAATTTACGGTCCAAAAGGAGTCGGCTTATTGTATATTAAACAAGACTTGAAAAATAAAATAGAGCCTTTATTGCATGGCGGTGGGCATGAATTTGGTTTACGTAGCAGTACTGAAAATGTTGCTGGAATCGTAGGATTTGCGAAAGCTGTTTCAATTTGTGAAAAAAGAATGAGAAATGATGCAGAGAGCATTAAAAAATTGAGAGATAAACTTATTGGAGGCATTTTAAAAATAGAAAAATCAAGGCTTAATGGCCACCCCACATTAAGACTTTATAATAATGCAAATTTCTCATTTCAAGGAATAGAAGGTGAGAGTTTGATAATGCATCTTGACATGGCAGGAATTGCCGCATCAACTGGAAGTGCTTGCTCAACAAAAGACTTGCGACCTTCACATGTATTAACTGCTATTGGATTAGATCATGTGACAGCGCATGGTTCTCTTAGATTAACTCTAGGAAGAAGCACAACTCAAGATGATATCGACTATGCTATTAAGACAGTTGATGATATTGCAAAAAATTTGAGAAAAATTTCACCATTTAAATAAAAATGTTTGAAGATGTTAAGGCTATATACAAGAATGATCCTGCTGTAAGGAATATAGAGTTTTTACTCTATCCAGGATTACATGCTATAGTTGTTCATCGTTATATCACTCATCCATTACATTTTATTGGTATACCCTTTATTCCACGTTTGATCTCACAATTAATGAGATTTTTTACAGGAATTGAGATACATCCTGGAGCACAGATTAGAAAAGGATTGTTTATTGATCATGGAATGGGTGTAGTAATAGGAGAGACAGCAGAGATAGGAAAAAACTGTGTGATGTATCAGAATGTTTCACTTGGAGGAACTGGAAAACATAAAGGGAAAAGGCATCCAACAATTGGAGATAATGTGTTGATTGGTGCAGGAGCAACATTACTTGGACCGATAAGAATAGGGAATAATGTTAAAATAGGCGCAGAGACCTTTATCATAGACCGCAATGTCCCAGATAACTGCACAGTTGTTGGTGCTCCTGGGAGAATTGTAAAGCTTAATGGAAAAAAAGTTAATACTAAATTAAAAAAGAATAAAAAGGGAGATTAAAAAATGTCAGAACAAAAACTTGAAAAAATAACTGAAAAAATTTTGCTTGCTGATTTATTTAAAGATGAAGGTGCTGTACAAATACTAGAAGAATATGGTTTTCCATGTATAGGCTGTCAACATCTTAAAAATGAATTAGGATTTCTAAGTCTAGAAAGCGTATCTGTTGGTTATGGACTTGATGTTAAAGATATGATTAAAGACTTAAACAGTTATTTAGATAATAGAGAATTATATGAAATGGAGGGTATATTAAAGAAAAATGAAGATAAAGAAAAAAGTTAGAAAAATTAGCAAAGAAGCGATAACAAAAAATATGGATTTTGCTAGTGTTATGCACAAACATCCTGAAACAGCAGAAGTTTTTTTTAAGCATGGAATGGCCTGCTTTGGTTGCCCGATGGCAATGTCTGAGAGCATAGAGGCCGGAGCTATTGCACATGGCATTAATCCTGATAAGCTTGTTGATGAGCTAAATAAAGCTTTGAAAAAGAAAAAATAAGAATCGTTAATTAAATTGTTGGCAATGACAGGCCAACACAAATGCAAACCTGTCATCAAAAAAATCTATAAGATTTTTAGGATCCCAGAAATCTATTATTTCTGCTAATAGGTTTGATACTTAATGATTAAAAACAAAAATAAGAAGGAGAAAAAATGCCAGTATATGAATATAGATGCAAGGACTGCAATGCCAAATTCGAAGTTTTATACAGACAGGGGGATGAAGTGAAGTGCGAGTGTGGCTCAGAGAATTTAGAAAAATTAGTCTCAACTTTTGCTCTGAAAATAACCGGAACACATTTTGTAGGAGAAAAGAAAATAGAAGAATATGAGTGCGACTCATGTGAAGATAAGAAATGTGAGATGAAAAATTTAGTGGAAGGAGGAAAAAATGACAATAAATTATAGCAAGAAGGTAATGCAACATTTTTTTCACCCCAAACATGCTAACGAAATGAAGAATTTTAGTATCAAAGGCAGGATGGGGAATATAAAATGTGGAGATATTATGGAATTTTATCTAAAAATAAAAGATGATAAGATTATTGATGCTTCTTTTAAAACTTACGGATGTACTGCTGCAATTGCATGCTCGGATGTATTATGTGATCTTGTGATAGGCAAAAAAATAAAGGATGCCTTAAAAATAACAGCAAAAGATATTTACAATGCTCTCGGTCAATTACCCCCTCAAAAATATCACTGCTCTGTTCTTGGTATGCAAACATTTAGAAAAGCTATTAAGAATTATTCAAAAAAACAAAAGAAATATGAAAAAGTTTTTTAAAAAAGAAAAATTGAATAAGCTTATAGAATTAGCCAGAACAAAAAAATATTCTGCACCAAAACTTGCTAAAAAATTTAGATGTGATAGAAAGACTATTTTCAGAATACTTAAAGATAAAGAGATTATGCTCCCTAATCTCGGGCGATTTAAAAAAAGAATTTATTGTAATGAAAAATTCTTTAAAAAATTAAATAAAATTTCTGCTTATTGGTTAGGATTTATTGCAGCTGATGGTGTTCTTTCTTTAAGAGATAAAAGTGTATTGATATGCTTATCAGAAAAAGATAAAAAACATTTGTATAAATTTAAAAAAGCCATTAAAACAAATGCTAAAATTGGACTTATAAAAAGTAATAGGAGTGCCCACATAGGGATTTGTGATAAAGATCTATTTGAATCATTAGTTGAAAGAGGCGTAACCCCAAATAAAAGTTTAAGCATAAAAAAGGTTAAATTCCCACAAAGGCTAAGTTCTCATTTTATTCGTGGTGTGTTTGATGGTGATGGAAGCATAAGCGGTTCTGATATTTCCCATATTCAGCTTATGATTGCTGGGAATAAGGAGTTCCTAGAACAATTACAAGATATATTAATTAAGAATTGTAAGTTAAATAGAGTTAAACTTTATAGATTAACTAAAGGTAATGCCTATAAACTTCAGTATACTGGCCCACAAATATTTAAAATTTTGAAATTTTTGTATAGAAACTCTAATAAAAATATGAGATTAGATAGAAAATATACAAAATATCTAATATTCAAAAGAAAGTTTAAAGCAGATGCGTTGCATGCAGCAATTCTCGATTATGAAAACAAAAAAAGAAAGAATATCTAAAATTTTCAAGATTCTTGGTAAATTTTATGAGAAATCTGAAAAGCCGACTATAAGAAAGACATCTGAAAAAAATGATCCCTTTAAAACTTTGATTACATGTTTGCTTTCTCTGCGTACACAGGATAAAAATACAGCAAAAACTTCTACTGCACTCTTCGCAGTTGCAGATACTCCTGACAAAATTGTTAAACTTCCTGTTAAGCAACTTGAAAAGCTGATTTACTCTTCTGGGTATTACAAAAACAAAGCAAGAACGATCAAACATGTTTCTCAAGTGATATTAGAAGAGCATGATGGAAAAGTTCCTGAATCTGAGTATGAACTGCTTAATATAAAGGGAATAGGAAGAAAAACAGCCAATATTGTGTTGAGTTTTGCTTTTAAGAAAGAGGTCATCCCTGTTGATACCCATGTTCATGTTGTTTCAAATCGTTTAGGATGGGCTAAAACAAAAAATGCTACTCAAACTGAGCTGGAGTTAATGAAAGTTGTTCCTCGAGCGTATTGGAAAGAGCTGAATACTATTTTTGTTTTGTTTGGCAAGGAGATATGCATAACTCAGTCTCCTCTTTGTAGTAAATGTCCCGTTTCAAAGCTTTGTCCAAGAATTGGAGTTAAGAGGAGCAGATAGACAAATTTAAATAAGTATATCAGCATAGAAATATAAAGGAGGTGTAAAATGTTAGAAGAAAAGACTATAAATGTCAAAGGAATTAAAGGCTGTGGCTGTGCAGACAGTCTGGCGGAGTCTTTAAAGTGTATTGGTGTAGAAAAAGTTTGCATTGATGCTAAGAGTGGAAAAGTCAATTTGAAATATGATTCCTGCAAAGTAGACTATGAAAAAATAAAGGGAAAGATAAAAGATTCTGGTTATGAGATTGAATGTAAAAGCTGCTGTAAATAGAAATTTTAGAGAGTTGAATTAAATGTTTTAATGAGAGATTAAGAAAAATTTTATTAGATGTATCTATCAATACCGATAGAACTATAATCGATTAACTTTTTAAATGACTAAGTTAAAATATTAAAATGGAAAATAGGCAAGTAGGATATATTATAATTGGAATGGCTGTTGTGATTGGAATTATAATTTTTCTTTTTAACAGTGCATTAAAAGATATTGTAGGGACTTCATGTTCTCATGGAACAACCTGTCCAATGTATGGGGATATAAAAACTCAGACAATTATTGGGCTCGTTTTAGTAGGCATAATTGCAATAATAGGTATTGTACTTATTTTTGGTAAGGAAAAAGAAAAGATAATTGTAAGGACTAGAAAAATTAAGGATGAACTTGCAGAAAAGCTGAAAGAAGAAAAAGAAAAAAATCTTAAATTGTTGAACAAAGAGGAAAAAGCAATTTATGTAATTTTAATGAAAGAAGGAAGCATGTTCCAGGCAGATATAGTTGACAAGTCAGGATTTGGAAAAGTAAAGGTTACAAGAATTCTTGACAGGCTTGAAAGCAAGAACCTTATTGAAAGAAAAAGAAGAGGAATGAATAATATAGTGGTCATAAGATAATTAGAAGTTACTAAGGAAGTTGAACCATCATAAAATCCTTATGGATTTTAGGATCCTGAAAATCTTTTGATTTTCATGATAAGAAACCTTGGTTTCTTAGGTATGAAACTAGTTTCATACAAATTCATTAATAGTTCTTTTTTCTGGGTTTTTTATGAAAAAGTTATTTAAGATAAAAGGAATGCACTGTAATTCGTGTGAGAGATTGATTGAGATTGAATTGAAAGATAGAGTTAGCAGCATAAAAGTAAGTTATGCAAAAAATGAAGCATTGATTGATTTTGATCCTGAAAAGATAAGTGAAAAAGAAATAACTGAAAGCATTAAAAAATTAGGTTATGAAGTTATCTCACAGAATTCAAATGCTCCTGTAAAGAAAGATAGAGTCGGTTTATTTGTTTTGATAGGCGTAAGCATATTAGCCTTGTTTTTTTTATATTATCTGTTTGGCTCGAGCATTAAAATTCCTGAATTTAAGATTCCAGAGATAGGAGAAAATGTAAGTTTGGTTTTATTGTTTATTGCTGGATTGCTTGTAGGATTTCATTGTGTATCTATGTGTGGAGGCTTTGTTGTTTCATACACAGCCAAGAATGCATTAAATGGCCATAAGAGTTTGAAACAACACCTTGTTTATGGTGGTTCAAAAGTAGTTTCATATGCTATTATAGGGGGAATTTTTGGTTTAATAGGAGGAATAATTGCTTTTAGCACTAAATTGCGCGGATGGGTTGCAATTCTTGCTGGATTATTTATGATATTTTATGCATTAAGCATGTGTGGCATTGCATTTTTCAGAAGATTTCAATTTAATCCTAAATTTTTATCAAAAGTTGCTAGCAGGACACCAAAAGGACCATATGCAGGACCATTCTTTACAGGTTTGTTAAATGGATTATTCATTGCTTGCGGACCATTGCAAGCAATGTATCTTTATGCAGCAGGAACAGGAAGCTTTGTGAAAGGAGCAACAAGCTTGGCTGTTTTTGGTTTTGGAACTATTCCAGTAATGCTTGGATTCGGAAGTCTTGCTACTGTAATAAGCCATAGCACTACAAGAAAAATTTTGAAAATTTCAGCAGTCATTGTTCTGATACTTGGATTAGTAATGTTAAACAGAGGATTAGCCTTAACTGGAACAAATTTTGGATTAAGTTCGATAAAACCTAGCAGTAATGGAAATGTTATTAGTGGGAATATAGTAAATGGTGTTCAGGAAATAAATATGAATGTTGATGCGAGCGGTTATCATCCTAACTCTTTTGTCCTGAAAAAAGGAATTCCTGTAAAATGGAATGTGAATGTCAAAGAGCTGACAGGATGTAACAGTGAATTAGTAGTAAATGACTACAAAATAGATGCAAGATTAAAACAAGGATTGAATGTCTTTGAATTTACTCCTGATAAAGTTGGAACAGTGAGATTCAGCTGTGGGATGGGGATGTTGCAAGGAAGTTTTATTGTTACAGAGAGTGGTGAGGCAACACAGCAACAAATTAATTCTGCTACTCCAAAATCTTCTGGAAGCTGCGGTATGGGTAGCGGATGTGGATGTGGAATGTGATTTAGAATAAAGAATTTTATAAAGTTGATTGGATATATTATAGAATGAGAAAAGTTGATTTTAGAATAACTGGAATGCATTGTGCTAGCTGTGCTACCTTAATAACCAATGGCTTACAAAAAGATCCTGCTGTAAAATACGCAAATGTTAATCTCACAACAGAAAAAGCAACTGTAGAGTTTGATGAGAGCAGAACAAGTGAAGCAAAAATTATTAGTATAATTCAAAGTCTAGGTTATGGTGTAGAGATTTCTTCATTGGATAAATATAAAGAAGAGGCAAAAAGAAAGAAAAAATTAATGGATTTAAAAAAATTGGTAATTTTCAGCTTAATTTTTGCTATTCCTGCTTTTCTCATGGGAATGGTTTTTATGTGGATTGGGATAGAAATTCCTTATAAAAATTATATTCTGTTTGCATTAGCAACACCTGTACAATTTATTGTTGGTAGAAGAATATATCAAAGCGCAATTAGTGCATTAAAGCATAAAACAGCAAATATGGACAGCTTGATAGCACTTGGAACAAGCGCAGCTTATTTCTTTAGCGTTTACGTGACTTTATTTGCACCTATGCAAGACCAATATTTTGAAGCTGCTGCAATTCTGATTACTTTTGTTATGGTTGGAAGATATCTTGAAGCTGTAGCTAAAGGAAAAACAAGTGAAGCTATAAAAAAATTAATGAACCTGTCTCCAAAAATTGCAATAGTGATAAAAAATGGAAAAGAGATTAAAATTAAAGTTGATGAGCTGATTGTAGGAGATATTATTATTGTAAAGCCTGGAGAAAGAATTCCAGTTGATGGAATTATAATTAATGGTGAATCTGCTATTGATGAATCCATGCTTACAGGCGAAAGCATGCCTGTTGAAAAGAAAAAAGGAGATACAGTAATAGGAGCTACAATAAACAAGTATGGAAGTTTTAAGTTTAAGGCAACAAAAGTCGGAGCAAATACTACACTCTCTCAAATAATAAAGCTGATAGAGGACGCCCAAGGAAAAAAGGCTCCTATCCAAAGATTTGCAGATAAAATTTCTGCTTATTTTGTTCCTGTTGTAATAGCTATTTCTTTAATAGCTTTCTCTATATGGTATTTTGTTATAGGGATGCCTTTTTCCTTTGCTCTTATAATTGCTGTGTCTGTTCTTGTCATAGCATGCCCCTGTGCTTTAGGATTAGCTACGCCAACAGCAATAATGGTTGGAACAGGAATGGGAGCTGAAAAAGGAATTTTAATAAAAGGAGGAGATGCTTTAGAAACTGCACATAAGATAAAAGTAGTAGTTTTCGATAAAACAGGAACACTCACAAAAGGAAAACCAGAGGTTACTGATATAATTTCATTAAACAAAAAAGAAAAAGAATTGCTAGAGATTACTGCAAGCATTGAACAGCATTCAGAGCATCCTCTTGCGCAAGCAATAGTCCAAAAAGCAAAAGATTTCAGAATAAACTTGAAAAAGATAAGGAGCTTTAAAGCAATTCCTGGCCATGGAGTTGAAGGAATTTATGGAAAAAACAAGATTATTGTAGGAAAACCAGAATATCTTAAGAGAATACGTTCTCTAACAAAATTAGAAGAAAAAATTTCTGAGCTGGAGAATAATGGAAAAACAGTAGTTGTTACTTGTATGAATAAAAAGATTTTGGGGATAATAGCAATAGCTGACACTCCTAGACCTGATTCAATAAGCGCTGTAAAAGTATTACAGCAAAGTGGGATATTTGTTTATATGATTACAGGAGATAATAAAAGAACAGCAAATGCAATTGCAAAACAACTTGGAATTAATCATGTACTTGCAGAAGTTTTGCCAGAAGATAAAGCAAAAAAAATAAAAGAATTGCAAAAACATGGAAAAATTGTTGCAATGGTAGGTGATGGAATAAATGATGCTCCTGCTCTTGCGCAGGCAGATATTGGCATAGCAATTAGATCTGGCACAGATGTTGCAATGGAAACAGGAAATATTGTTTTAATGAATAATTCAACATTAGATGTTATAAAAGCAATAAAATTAAGCAAAATGACTTTAAAAAAGATAAAACAAAATATGTTCTGGGCGTTATTTTACAATTCAATGGGAATTCCAATTGCTGCAGGATTGCTATATCCTGTTACAGGGTGGTTGCTTTCTCCAGTAATTGCAGGAGGAGCAATGGCTCTTTCATCTGTGAGTGTTGTTTTGAATACACTATTAATGAAGAGATATAAAATTAAATAAAAATAAGATACAGAAATATTAATATCACTCAACCTCTATCCCAATTCTATAATATGCTCCTTCTTGTTGTGCATAAACAATCTTATAACCATAATTTTTTATGCTTTTAACAATATCGCCGCAAAAACTTTCATCAATTATTGCCTCAAGAATCCTTTTTTTATTTTCTGATTGTATCTCCTCAATCTTTAAGATTATTTTTGTGAAATTCATAGGGCATACCTCTCCCCTCAAATCAAGAACTTCTTTTTCTTGTTTTTCTTCTGTCATTTTAGTTGATAAGTTATGTTGCCTTCTATTTAAATTTCTGATAATATCGATATTCTTCTTTCAATTTATGATAGTTATCTACTATCATTTTTATTCTTCTATCTTATTCTCTATTCTAAATCTGATACTCTGGAGCTGGAATTTTCCTGCCCCATTTTACGTTTTCCCACGCCCTTTCATGATAATAATAAAGAACAAACCTAATAGCATGAAATGTCAAGGAGATTACACCTGTCTCTGCCCAATTGCCTGTAATAAAATATGTTATAGCTCCGAGTATAATAATGCCTATTATACGCCATGTCAATGACTTCATAATGGATCTTTTTCTTGTGTCTCTCATTTTATCAAAAAAACCTGTTGGTTTTTAGGATGCTAAAAACAGAAAACTGCATTCTTTAGATTGCAGATGAATGTTTTCTGTTTTTTTCATAATATCACATTTTTTTAATAGATATGAGAAGAATTATGCCCAAAGTTCTGTACTCAGGTATCTTTCGCCTGTATCTGGCAATATAACTACAACCTTTTTTTTCTTCCCCAGTCTTTTTGCTACTTGCAATGCTGCAGAGACATTTGCCCCGGATGAGATTCCTGCAAAAATTCCTTCATATTTTGCAAGTTTTCTTGCAGTCTCCATTGCATCTTCATTTGAAACCTTTATTATCTCATCAACAAGTTTTGTATTCAGAACATTTGGGATAAATCCTGCACCAATTCCTTGTATTTTATGCGGTCCAGGTTTTTCTCCAGACAAAACAGCAGAGTCTTTTGGCTCTACTGCTATAATTTTTATTGAGCTATTTTTTTTCTTTAAAATTTCTCCTACACCGGTTATTGTTCCGCCTGTTCCAACACCTGCAACAAATGCATCTAAATCAGGAACTTGCTCTAAAATTTCTTTTGCTGTTGTCTTACGATGAATTTCAGGATTTGCGAGATTGTTAAATTGTTGAGGCTGGAAATAACTATATTTTTTTGCAAGCTCTTCTGCTTTTTCAACTGCCCCCCGCATTCCTTTTAAGCCCTCTGTTAATATTAGCTGTACACCAAATGCTTTCAATATTTTCCTTATTTCAATACTCATTGTTTCTGGCATTGTTACAATCAATTTATATCCTTTAACAGCACAAACAAATGCAAGTCCAATGCCTGTATTCCCCGATGTTGCTTCTATAATTGTTGAATTTTTTTTAAGCCTGCCTTGTTTCTCTGCAGATTCAATCATCGCTAGGCAAATTCTATCCTTCACAGAGCTCATAGGATTAAATGATTCTAGTTTGGCATAAATAGTTGCAGAATTTTTATCTGTTACTCTATTCAATCTAACAACTGGTGTGTCTCCTATAAGCTCCAGTATATTTTTTGCTACTTTTGCCATTTTAATTTATATTTCCCCCATAAATATTATTTTGATTTTCATCTTTTATTAATGCTACATCTTTCCAGTAAACTATGAAGGTATGAGTATAAAGAGTATCTGGTTTTTCGCCCAGATAAAAAAAATCAGAAGAAACATGCTTCAAATATCCTTCTTTTTTAATTTCTGTATTCTCTCCGCATGTTACTATTATCTTTTTCTCAAGATATTCTTCCAAGGTTTTACATGGAAATTTTTCTATTTCAGTTTTTTCTACTGTATTATTATTTTTTCTTCTTCCAAATATTTTCATTTTAACCTTTTTGTGTGAATCCCACACTCGCCGCCATGCTTAGCTGTTCCTTGCCATCTTCCTGCTCTTTCTGATTCATCTTCATCTGTAACTTTTGAGCATGGCGCACATCCAAGGCTCCTATAACCTTCTGCATACAAAGGATTTGCAGGAATTTGGTTTATAGCAAGATACCTCCATACATCAAGCTCTGTCCATTCAAGAATAGGATTTATTTTTGTTATGTTTCCTATTATTTCAATTTCTTGAAAATTTTCTCTAGTGAATCCTTCTGTCTTCCTTAAACCTGCAATCCATGCATCTAAATTTTTAACAGCTTCCTGAGTTGGCACAACTTTTAAAAGCCCGCAGCATTCATCTGGGCACACAGAATACATCTCCTTGTTTAGTTCTTTCCTTACATAATCTGATTCTTTTTCAAAATCTTCATAAGGCAATAAAACAACATTCACTTGTTCTAGAATTTCAGGAGTCTCTTTTGCAACAACATAGACAAGAGTATTAAGATCAAATTTTTTATTTATCTCAACAAGATATTCCAAAGTTTTTTGGGGTTTATAAATTGTCATGATTGAAAATACTGAAATTTCGGGAGCAACTGTTCTTGCTAGATGAACAGTAACCATACTATCCTTCCCGAAAGAACAGCCAACAGCTATCCTTTCATATTTTTTTGCACTTTCAGCTATTAATTCTTTTGAATGTTCTATTTTGTCTATAAACGTTGCCATTTTTCTTGTTTATCCTCCGGCTATGCTTGGAATTATACTTATAACACTACTGTCTTTAAGTTTTGTTTCTAAATTATCCAAAAACCTTATATCCTCGTCATCTACATATATGTTAATAAATTTGTGGAGTCTTCCTTCTGTATCATAAAGTCTTGCTTTTATTGGGTGCTCTTCAAAAAATTTATCTAAAACTTCTTTTACTGTTTTCCCTTCATAGCCTTCATAACTCAATTCCCTTTCTCCTTTTTCAGCTAGAACAGCCGGCAATCTTATAGTTACCATTTTTCCTTTTTAATTTATATTGAATAATTATCATGGGGCTCTAATGTATTGATCTTTTTTATCTCGAGGCTATTCTTTTTTTCCTCTATGCTAACCTCTTCACCATCTGAGAGCTGGTATTTTCTAACAATTGATTTGGGAATTCTTAAGCCGAGATTTAAACCCCATCTTGTTAATTTCACCACATAAGCTCTTCCTTTCTTTTCAGTCCCTTTCCAAGCCATATTGATATCAATTGATATCAATTTAAAAAGCTTTATATTATAGAATATATAGTTTAGAATATATATTAATCATAAAGATTAGTAAAAAATCTCACCGGTTACTATTTTTTCCAAGCTGGATGTTATCAGAAATCCGTTTTCATCTATTTCTTTTATTGTAACCTGCTTTTCTTCATTTTTTAACATAGGATTTCTTACACTTACTGTTCTTCCAATTGTTGTTGACATGCTTTTCCATTTTTCAAGAATTTTTTCATACTGCTTTTCAACTAGAAGATTATAATTCTCATCAAAATTTGAAAGAAGAGAGATAATAAAGTTATCATTGTCAATTTTTTTTCCTGTTTCAAGATGGATGGATGTTGGGTGAAGCATGAATTCTCCTTCAAACTTGTCTGTATTTGTATTTATTCCTGTGCCTATAATGTAATAGTTTCCTAATTTTTCAGTTAATATGCCTGAAATTTTTTTTCCATTAATAAGAATATCATTAGGCCATTTAATTTCTGCTTCTGAAAGATAGTTTCTAATGGCTTCACAGCTTGCAACTCCAGCCATCAGGCTTAATATGCCCTGTTTTTTAAGTTCTATTTCTCTGAACAAGATAATTGATAAATAAACTCCTCCAAATGGGGAAAACCAGTTCCTGTTATATCTTCCTTTTCCTGCTGTTTGTTGCTCTGCTATTATTACTGTGCCGTCTGCCGTCTCTTGCTCAATAAGTTTTCTTGCATCTTCCATTGTAGAATCTGTCGTATCTAGATAAAGAATTTCTGAACCGATGTATCTACATGGATTAATTGCAGATTTTATTAAATAATCTTTTTCTACTAGTCTCATTTTAATCTTTAAAATTTTAATAGTTAATGTTCAAGCCGCATGATGGCTTACAATTGTCCGAGACTATCAGGCTCGGGTTAGTATTATTTATTGATGGTTTTTAAATCATTGGGTTTCATTTCAGTCCTATCAATTTACCCCCCCTGTAAATTGTTTGACCATCATCGAAATAAATTTTAGCTATTATTCCGTCCAAAGTTGAAGGAATTTCTTCTTTCTGTTTCATTATTGAGGCAATGCAAACAATTTGGTTTTTAGCTATTTTATCTCCTACCTTGATATATGGTTCTGCCCCGGGGTATGGTGCTCGAAAATAATCGCACTCGAATGCTGCAGTGATAAAAGAATAATGTTTTTCCTCCCATTCCTCTCTTAAATTAATCATTACAGTATGCTCGATTGAGACTAAAGGAACATTGAATTGTGCAAATCTTGGAATTTTAATATTTTCTGTGAGATAATAGGGTGCTACTTCTGATATAATTCCTTTAAAATCTGATTTAATTTCTTTTTCTGTACCAACACGAGTTATTTTATACAGCACATCACCAATATTAATCTGTTGTCCTTTTTTTACTAGAATTTTTGGATAACCTGTATGTATTGTTCTGTATTCCTTAATTCTTTTTTCTGCTCTGTATAAATTTGGCGCAGGAGGTTCTTCAGCTTGTGTCATTTTAATTTTTAATTTAATACATTTATTTAATATAGAGAGATTATTTTTTCTAGTGTTTTTTTGAGATTATGCCTATGCGCAACTAAATCTAAAACACCCCTTTTCTCAGCCTCTTCTGCAAATCTAAATTCTTTTTTAATTTCCTCTCCTATTGTTTTTTTAATAACATCCTCGCCTGCAAAACCAATCATTGCATTTTTTTCTGCTATCACAAAGTCTGCATTGCCTGCATAGCTCGCAAGAATTCCTGCCATTGTTGGATCTAATAGGACGGAAATTAAGGGTATGCCTTCTTCTTTGAGAAGAGAGCAAGCTTGACTTGAAGTTATCATTTGTGCTACACCAATAGGGCCTTCTTCAAGCCTTATTCCGCCGCCTTTATTGAACATTATAACAGGAACAATTTTTCCTGCTGATTTGTATTCCACTGCTTTTTTTACTGCTCTCACAATTTTTTCGCTTTCTGCTGATGCAAAACTTCCTCCTCTAAAATCATTTTGTGTTAATATTGCAATTATCTCCTTTCCCCCAATTTTTGCTTTTCCAGATATTAACGCTGAACCTGTTCCTGCTTTTTTTCTTGCCTCTTCTAAAAGTTTTTCAGAACCTTCAAAGCCTATTGCATTTATTGATTCTATAGTGTAGTCAAATTCCTCGAAAGAATTTTTGTCTAATATATTCTCAATATAAAATTCCAAAGGCATCCTGAAATGATAGTCACAATTTGGACAGACACCTTGATATTTATGAAAAAGAGTTCTTGGGTGCATATCCTTGCAGTTTTTTTCTTGATTATTAGGGCAGCTCTCCCATTTTTTTGTTTCTTCGCTAACCCAATTTTTAAATCTTTTTGAGAATTTTTGTTGTTTTTGTGGTTTGCCTTCAGAAAATCTTTCTACTTGCCTGTATTTTTCAAGCCTTCTTTGGATTACCTCTTTTTTATTTTTAAAGCTTTTTTCCTCTAATAAGTTTAAATTTCGGAGAATAGATTCTTTAACTTCTTCATATACAAGTTTAGGATTGCTGTGCACCCCATAAAGGGGCTCTTCTATAACCTCATCTGCTATTTTAAATTCCAAACAATCTTTTGCTGAAAACCTTAAATTTTTTGCTGCATATTCTAAGTCATCTTTGTTTGAGGGGTCTAATTTAACTCTCTCTCCTTTTTCATTTGTTTTTTTTAGGATTCCACAAGCACCTTCTGGAGAAATAACAGAAAAATAGGAGTTGCTTAGCATTAACATTTTGTCTGCAGCGCCTATTCCAACTGCTCCACCAGAACCTCCCTCGCCTACTACAACAGAGATTATTGGAACAGTGAGCTGGCCCATTTTTCTTATGCTCTTTGATATTTCCTGAGCTTGTATATCTGTAACTAAATCATCTACCTTAATTTTTATCTTATATGGAGACTCATTTACCTGTATTTCAACCTCTTTGTCTTCATCGCCTACAAGTGTTCTTTTTCCATCAATAGAAATAGAGACATTTCCACTCAAAGTTTCTTTAATTGGATTTGCTCCTGGTGTATCTATAAAAGTTATTAGCGGAAGATTTAATTGTTCTGCAATTTCCATTAGTCTTTGGCTTTTTCTATAGCCTGCTGGTTTCATTACCCCGCCTTCACGGTAATGTGCATCTTCTCCAAGTATGCCTTTTTCCTGCCCCATGATTACAAACTTTCTATTTCCAAGCCTAGCTATTCCGCCAATCACAGAAGGATCAGGGCTTGTATCTTTTTCTCCTACTAATTCTGTAAAGTCATCAAAAATTGCTCTTATATAATCAGAAGTTTTTGGCCTAGCAGGATGCCTTGAAAGCTTAAATCTTTGATATGCAGAAAGATTTGAGAAAGTTTTGTTAGCGATCTCTTCTAAATAAGCTATAGGCTCAGCAGCTTGATTGATAAAGTCTGCCAGTTTACTTGGGTCTGAAGAGAGTTTATCCTTAGAGTTTATTATATCCTGGACTTTCTCTTTGTCATAAGGAACTTCTAAATAACTCAAATCTTGTACTATTCCATAAATGGTATCAAGTTTAGTCACTATCGCCTCCAAAGCAGCATATTCTGCCTTTGACAATTTCATTTTTCATCTGCCATAACAGAAACAACAAACTTAAAAAGTTTTATTTTCTGCACTATACAGGTTAAAATTAAGGATAAATGAACCAACTGCATCGCAGGGAGGAAGATTATTTGAGAACTTGCTCATTGAGTATTAAAATTTAGACTTTTTAGAAACTCATCAAATGATTTTGCAAGTTCTGGGAATCTTTTAATCATTCTCTTTATTCTTCTTTTATATTTGGGATTTTCAAAAAATTCCTTTGTTTTACCACACACTAAAGTGTGTGGTTTGTTTTTAGGGAGAGGATTTTTTAGCATTAAAATATTCTAAGAATTTCTTTCTTAATCCTATCAAATGTTTTATCATTAACAACACCTATCTTCATTATTGCTAAGTTCTTTTCTACTGTGAAAAGTTTATCTGCTCTTACTCTGCTTGACCTTAGTAATCTGCCGGCAGATAAATCTTCTTGGTTTATTATAACTGAAAAAGGCTCTTCTTTTATTATTGTTGTTAGGGGAACCATTATGCAATCATCTGACTTTTTATTAAAAGAATCATTTGATACAACAAGAGCTGGACGAACTTTGGTTCCTTCCAAATTTGAGAAAGGAAAAGGCAATAAAACTAAATCCTTTTGTTGAACATTCATTTTAGATATCTACTCCAGATATCATCTTTTTTATTACCCCAAATTTTTCTTAGTGATCTTTCGCTAAATTTTAACAAGTCTCTAAAATCATCTTTCGCTTTTTCCTCTGTTCTTTGTGCCTTTTCAAGCAAGAGTTTTCCATCTAGCTGAAATAGGACTAAATCGTCTCCCTTAACAATTCCTAATTTTTCTCTTATGGATTGTGGGATAGCAATCTGCCCTTTATCTGAAACTTTTACTGTCTTCATCATTTTTATTTTCTCCTTTATTACTCAAAGTAAGAATTTTCTTACTTATAAATCTTTTGGTTTGTTTGTTTTCTTTAGTTTTTATACCTCGAAAATATCCGCCAAGTTTTTTCCTCTTTTTGTCTCTAGCTCCTTTTGGTCTGCCTAAAGGCTTACCTTTATATCTCCGAAAGGTTTTTATTTAGAAAGAAAGTTCTCACTGAATGTTCGATAAAGTGCTTATAGCAAATAGGGGGGTAATAGCAGTAAGGATAATTGAAGCTTGTAAAGAGCTGGGCATCAAGACAATAGCTGTTTATACTCCAGATGATGAAACCTCCATGCATGTTAAACTTGCTAATGATGCATTCTGCATAAGCAATTATGATGATGAAGCCGAGTATATAAGCATCTGTGAAGAAATTGAAGCAGATAAAAGAAAGTATAATATAGCAATTCATCCAGGTTATGGTTTTTTAGCAGAAAATGAAGTTCTCGGAGAAGTATGCAAATATCACAATATATCTCTTGTCGGACCTAGACCAGATGTTATAGAAAGATTGGGTAATAAATTGCAGGCAAAAGAAGGTGCAAGAAAAACTAAAGTAGAAACAGTGCCTGGAACAGGAGAGATTGAAACAGAAAAAGATGCTCTGAAACAGGCATCAAGATTAAGTTATCCTATAATGATTAAAGCTGTTGCTGGCGGCGGTGGAAGAGGAATAGAAAGAGTCAATTCAGAGAGAGAGCTTATTCCAACATATAGAAGAGTAAAAGGTCTAGCAAAAATATTATTCAGAAATGATGCTGTTTTCTTTGAAAAAGCAGTTGATGAGTTCAGGCATATAGAAGTCCAAATAGTTGGCTATGGCAAGCAAAATGTTGTCCATTTTTATGAAAGAGACTGCAGCATACAAAGGAGGAACCAAAAGCTAATAGAATTTTCTCCTGCAGATATTTCTGAAAGTTTACGAGAAAAATTAACTGATTCTGCATTAAGGGTTGCTAGATATTTTGATTATACAAATGCTGGCACAGTTGAATTTATTGTAGCAGGCAATAATGTATATTTTATGGAGGTAAATACCAGAATACAGGTAGAACATAGAGTAAGTGAAATGTTGACTGGAGTTGATTTAGCTAAACAACAGTTTGAAGTAGCTGCAAATGATAAATACTTTAAACCATTGAAACAAAAAGACATTAATAGAAAGGGTTTTGCATTAGAATGCAGGATTTATGCAGAAGACCCTGAAAAAGATTTCTGGCCAACACCTGGAGTTGTTGAGAGAATTGAGATTCCTACGGCTCCTTACTTAATTGTTGATACTCATCTCTATAATGGATATAAAGTTGGCTCAACATATGATGCTTTGATTGCAAATGTTATAGTTCATGGAAAAGACAAGGAAGATGCTGTTGAGAAAATGAGAAAATCCTTGCTTGAGTTGAAGATAGAAGGGGAAATTAAAACAACAATTCCTTTCCATCTTGAGAAGATAAAAGAGCTTTAGATAGTTAATGTGACAATTAGAGAGCATTGATATGCTCCAAATGTAATCCTCTCAAGGATTATTTTAAATTAACGATTAACAAATTTATAAAATGGAAAACAATTTTACAAAAAAATTTGAATCAAAAGTCTTGGAAACTATTCAGAAGTATAAACTTTGTAGCAAGAAAGACAGGATTGCTGTGGCATGCTCTGGGGGGAAGGATTCTACAACTGTACTTTACTTGTTGCATAAATTTGGATTCAATGTTTTTGCCATTTATATTAATTTGAGGATGAGTGAATATAGTGAAAATTGTTTGAAGGAGTTGAGAAGATTTTGCAAGATGTATGAAATTAAATTGCATGTCCTTGATACAAAACAAATTTATGGAAGCAGCATGTGTTTCATAAGGAGCAGGATTCAACAAAAACAAAAATTGAGCAATTGCACTATATGTGGGATAATGAAAAGATGGCTGCTTAATAAAAAAGCTCGTGAGTTGCATGCCACTAAACTTGCTACAGGCCATAATCTTGATGATGAGGCTGAAACAGTTATTGTAAATTATTCAAAGGGAAATCTTTTGCTTGGGATTAATTCTGGCCCTGCAACTGGAATTGTTGCAGATAAAAAATTTGTTCAAAGGATAAAGCCATTATACTTCTGCTCTGGAAAACAGATTTATGAGTATGCTAAGAATGCTGAATTTCCTTTTTGGCATGAAAAATGCCCCTGTGCTATTGGTAGTTATAGAATTGATGTCCGCAAGTTTTTAAACCAATTTGATGATTCTGTGAAAGAGAATATTGTCAATAATTTTATAAAAATTCTTCCTAAGTTAAGAAGAGAATTTTTTGATAAGCAGAAGAAAGTTATTTATTGTAGTGTTTGTGGTGAACCTTCTCGCAATGAAATATGCAGTGTATGCAATCTTGTTTCTGGAAAGTTCAAATAAATTTTAATAAAATAATTAAAAAACTACTTCTGTATTGAGATAGTCTGAAAAGAGATTTCTATATTGTTCAAAAAATGGTTTTGTCATTTTTATTTTTTCTATTCCCCTTGCTGCCATCTGCGATTCTAATTTTTCTTCTGATGTATTATCACAGTTATATCTAAATCCAGAATTTTCTTGTTTTTCTTGTGTATAATCAAAAAATTCCACAATTCCTTTTGCAAAATTAGCTACTTGCTCATCAGAAGCAGGAGTTATGGATAGACCAAGTTCTACGGCAAATTTTCTAAGTTGTTTTCTATCATAACTTGCCCAGCTTGAATTCTCTCCTATGCTAACAAGAGGTATAAGCTTATATTTTGATGCTATTTCTTTTAACTTTTTTAAAAGATCATTAAGCTGACTGAAATTATTGATGGTTCTTTCAAGGGCACTAATCTTTTTTGTTACATTGGTCTGGTCTTTATCTTCTTTATGTCTATAGACTAAACCACTTTGGGAGAAAAAGTCTTCAATTGCAAAAATAGGGACTGAAAGTTTTTCTCCCCTACCAAAAGAGGCAGAAAGTATAAGATTACCCTTATTTTCTCTTTTATAAGGATTTTCATAATCAGAATCTATTTCAACATTTTTATATTTCCAGCCACGAACATCTGCAATTAAGGCTGAATCTATACCAGTTGAATTTTCGTATTCTCTTTGTCGAGCATGATATGTGCAGCCACATCTATGTACACTAGGATCTTTTTCATCAGGCTTCATTTCCACAACTACTCTTTCTATAAAATCTGGGCTTACACTTGAGAATATTCTTGTTATTTCTTCTGCTTTCTGCGAATCTACATCTGAAGCTGCACTTTCTTTTTTATTTAGCGGGTTTTGAAGATATTTTTGAAAGAGCTCTTCAAAGCGCTCAGTGCCCAAGATGCTTAAGTCGCTTATATCCACTAGGTGATTTCCAGTAAGTATAGAATCACCAATAGATTCTCTTATTACATCTTCAAGTTTATCTAATAATTCTAATTTTTTATTTTCTTTTGTCATTTTTCATTACCTTGCTTATAACCAAAACCAAATCTTTCTTTCAAATCGCGTTCCTTGCATTCTCTTTCCAAGTTTTTCTTCTTTCTTAACTTCTCTCCAGATAATTTCCTCCATTCGCTAGCTTCTTCTTTTAATTCAATTGCTAACAACTTCGTCCATTTGCCAGGAATATATCTTTCTACTTTAAGTCCTAGTGGCCCAACTATGGCCCATTGTTTGTAGAAGTCGCGCTTCACTTCGTCATGGCCTTTGCTTGCAAAATATTCACCTTTACTGCCACCAAAACCCTGAAAAGTGCCAGGAGGATATATTGGCCTGTTAAAGCAGAAATACACTTCATCAAATTGTCCCTGAAATACATCTCGTCCCTTAATTACATCTGATATCTTACATTCGATATATAACGCACGAGGTTCAGGGAAACCTGATACAACACCCCAATCAAATTTGTGGGCGTATGATGAAAATTGTATTTCGTGTATTTTAACATTTAGTTCAAACTTCAAATCAGAGAGGTCATAAGTCATATTTTCCTCAAAATATGGTGAACGTGGATATGTTGGACGTGGATCTGGAGCATTATTATTTATCCAAAAATGTGGGTGCATAATTGCCATAAGGTAATCATCTATATTTCCGACACGACTTGGATCCCAAACCCCTAGTCCACCCAGATCACGACGTTTACTAAGTAATCTCTCATATTTTTTAATCAGCACAAGCCCAAGAGCTGTTTCTAGGATCCTCTTATCTTCTGCTTCTTGAATTCTTTCTGCAACTCGTTTCTTAATATCTTGTGATACCATTTTGATTTTTCTCATTATGTTTTATTTTGTGTTTAGTTTGAAGCAGTTATTTTTTAACCACTTCTTAATAGTAATCTAAATTAGAGGTATATAAATATTTGTTGTAATTAAGATAACAACATTTTTAAATCTAATTGTCTATGGTTATTTTATGGATGAAGAGATACAAAAACAGCTACAAGAATTTGGGCTAAGCAACACAGAGGCTAAAGTATATCTGGCTTTGCTTGGACTAGGAAAGAGTCAAGCCGGGACAGTAACAAAGAAATCCAATGTAAATAGAACAAATGTCTATGATGCCTTAGAAAGACTTATAGAAAAGGGGCTTGTTTCTTATGTTACAGAAAACAACATCAAATTCTTTGAGGCTGTAAATCCAGAAAGACTAAGAGAGATGCTTGGAGAGAGACAAAAGAAGCTAGATAAAACAATAGAAGAATTAAGGTTAAGATATAATAAAAGTAAAAAAGAGGAAGATGCCTTTATTTTTAGGGGCAAAAAAGGAATAAAATCTATTTTTGAAAATATATTAAGCGAGAAAAAAGACTTATTTGTTTATGGGGCAGAAAGTAGATTTAAAGAAATGTTTCCTTTTTATCAAAAGCATTGGAATGAAGAAAGAGCAAAATTAAAAATAAATGTAAAGATGATTTATAGTGAAAAAGTAAGAGAAATAAAGAGAAAAGAGCATCTTAAACTGCTTGAAATGAAATTTTTGCCCGAGATATATGATTTTCCATCTACAATTATGATTTATTCAGATAAGGTTATTACTATTATTTGGCTTGAAGAGCCTTTTGGATTTATGATAAAAAGTAAAGAAGCTGTAACAAGTAATATGAATTTTTTTGAATTATTATGGAAAATCTCAAAGAAATAATTAATCTTTCAAAAGCTTTATTAATCATATTTCTTTTACTTATTTATGACAAAGAGAGTGAAGATTAAATTGCTTAAGGAGAGGCTTGCTTTGCAGCCCTGCCCAATTGGACTTGAAGGAAAATGCTGTAAGAATTGCTTGATGGGACCTTGTCGGGTGTGCTCATATAAGGTTTCTGGGGTTTGTGGGGCAGACATGGACTTAGTTGTTGCAAGAAACATATTAAGATTTGTTGCTGGTGGCGCTTCAGCACATGTTGGACATGCTTTTCGTATGCTCAATTTCTTGAATTCAAAATATAGTGACAATTACATAAAACAAAAAGCTCCTCCTTACTTGTATAAGTTATGGAACAAACTTGGAATTGTTCCTAAAATCCATTTTGAACATTTCAAAGACATATCAGAAGCATTGCATGCCTCTACAATGGGAGTTGATGCAGATTATGTTGATATTTTAAAACTGGCAATGAAGCTTGGAATTATTGATGGTTATTATGGAATGTATCTTGCGACCGAGCTAGAAGACAAAAAATTTGGAAAACCTAGGATTATTAGGGGAAAACTAAATTTAGGAGTTATTAAGAAAGATAAGGTGAATATTGCTGTTCATGGCCATTATCCTGTTATTGCAGAGACGCTTGTTGCCGAGTGTAAGAAAAAAGAAAATTCTGATATCAATTTGATTGGTGTATGCTGTACAGGTGCAAGCATACTCGCTAAGCATGGAATTCCACTTGCTGCAAATTTTTTATTACAAGAAGATGTTATTTCAACAGGAGCGATAGAGGCAATGGTTGTTGACATGCAGTGCATAATGCCTTCACTTGCTGATTTGTGCGAATGCTATCATACAAAACTAATTACAACAAATGAATTATGCAGGATTTCTAATTCTACTTATTTGCCTGTTGACAGGAAGAATGCTTATCAGATTGCGAAAAAAATAATTAAAATTGCCCGTGAGAATTTAAAGAAAAGAAAAAGTGTTAATTTAAGCTCTGAAGTGAGAGAAGTTGTTTCTGGTTTTTCAGAACATAATTTTCCTTATGATTGGGTTATTAGAATGATGAGAAAAAAAGAAGTAAAGGGAATCATTGCTGTTATTGGTTGTGTGAATCCTCGTGTTGAACTTGATTCTTGGATTGATGTTTATAAGAAATTGTCAAAAGATTATATTATTCTGACTACAGGTTGTATTGCATTTGAGTTTGGAAAAAGAGGATTGCTGGATGGAAAAAGATTTTTCCATCTCGGAAGTTGCGTGAATAATTCAAGAACTGCTGAAATTTTTAAAATTATTTCTGAGAAAGTTGGAAAACAGATTAATGCAATGGAGTTTATTGTCTCTTGTCCTGCACCAATAACAGAAAAAGCAGTTGCAATAGGCTTTTTCTTTGCTGCTTATGGTGTAGATGTGCATTTTGGCTATCCATTCATGCTTGCGTCTGATACTAAGATTTCACATTTTTTAATTCATCTTTTAAGAGATGACTTTAAGAGCAGGATTTATCTGGAAACAAATCCAAGCAAGATATTTAAAATACTGGAGTCTTGAGTATTTATAAAAGATACAAAATAAGATATTTAAAATACTAGAGTCTTGATTATTTGTAAAATTTATAAAAGATAAAAATGAAACTTTTGTTGTTTAGAATGATGGATAGGTTAAAGTTGCAGTACCTCATAGTTTTATGGGTTATTGTTGGAATTTTATTTGGAATAGTCTACTGGCTTTTTCCAGGAAGCTTGATTGTTGCTGGAAAGGCTACATACAGCATTTTTGATGCTGTATATTTTAGTTTTGTAACCATTCTTACTCTTGGTTATGGAGATATTTCACCAATTGGAGGAATAAGAATTCTCGTAATAGTTGAAGGACTTTTAGGATGGATAACTTTTGGAGTAATTGTATATAAAATAGTCTCTGTAAAGGAAGATGTAATTCTTGACGAGCTGCATAGCATGTCTAATTCAGAATATGTTAGCAGAATAAGGCATTATTTATTTGTTTCAAATACAAATCTTTTAAGGTTTATTAATAATATTAAAACAAAGAAAAAAATCGAAAAATCAGATATTTATGAGCTAAGCATTATTTCAACTACACTTGAAGCAAACATTGCTGATGCAAGAAGGTTTTTATGTAGAGAAAGAACACCTTTCCTAAAGTCTATTGATGATGATGATATTATGCTAATTCTAAAAAGTATTGATCTATGCGTTACAAATCTGATAAACGCTCTTCAGGTGCTTCCAGAAGATGTGAAAAAAGAGATAGTTCTTCATGATAACATAGGTAAGATTATAGATTATAATAAAAGAATATATAGTTTCTGCAATATACAGGTTGGAGACAAAAAAATTGATGAATTACGAGAGTTGACTGAAAGGCTTGAAAAATATACAAGAGAAAAGTAAAATCTTTCTTCCAAAGAAACAAAGAAAAGATAAATGATATACGGCTATGTGTAAGTCTATCTCATAAAAAGATGGAATAATAACTCCTTTTTTACACATAGCTATGATATACATAAATTTTATAAATGAGTTTTTGCTTCTTGCTTTGAGGTAGAAAAAATGGTTTTTTGGTTGTGCATACCCTGTCTGACATTATTGCTTTATTTTGGAATACTTAGTATTTTCATTCCAAAATATAGACTTTATATTAGAGATGCCTGGAGATGTTTTATTGACAAATTAAGGGGAAGAAAATGCCCTGTAAGCTTTGACAAGAAAATGCATCAAGCATTTATTTTATGGCTTGCTCATAAGAACCAGGTTAAACTAGGAAGGTATTTCAGTGACAAGAAAAAATTTGATTTATGGGTTATAATTATTTTCTTAATATTCTCAGTTGTATCTACTTATTTGTTTTGGCTATTGATAAAATTCTTGTTTATCAAATCTCCTTGTGCTGGTACGAGTGGAATTTGCACTGGAACTTGAAATGATTCCAGAAAAGCTTTCAAAAAGAGAAAAAAAAGATTTAGAGGGATTGATGAAAGAGGTTAGCCCTAAAATTTTTAATGAAGCAGCTCATTTATATTTTGAAATGCCTCAATATTATGAGAGTAAGAGAGAAATTGTAGAAAAAAGAGCAAAAATCTTGCATGCTGCCAGGATTGCCCAACAAACAGACTTCCCTACTAAAGATGCTTTTATGAGAGTCTATTACTGGGCGAATGCATATATCTATGATGGTGTTAATGTTTATCAGATACAAAAATGTATTGATGGACTGGATGAAGAAATTATAAAAGAATTAGAAGGAGAAGATGCTTACGAATTACTTTGTGTTCAGTGTGAAGAGCATGATAAATGCCATTTAGAAAATCAATAAAGCTTCCGAAAGCTTTATTAATGCCTTGTCTATCATTTTTTTATGGATTATGGAAGGCTTGAAAAAATGGCAAAAAAGACAGAAGTTCAGGATATAAATGATTCTGATTTTGAATCAATTATTAAAAAAAATAATCTTGTTGTTGTAGATTTTTATGCAGACTGGTGCATGCCATGCGTCATGATGTCTCCTATTGTTGATGAACTTGCTCAAACATATGCTGGCAAGATTTCATTTTTTAAAATAAATGTTGATGATAATAAGGCAAGTTCAGCAAAATTCAGGGTAATGGGAATTCCTACACTCTTAATTTTCAAGAATGGACAGCTTGTTGATAGAAATGTTGGTGCAAGCTCTTTTGATATATTGCAAGAGAGACTGAAAAAATATTTAAGCTAGAGCTGTTAGTATATTATAAGAGAGATTAAAAAAATATTTAAGCTAGAGCTGTTGATATATCGCAAGAGAGATTAAAAAAATATTTAAGCTAGGACTGCTTTATTTTTATATAAAAATGGTTGAAAAAGAAAGAGAAGAGATTGATGGAATAAAAGAAGTGGCAGAAGTAGAGATAGGGCTTGGAGAATCTAGTGGTTTATATGAACAATTTTTGGATAAACTTGAGCTGGTTAATTCTAAGATAAAGATTCCTAAACAAGTTTATGAAAGGTTAAAAGAATGTGATTCTTCTGTTGAAGTTGATTTACCTATTTTGCTTGATAAAAAATGGCATGACAAAGATATGGTGAAAATTTACCATGCTTATAGGGTTCAGCACAACAATTTTTTAGGCCCGTATAAAGGAGGAATAAGATTTCATCCTTCTGTAAATCTCGATGAGATTAAGTATCTTGCAGCGCTAATGACAATTAAGACTGCACTAGTTGATGTGCCTTTTGGCGGTGCAAAAGGAGGTGTTGTTGTTAATCCAAAAACATTGACAAAACATGAAATTCAAAGACTTGCTAAAGGCTATGTTAAAAAAGTTTACAGATTTTTGGGTCCTCGCAAAGATATTCCAGCACCTGATGTAGGAACTGATGCAAATGTAATGGCTTATATGTATGAAGAATACAAGGAGCTAAGCAAAGATGAAAATGCAAGGGCAGCATTTACAGGAAAACCAGTTAATAACGGAGGGATAGAAGGAAGAGAAGAAGCAACAAGCCTCGGAGGTTTTTACATTTTAGATGAAATAATAAAACAAAAAGGAGTTAGTGGAGAGTTAAAAGCTGTTGTACAAGGATTCGGAGCTGCTGGCTATCACATAGCAAGAATCTTAAAAGAAAAAGGATATAAGATTATTGGAATTTCTGATTCTACTGGTGGAATTGCTTCAATTAAAGGCTTTGACCCTGATGAAGTTGCCAGATGGAAAAGATCTAAAGGCACTGTCATGGGAATTCCAGGAGCAATTAATCTGACTAATGAAAGACTTCTCAAATTAAAGACAGATATTCTTGTTTTAGCTGCAGTTGAAAATCAAATTACAGAAGAAAATGCTTCTGAAATAAAAGCAGATATTATTCTTGAGCTTGCAAATGGAGCGATTTCTTCTAGGGCTGAAGAAATGCTTTATGGAAAAACAATTATTCCTGATGTTTTGGCAAATGCTGGTGGAGTTGTTGTAAGCCATCTTGAATGGTTGCAAAATATTGAAGACAAAAAATTCAGAATTGATGAAGTTGAAAATGCACTTAAAGAAAAAATGCTTACAGCCTTACAAGAAGTTATACTTAGTCAACAAAAGTATGAAGTTAACATGAGGGACGCTGCTTATATTGTTGCTATAGAAAGAATTATAGAAAAGGCTGTTGAAGAATAATTGTTACTAGGGCCAATAAATAATCAACCGCGACTGGTTGCTAATCTTTTTTGATATAGCCACTAGCAAAGATAGAAACTAGTCATCCAGTTCTTAATACTGATTTAATTGTTCTAAAAATGTTTTTAAACTCTTTAATCCTTATCTCTTAAGTATAAAAGAGGAAGATGAAGAAAGCAATTTCTACACTTGTTGCTACAGTATTATTAATTCTAATAGTTATTGCTTTGATTGCAATTATTTGGGGAGCTGTTCTTCCAATGATTACAAGATCAACTGAAATAGGACAGGCGTGCTCTGATGCAAGAATTAGCATAAATACTATTTCTGGTTATAGCTGTTATAGTGAAAATGCAAAAACTACAATGGTGATGATTGATAGAGCAAGTGAAAAAGAGCTTGCTGGACTGCAGATTTCATTAAGAGAGGGAGGAAAAAGAACTGCTTATATAATAAGAAAAGATTCTTCATTAGTTTTTTTAGTTGAATTTGAAGAAGGTTCTGGAAATATAATCAGAGAATACATTTCTGATGCACAATATCCTGTTTCTCCTGCTACTCCTGCTGTATGGAGCATAGGCAGACTTGGAAACTCTCTTGTTTTTGATGGAACTACATTTGTTAGTGCACAGCTTGATAGCAGCAAAGAAATAACAATTGAAACATGGGTGAAGCCAGAATGAAAAAGATAATTTTTGGAATTTTTTTATTATTAATTTTACTAGAGATAAATTTTAGCTCAGGAATAACAACTTTGACAAATATTTCAACAAGCCTTGGAATTGAAGACAT
>JACRHU010000068.1 GCA_016211995.1 Candidatus Pacearchaeota archaeon
TTATGCTCGCGCTTATCTTAGTGATGATTTTGACACCAAAGTAAAAAGTAATGCAACATTAGAAAATAAAAGTGATGCCAAAACACCAGCCCAAAATCAAGGCACATTAAAAACAGAAGACCAGGATTGGAAAGTTTCTTTAGGAATTTCACGCTCATTTCCAAAACTTACTGCTGTTAATGCAGAAATAAAAGGAATTGAAGCAGAATTAAGACAGCTTGCACCTGAAGTTAAGCCATTTGAAACATGGAAAGATGTTTATACAGGACTGCTTGGCTTGCGTGCTGAAAAGAAAATTTCTGACAATGTAAAAAGAAATTTATGGTTAGGAATGACTGTTGCATATGGAAAAGGAGATGTTGCTACACATGATTCTCCAATGACTGTTTATGGTTGCCCAATCAAAATTGATTTTAAGCAGCAATTCAAAACACTTTTTTTATATCCAAGCATAGCATATGAAAGTAAAAAGAAAATAGCAGGTTTCACTCCTACTTTTTTCGCAGGCCCTGATTTTGCATTCTTAAATGCTGATACAAATTTATATTATCATGTTCTTGCTGCACCAGGAGCAAGAACTGTTCAGACATTATATAAAGACAAGGCAGTAGGTGCATTCGTAGGTCTAGCCTTAGAAAGAAAGGGCAAGATAAATGCAAAGCTTGAGTTTCAGTACAACTGGACAAAATTAAGAGGAAATGGCACTGTTATTGATTCAATAAGTGGAAATATACCAGCAACAAGGCCAGTTGAAGCAGACTTTTCAGGACCTTCATACTTGTTATGGCTCTCAAAAGAGTTTTGATTTTTTTAATTCTATCTTGAACCGGATGAATAATCACTAATATCAATCAAAATAAAACATTAGCAATCATCATAAAAAGCTTTTACTTTTTAGGATCCTAAAATTCTATAAGGAATTTTTTAATCATGTGATTGGTTTATAAATCATAAACCTTAAATATTCCTTTTTCCCTATAAAGATATGATAAGTGGATTCCTGCAAAAATTGATGTTTGTTAAGCAATTTATGATTCTAGATGGAAAAATAGAGATTCTGGGAACAAAACATATAATGCTGGCTGCAGATGCCTTGCTTGGATTGCAAGAAACAGATTCGACCAAGACTTATGACCTTGTGAAAGATTCTGTATTCAAAAATATGACAGAATTTGTAGAGCATGCTAAAGTTTACAAGGCATTGAAAGATATTGCATTGCTTGATGTAATAAAATTAAGCAAAAAAATTGGTGGGGAAGAGGGTATGTTAAAAACATTAAGAGATGTTTTTGATATTTATGGCTTAGGAACAATGACTATTCTTGACTTGAATAATGAAAAAAAGACAGCTTTCATAAGAATAGATGAAAGCTCAATTGCTCAGGCTTATATAAATCATGAAAAGAAAAGAAGCAAAACACCAGAATGCACAATAACTGCAGCTGTTCTAGCAGGAATGTTTTCTTTTTTATTTAATAAAGACGTTGACTGCATAGAAGGAAAGTGCTTAGCAAAAGGAGACATTTACTGCGAGTTTGCTGTTAAATAAGTCTAACAATCTCTTGTAAAGTAGCTATTTGATGAAAGACCATTATTCTAATCCACAATAAACCTTTTAAAATTAATATAGTTAATTTTAAATATCTATAAATATTAGAATAAATAACAAAAAGAGGAAAGAAAAAATGGTGATGATGCCTGTTGATAGATGCCAGTCAGGAATTCCTGGTTTTGATAAATTATGCCAAGGAGGTTTTGTTAGAAATTCAATCAGCGCAGTAATTGGTGGGCCTGGTTCAGGTAAAACAACTTTTCTCTTGCAGTTTTTATGGGATGGAATGCAAAAAGGCGAGAATGGTTTATACCTAAGCTTTGAGCCAGATGTATCAGAAGTTATGCAGGATGCTTATACATATGGTTGGGATTTTGCGAAATTTGATCAACAAGGAAGATGCAAATTCATCAAGCTTTCACCAGCATCAAGCGAAAGAGAGCTTGAGAAACAATTAATAGAACTTGTTGCGAAACATGAAGTCAAAAGGCTATGCTTTGATCCTGTTAGTGTTTTTGCAATGACCTTAGAAAAAGAGAGCACAGTTAGAGAAGCAATTTACACCCTATGTTCATTACTAAAAAGGCTGAAAGTTACTGTTCTTTTAGCAGAAGAAGTTCATGGAGACCCTTCAATGGATGGCCTTGGTGGAGGAAGTTACAGGTTAAGCAGGCATGGTGTAATAGAGTTCATTACAGATTCTGTTATTACTTTACATTCAATGGGAATTGGTGGAGAAACAGATAGGGCAGTAAGAATAGTAAAAATGAGAAGAACAAACCACGCAAGAGGTCCTATTCCAATGAAGATCACAAACAAAGGAATTCTAGTTGCTGAAAGAGGCTAGCTTTTATTCTATTAAATTTTTTAATCATTAATCTACAGAGCCATGACAAGTTCTGACTATCATAAGCCTATTAAGGCTTATTGCTTATCAATAACACTAACGATATTTTTTTAAACATCAATCTTCTTGTTAAGGCATGAAAATCCTTTCACTACATTGCGATTATATTAAATTTAAACCAATAAAGAAGGCAATAAAAGAGCCAGAACAGTTGAGCAAAGAGGAAGAAAAAGAGAGAACAGTTAAAGAAGCTTTAGTAATTTTTACAGCAGTTGAACAGGAAGACACATTACAGATTGTGGATGCATATATAAGAAACATAAAAGATATTGCATCTCAAGTTAAAGCAAAAAACATTGTTCTTTATCCTTATGCACATTTGTCAGCAAACTTATCAAGTCCTGTATTTGCACAAGAAGTTTTTAAAGAAGCTGAAAAAAAATTAAAGCAAGATAAGAGTTATACAGTTACAAGAGCTCCTTTTGGATATTACAAAGAGTTAGAGTTGAAGTGCAAGGGCCATCCTTTAGCAGAGTTAAGCAGAGAAATCAGATTGGAAGCAGGTACAGAAGTAAAATTAAAAGAAGGAAAATCAAAAGCTCAGGAAATTAGAGTAGTAGAAAGAGATTTGACTGAAAATGAAAGAAAAGTGCTTCTTAAAGAAATTTCAAAGACAAAGCTTGATAGGGAAAAACTTAAAGAAAATGATCACAGAATTTTAGGACAAAGATTAGATTTATTCTCATTCAATGAAACAGCACCTGGAATGGTTTTTTGGCATAATAATGGCTTAATCATATACAATGAACTAATAAAATACTGGAGAGAGGAACACAAAAAAGCAGGCTATCAAGAAGTTTCTACTCCATTCATACTTGACAAAAAATTATGGCTTATCTCTGGCCATTGGGAAAAATATAGAGAAAATATTTTCATGACAAAATATGAGGGCAGAGATTTTGCAGTAAAACCAATGAACTGCCCCGGAGGCATTCTTGTCTATAAAACAAAACCCAAATCTTATAGAGAATTGCCATTGCGTGTAGCAGAACTTGGAGTAGTACATAGACAAGAATTAAGCGGAGTACTTGCAGGCTTGTTCAGAGTTATAAAATTCATACAAGATGATGCACATATCTATTGTACAGAGGAACAGCTTGAATCAGAGATATCAGAAATTATAGATTTAACAGTGAAGATATATAAAAAATTTAATTTTGCATACAATATAGAGTTATCGACAAAACCAGCAAAAAGAATTGGAAGCGATATTATGTGGGATAAAGCAGAAAAAGTTTTGCAAGAAGTCTTAAAAAAGAAAAAAATTAATTACAAACTGAATAAAGGTGAAGGTGCTTTCTATGGTCCTAAAATAGATTTTCATATTAAAGACTCATTAGGAAGAAGCTGGCAATGTGGAACAATACAATTAGATTTTGCAATGCCAGAAAGATTCGAGCTTGAGTATACAACAGAGGATAACAAACAAAAACGTCCTGTGATGGTGCATAGAGCTATTTTAGGAAGCCTTGAAAGATTTATTGGAGTCTTGCTTGAGCATTTAAATGGAAATCTTCCAACTTGGCTTTCTCCATTCCAAGTTCGAGTTCTTTCATTTACAGACAGGAATGTAAAAGCATGCAAAGAATTTATCAAAAACATCGCAGAAAAAATTCCAGAGCTTAGAATTGATGCAGATTTCAGAGACGTTACAGTTGACACAAAAGTAAGAGATGTAGAAATGATAAAAGCTCCTTACTCAATTGTTATAGGAGACAAAGAAGAGAAAAACAAAACCTTGGCAGTCCGCCCAAGAGGAAAAAAGCCAGAGTTCGGAGTCAAAGCAGAAGCATTTATAGAAAAAATAAAAAAAGAAATTTTTGAGCGAAGTTAATAATAAAAAATCAATAAATTCCCGAGCCCTGACCAGCTCGGACATCAGGAAAATCAATGATTTTCCGGATCCTAAAATCCTGATGGATTTTATGAAATGGTGTGCGGTCAATCGCACACTACCTTAATAAATAAAAATGAAAAAACTAAAATTTTCTGAAGTGCTTGAAGAGCTGCAAAAAAGTCATGAATTCAAGAAATTTGAAAAAGAGAATAAAAAAGCAGAGCTTGTTGCAGGCTTTTTTGTTTTTGATTTTGAATCAAAAACTGTTAATCAGCAAGTAGATTTTGCAACAAATGACAAACTTTTTACATTTCATTTAAATTTTGATGGAAAAGAATCAGTTAAAGTAAAAGAGGAAGATAAAGTAGAAAAAGATCTTCCTGAAATTAAACTTCCTAAGGAGCTGAAGATTGATTTACACAATTTAAAAGATGTTGTTGAAAATGAGATTGAATTGAAACAGATAAATCAGAAAATAAACAAGATTATTGCTGTTCTGCAGATACATGATGATGTTTTGAAGTGGAATTTGACATGCATGCTTTCAGGATTAAAGATGCTGAGACTCCATGTTGATGCCCAGAACGGCAACTTTTTATTCTCACAAGTTTCAAGTATTTTAGATTTTGTAAAGAAGGTGTAGAATGGTGAAACTTTTCAGTCGGGGTAAGGTAAGGGATATCTATGAAATAGAAAGTGGAGACTATAAAGCAGGGCCAGTGGAAGAACATGATTTTACTTATAAAACAAAGCATTTTGTCATAAAAGGCAGAGGAGTATATAGTTCAGATGAAAAAGGGCTTATTGGAACACTTTTAGATGATGAAAGTTATGAAGAAGTGAGAAAGGCTATATTAAAAGGACAAAATATTGATGCTTTACTTTCCAAAATGTTTTTCAAGTATGAAATTAAATAGAAAAGTATAAAATCTCCTTTTTAGTAACTTTTTGCTATGGAAGATAACTATAAACTAAAAAATGGTTCAAGAATTGGAGTTGTAGGGGCAGGCCCTGCAGGAACATTCTTTTCTTACTTTTTTAATAAATATGCCAAAGAAAAAGGAATTGATGCTGAAATAATTCTTATTGATAGAAAAAAGTTCCATGAAAGAGGAGCAACTGGATGCAATATGTGTGCAGGCATTATCTCATCAAATCTAATCAGAAAAATGGAGAATGCAGACATTAACCTGCCAGAAAATGTTGTGCAGCGTTATATACGCGGTTATTTGCTTGAAACAAAAGGCGTAAGCTTGCATCTAGAGAAAAAGACAAAAGAAAATATTGCTACTGTATTTAGAGGTAGAGGTCCTCGCGGTTCAGCACTCGAGAGTATAATAGGATTTGATGAATTCCTCTTGAATTTAGTTTTCCCCTTTGTAAACAGGGTTCAAGAGTATGTTAAAGATATTAAATTTTTAGAAAATAAGGTGGAGTTAGAAACATCTGCAACATCAACAAAGATAGATGTCGATGCAATTGTTGTTGCCTGTGGTTTAAATTCAAATCTTCCAGATAGACTAGAAGAGCTCGGTTTTGGATATAAAAAACCAGAATCCTTCAGCACAATGCAGGTAGAAATTCCTCTTCCTGAAGAAGAAATATCCTTCAGATTTAATGACTACATTTATACTTACAATATTGGCCTTAAAAATCTGTATTTTGCTGCAATAATTCCAAAAAAAGGATATCTTACAGTCAGCCTTATTGGGGAGAATATTACAAGGGATACAATGCTTAAGTTTTTAGGACATCCAAAAGTAAAAAGAAGATTCCCACCAGGGTGGAATTTTTCTGATGTTAGAAATTATTGTTTTTGTAAACCGCTTGTCCCCATTAGCCATGCAAAAAATGCATTTACAGATAGACTTGTTGCAATAGGAGATGCTAATTGCTCAAGATTATTCAAAAACGGCTTGGAATCTGCATTTATAACTGCAGAAGCAGCTGCAAAAATAATTGTTGATAAGGGATTCTCAAAAAAAGCATTTAAAGAAGGATTTTCAAAAACGACTAACCGATTAATATTAGACAATTATTATGGGAGAATTTTATTTGCTGCTAACAAAGTAATTTCTGAAAATAATCTCTTATCAGAAATCTTAGGAGAATTAGCATTAAAAGAGCAGCTTGAAGATAGTGCACCCCTAAATGACATATTATGGGATATGCTTACAGGTGAGGATTATTACAAAAATATCTCAAAAAGATTGTTTAATTATCATGTAATTTTTAAAATGCTTAAAAAAGGTTATTTTTCTCTTATTAGCCTTGGCAAATAAAAGTCAAATTACTTCCAAACATATTTTTTTCTAGAATTTTAAAACCATGCTCTTCAATCAATTTTTTGAATTCCCAATAAGTAAGCAAGTGATAGTATCTATCATACCGCATACCCTTAACATGCCATGGAATTAAAATATCACTAGATTTGAATAAAAATCTCCATTGGAGTTTATTCCATACAGTAAAAAGAACTTTTCCGCGAGGCTTCAATACTCTTTTAATTTCCTTTAATGCTTTATGCCTTTCTTCAGCATTTAAATGATGCAACATTGAAATTGATAGAATATACGGAAAAGAATTTGTTGCAAAAGGAAGTTTTGTTGCACTCGCCTGCTGTAAATTGACATTCATTCTATGTTTTTTAATAAATTCCTGAGCATATTTTAGCATATTAGAAGAAAAATCTATTCCATAGCAATCAAAATAATTAAAAGAAAATGGCAGAAGATTGCGACAATTTCCGCATCCAATGTCAAGAATTTTGCCTGGCTTCCATTTTGAAGCCAAATTCTTGATTAATAAACCTATTTTAGGATTTGGTTTTTGCCTGAAACTATGCCAGCTTGCTGCAATACTCTGCCACACTTTTTGCTGCTCCTCTTCTTTTGATTCCATAAAATTAATATATAAGAGAAGCATTTAAATATTTGTTTTAATGCAGAGCTTTGCACATACTTAGCTTTAGAACAATATGAATTTCAAAAAATCTATAGGATTTTAGGATCCTGAAAATCTATGATTTTCATGATATACTTATTTATGTGTAAAGCCTTAATGCAGAATAAAGAATAAGTAGAAAATGGCAAAAGAATATTATGAAGTGCTTGGTGTAGGAAAGAACGCTTCTCCAGAAGAGATTAAAGCAGCTTACAGAAAGCTTGCAAAACAGTATCACCCAGACATGGAAAAGGAAGAAAAAAAGAAAAAAGAGGCAGAAGAAAAATTCAAAGAGATAAGTGAGGCTTATGCTGTTTTAAGTGATAAAGAAAAGAAAGCAAAATATGACCAGTTTGGAGCACAAACATTCAGGGAAAGAGTAAATGAAGAAGAAATTTTTAGAGGTTTTGATACAAGAGATGTTTTTAATGAATTTGATGGAAGCCAGCTAAGAGAAATAATGGACTTTTTCTTTAGGAACCCATTCATAAGGCGGGGTTCTGTTGCAAAAGTAAAATATATTATTCCGATAGACCTTGAGGATGTTGCTAAGGGAACAGCAATAAGTTTAAGATACAAAACATTTGAACCTTCTGCCTTTGGATTTTTGATAGAGAAAGAACAAGGTGTTGAAGTAAAAATTCCTGCTGGAATAAGAGAAGGTCAGGTTTTAAGATTAGCCAGAGCAGGATCTAAAACAACTTTTGGTTCAGAAGACTTATATCTTGAAATAAGAACCAAACTGCATCCGAGATTCACAAGAGAGGGTAATGATATTTATCTAGAACAGATTTTAACTAAAGATGATTTGAAAAAAGGTGAATTTAAAGTTAAAACCTTAGAGAATAAAACTCGTGAAGTCAAAATTCCAAAAAACTTCAAAGAAGGTAGGAAATTAAGGCTTAAAGGAGAAGGTCTTCCTGACATGAAAACAAAGGAAAAAGGTAATCTGTATGTTTCTTTAAGGATTATTTAAAAACATAAACTTCTTCTTATCAAAATGGTGCACCTCAAAAATCCAGCATTTCGCAAACCAACCAAAACAATTTCAGGAGTCACACCAATTGCAGTAATGCTAAAGCCAAGGCAATGCAAGCATGGCGCATGTCTTTACTGTCCTTCTTTAAATGTTCCTCAGTCTTATACTCCTGAAAGTCCAGCAGTTCTACGTGCAAGAATGCTTGACTATGACCCCTACAAACAAGTTAGAACAAGACTTAAAGCATTTCAAGTTATGAAGCATCCAACATCAAAAATAGAACTTATTGTTATGGGTGGAACTTTTCTTGAATATCCAAAATCCTATCAAGAAAATTTTATTAAAAGATGCTATGACGCATTAAATAATAAAACAAGCAGAACACTAGAACAAGCAAAAAAAATAAATGAATCTGCGATGCACAGATGCATTGCGCTATGCATTGAAACACGTCCAGATGTCTGTGGAGAAAAAGAAATTCAACGCATGCTGAAATTCGGAGCAACAAGAGTTGAACTTGGAGTTCAAGCAATTGATGATAAGATTTACAAAATTGTTAATCGCGGGCATACAGTCAAAGATGTGATTAAAGCAACCAAACTTCTTAGAGATAATGGATTCAAAATAGGCTATCATATCATGCCTGGGCTTCCAGGCAGCAATCCAAAAAAAGACTTGCAAATGTTCAAAGAATTATTTGCAAATGAAAGTTTCAAGCCAGATCAATTAAAGATTTATCCATGTCAGGTTATAAAAGGCAGCAATCTTGAAAAGCTATACGAACAAGGTAAATATAAGCCATACACAGAGCAACAGCTTATAGACCTAATAATCAAGATGTTGCGACTTGTGCCAGAGTATTGCAGAGTTATGAGAATTATGCGGGAAATTCCACCACAATATCTTATAGCAGGCACATTAAGAATTGATTTAAGAAAGCTTATTGAAAAAGAGATAAGGGAGAAGGGTATAAAATTAAATGAAATTCGTTCGAGAGAGATAGGAATAATGATTCGAGAAGGCAAGAAAATTGATAAGCATTTAAAATTAAAAATAATGTCGTATCAAGCTTCAAATGGCAAAGAATATTTTTTATCAGTCATCAATAAGCAAAATTTCCTCTTCGCATTATGCAGATTAAGAATAAAAAATAAGCAAGCAATTATTCGGGAATTGCATGTTTATGGAAAAAGTCTTTCTTTAGGAGAAAAAGGCCAGATTCAGCATACAGGATTAGGCAAACAGCTAATGCAAGAAGCAGAGAAAATCGCGAAAAATTGCGGCGTTAAAAAACTGCAAGTTATTGCTGGAATTGGAGCAAGACAATATTTTTATAAATTGGGCTATAAATTGAATGAGCCTTATGTTTCAAAAGAATTAAAGTAATTTTTTTAAATTGATTAAATAGTTTTCTGTTCCAGAAAATTAGGATACAAACTTGAAAGGAACTATATGATTAAAAATATAAAAATAGGGAATAGAAAGCTTTAAATACTATAGCGGGTTATATAGTACCTATGGAAACAACAATACAAA
>JACRHU010000011.1 GCA_016211995.1 Candidatus Pacearchaeota archaeon
AAAAGCATAGCTTTTTATGTAAACCACTAATCAATTAAATGGTTTTTTTGATTGTAATAATCTTGCTAGATATCTAAAATTGCTTTTGCAAGCTTGTCTTTGTCATGCCTGAGAAGGTTGCTGTGTCTTAAAAAATCTCCTATTACAACTTCGTAATTCGCAGATTTTAAATTTTCAATATCTGCTTCTACTTGGTATTTATATTCCTCTTCATATAATTTTTTTAAATCTTCAGGAGCTATTTCTGTATTAACAATAACATAATGCAAACCATCTCCCAAGTACTTGCTGATTTCAGAAACATATTTTGAAGCTGTGAAATTATCAGTCTCGCCATGTTCTGTCATAATATTCACAACATAAATCTTTTTTCCTTGAGATTGCTTGATTGCTTCTGGAATTCCCCTGACAAGAAGATTTGGAATAATGCTCGTATAAAGACTTCCTGGGCCAATAACAATTTTATCTGCTTCTTGAATTTCTTTTACTGCTTTTTTATAAGCATCTGGCTGAGGTTCAAGAAATACTCTCTTTATCTCAAGATTATAATGCAGCTTATATTGCCCAACTTTATCCTCTCCTTTTACTATTTTTCCATTATCCAGCTCGGCACATAAATTAATTTTGTCTTCTAATGTACAAGGCAAAACTTTACCCTTTATTGCTAGTATCTTGCCTAACTCTTCAATTGCACTCTCATAACTTCCTGTAACTTTTACAAGAGTAAGCATAAAGATATTTCCAAAAACATGATTCTGTAGAGAGCCATTTTCACTATAACGATATTCAAACAAGTCTCGCATTAATTGTTCGCTATCTGATAATGCAACTAAGCATCTTCTTAAATCTCCAAATGGCAGTGTGCCGAATTCTTCTCGAAGTTTGCCAGAAGAACCGCCAGAATCAAAAGAAGTGACTATTGCTGTTAGCTCTGCTCTATTTTTCAAACCTTCAAGAACAGCAAAATGTCCTGTACCTCCTCCAATAGTGACTACTCTCTGCATGGCTAAGGCAATATGGAAAGGTTTAATAATTTTGTGAATTCACAATACATATGTTAATTGGGTTGGTCGGTAAAGCAAATACTGGTAAATCAACTTTTTTTAAGGCAATAACTCTTGCAGATGTAGCTATAGCGCCTTATCCATTTACAACACTTGATAAGAATGAAGGTGTGGGATTTGTTGAAACAGAATGTCCTGAAACAGAGTTTAGAAAAAAATGCAAACCAAATCATGGCTATTGCGTTGATGGAAAAAGATTTGTTCCAGTGAAGATGATTGATGTTGCAGGCCTTGTTCCAGGAGCACATAAAGGAAAAGGTCGCGGAAATCAGTTTTTAGATGATTTAAGGCAAGCAGATGTTTTAATTCATGTTCTTGACTTGTCAGGCAGAACAGATGCAGAAGGTAAAGCAACAGAAAATTATGATCCTTGTAATGATGTAAGATTTTTACAAGACGAGCTTGACATGTGGATGCATTCTATAATTACTTCAGACTGGACTGTTATGTCAAGAAAAATTCAGATGTCTGGATTAAAAATAAGTGAAGAACTTGCAAAAAAACTATCTGGATTAAAAATAAGTGAAGAAATGATTAAAAAAGCAATTAAAAAAATAGGTTTAAGCGAGAAAATTGCTGAATGGAGCTCTGAGGATCTTATGGAATTTGTTAAAATTCTAAGAGAATTAAGCAAGCCCATAATTATAGCAGCAAATAAAGCTGACACACCGCAAGCTGACAAAAATCTTGAAAAATTGAAAGAAGAATTTCCTGAGCTGTTAATAATAAAATGCAGTGCAGAATGCGAGCTTGCACTGCGAGAAGCGTCTCGTGATAAATTAATAGAATATGTTTCTGGCTCCTCTGATTTTGAAATTTTAAGTAGCTCTTTAACAGAACAGCAAAAAAAAGGACTTTCATTTATTTCCTCTTATTTATCAAAAAACAAAGATACAGGAGTCCAAAAATGTTTAAATGAAGCTGTTTTTAACTTTCTAAAACATATTGTAGTTTATCCAGTTGAAAGCGAATCACATATTTCAGATAGCGCTGGAAATGTTCTTCCAGATGCCTTTCTTGTGCCACAAGGTTCTACTGCACTTGACTTAGCATATGCTGTTCATACACATATTGGAAATAATTTTATTGCTGCGATAGATGCTAGAAGCAGAAAAAGACTGGCTAAAGATTATGTTTTGCAAGATAAAGACATAATAAGAATTGTTACAAAATAATTCTAAAATATATTATTTATGAAAAAAACAGCTTTGCTGTTTTTAGCATCCTAAAAACGAGTGCTGTTACAAACCACACTCCTAATAGAGTGTGGTGGCACTCGTTTTTTTGATAATAGAAATATTTTTAATATCTGAGCTATTAAAAGCTCAGCATGAAATCATTAATACTTGCTGATTTGCATTATTCTCTAGAAAGATATGGATCAAAAGTTATGTCGCTGAAGCTAAAAGAAGAATCTGAAAAACAAAAATTTGATTCTGTTCTGCTTTGCGGAGATAATGCGATTATAACAAAAGATATGTCAAATTATTTTAAACTATTTGATTTTCTGCGAGAAAATATTTCTGA
>JACRHU010000067.1 GCA_016211995.1 Candidatus Pacearchaeota archaeon
AAATGAGAATCGCAATTTGCGCGAGTATGACTTGTTCGAGGAAAATGCTCGAATTGGAAAAAAAACTTCTGTGTATGGGGCATAATGTTGTTCTTCCACGGCTTACTAAAGAATATGCAGAGATGGAATCTGAAGAAAGAATGCATAGCGAATCGGTTGAGAATAAGCTAGGATTTATGAAAGAATACTTTGAGGAAATTAAAAAAAGTGATGCTATTCTCGTAATTAATGAAGGAAAAAAGGGTATTCCAAATTATATTGGTGGAAATACTCTAATTGAAATGGGGATTGCATATTACTTGGATAAAAAAATATTTTTGCTTAATGATATTCCTGAAATGGATTATAGAGATGAAATAACTGCAATGCAACCTGTTGCGCTTAAAGGAAGGTTAGAGGCTCTCTGTTAAAATGGTACTTGCTGAAAAATACAGACCGTGTTCTTTGAAAGACATAGAAGGACAAGAAGAAGCTACTGCAAAGCTTAAAAAATTTGTGATTGACTTCAGACGGGGGAAAAAAGCGGCTTTACTTGCTGGCCCTCCTGGGGGCGGAAAAACATGTCTTGCTTTATGTTTGGCAAAAGACCTTGGATTTGAGATTTTTGAGCTTAATGCTAGCGATTTTAGAAATAAAGAAGTATTAAATGAGAGACTCAAGCAGGCAGCTGAACAAAAAAGCTTTTTTGCTAAATCAAAAATTCTGCTTGTTGATGAGATTGATGGACTTTCTGGAGATAAAGACAGAGGCGGTGTGCAGACATTAATGCAACTTATTGAAGAAACAAGATTCCCGATTATATTAACTGCAAATGATATCTGGCAACAAAAATTAAATTCATTAAGAAGCAGATGTGAGGTTATTCAACTTAAAGATCTGCATTATGAAAATGTTACAAATATCCTAGAAAAGATAAGCGAGGGGGAGAATATTATCGCTGAGAGAGATGTCTTAAAAAATATAGCTATAAAAGCTCGTGGAGATGCAAGAGCAGCAATAAATGATTTACAAGTTCTAGCAACAGAAAAAACAATTAATAAAAAAGATACTGAAAGCTTAAATGAGAGAGATAAAGAAGAGACTATATTCAATGTTTTAAGAATTATTTTCAAGACAGGAAAAATAAATTCTGTATTGATAAATATTTTTGATTCTTTAAATATGGAAATTAATGATGTTTTTCTGTGGATTGATGAAAATCTTCCTATTGAATACAAAGGAGAAGATCTTGTAAGAGCTTATAATGCATTAAGTTTAGCAGATATATTTAGAAAAAGAATAATAAAGCAGCAATATTGGAGATTTCTTGTCTATGAAAATCTACTTCTATCAGCAGGAATATCTGCTGCAAAGGGGAATATTAAAAAGGATTTTACAACCTATAAGAGGCCATCGAGAAAGCTTAGTATCTGGTTAAATAATCAAAAACAAGCAAAAAAGAAAAGTATCTCCCAAAAAATTGCAAGAGTAACGCATAATTCAATAAAACAAACAATGAAAGAGTTCCCAATAATAGAGATGATTATTAAAGATAATGAGAAGGTTCAAGAACAATTAAAGCTTGAGGAAGAGGAAATTGCTTATTTACGTCGATAAAAGATTTGATAAAAGAGGTGAAGCATAGGTTTATAAAGCATATTTTTCTTGCCTAAAGAATTTATTTATTTAAAAATATGGAGGAAAAAACAAAAATGAAGATTTCAGAATTGAAAGTGGGACAATCAAGTGTCGAATTCGAAGGAAATGTAACAGACAAATCAGAGACGAGGACATTCAACAAATTCGGAAGGGATATAAGTGTAGCAACAGCAACAGTAGTTGATGAAAGCGGCAGTGTAAAATTGAGTCTATGGAATCAAGACATTGACAGAGTCAATGTTGGAGATAAGATAAAGATAACAAATGGATTTGTAAAAGAATTCCAGGGTGAAGTGCAAGTAACAACAGGCAAATTTGGAAAACTAGAAGTCATAGGAAAAAGTGAAGGAAAGAATGTAGAAAAAGAAGAAAAAAAATCTAAACCTAAAAAAGAGGAAACAAAAAAAATGGATGAAGTTGAAGAAGATCTTGAGTCAGAAGACGAAGATTTCGAAGAAAGTGAAGACGAAAACTTCTAAGCCCACATAATTTATTTTTCTTTTTTTATTTATTTAGTTAGAAGTATATCTACATAGTAATCAGTAAGTTTATCAATAGGTAATTGACATTACCTACATTTGTATTGGCTGTCAAGCCAATCTATATCCCATAACCCATGATTGATTTATTATATGCTTTAAACTATAATAATGTTTTTATATGGCTTTAGGTTAATTTTTTCTCATGGAAACTAGATACGCTATTCTAATAAATGATGGATTGGACAAATCAGGAACAAGTTATTTACTAGAACGTGGAATAAACCCGGTTAATCTTAAACTTTCTCCAGAAGAATTAGAAAATACAATAAGCAAATATGATGGAATTATTGTTAGGAGCGCCACAAAAGTTAGTTCTGAGATAATAAAGGCTGGTGCAGAAGGTTTATTAAAAGTTATAGGAAGAGCAGGAGTTGGTTATGATAGTGTTGATGCTGTAAAAGCTGCAGAATATGGAATTCCAGTTATAATTGCTCCACATGGAAATACAAACGCGACTGCAGAGCTTACAATTGGTTTGATGCTTGCTGTGGCAAGAAACATCCCTCAAGCTTACGAGAATCTTAGAAAAAGTAAATGGGTTAAAAAGCAGTATGAAGGAACAGAGTTGCGTGGAAAAACTTTAGGAATTATTGGTTGTGGAAGAATTGGAAAAAGAGTTGCACAGATTGCTCAATATGGTTTTAACATGAAAATTCTTGGAAATGATATTGCTCCTGAAAATGGTGATATTGAGTATGTTTCACTTGAAGAACTACTTCAAAAAGCTGATTTTGTGACAATACATACACCTGGAGAAAAACAAATAATTGGCGAAGAACAGCTTAATTTAATGAAACCTAATGCCTATCTTATAAATACTTCAAGAGGTACAAGTGTTGATGAGATTGCATTATACAATGCACTTAAAGAAAAAAATATTGCCGGGGCTGCATTAGATGTTTTTGAAAGAGAGGGTAAAGAAGGAGAAGAGTGGAAAAACCCCCTTACAGAACTTGATAATGTTGTTTTAACTTCTCATCTTGGAGCATCTTCAAAAGAAGCTCAGAATGCAACTTCTTTAGAAATTGCAAAAAAAACTGTTAACTATTTAAATTCAGGACAGATAGAAGATGGAGTTAATATTGATGATTTAGATGTAACAAATCCTTCAGAATTTAGAAATATATGCAGAGTTACACATGATGACAAACCAGGAATGTTTCAGAAAATTTCTGGAGTATTTGCTTATCATAAACTGAATATAAGGGATATGCCCTCAAGGCGATTAAAAGATACAACACCAAAAAAAGCTTTAACACAGATATATTCAGATACAGAGTATACAGGGCAATTAATTAAAGAAAGACTACTTCAAATTAAAGGAGTTTATAGAGTAACTGATTAATTTTTCTAGAAAGATAATTTTAAAAAATAAAAAAAGAAAGAGAAAGATAAAATATATTTAGTTCTTACAACATAAGACCCCTGAATAAAGTCTATAAGTTTGAGTGGAATAATTTCCATTATTTGAACCATCTGGGAATACTGCATTATCACAGGCATTTGAAGTTGATTGCCCAAGTTTTACGCCAGCCAATTCTGTTTTATAACTAATTAAACTGTCAGCAGTTTTACCATAAATCGAATAACTTGGCGAACAATTTTGTCGGTTATACAGGTATTTTGATTCTGTTTCAACAATTATTTTAGGAACAAATCCGCCTAAAATTTTTTGACAAACATCTATTATAGTCATATTATCAAGATTATATCCTGAATAAATTGAATCTTTATAATGAATATATTGACAAGATCCTTTTAAAGAAGCAAATTTTGCATCAATCTCACTAGTATTATAAACTGGTGGACCAAATTTGCTTGTAGCAACCTTTACTATATTCCCTGTTAAAGATAAAGTAGCCAAAGAAGCAACAACTGCAACAACAATAGTTATGACAACAATCGTCCATAGATTTGATTTTTCCATTTTTTAACCTCCTTTCACTTGTACTATTTTTATTTTGATTATTTATTGCCGGATTCAATGATTCCTAAAATACCACCTATTGCACCTACAATTGTCCCACCACCAAATAGGCCAAAAATTAGTGCAATTATTCCCCCTTTTCTACATTTTTCAGCAGAACGCATCCAAAATGCAGCGATTATAACTAAAATAGAAGTTATTAAATACCATGCCCCAAAAATAGATAAAAAAATCAAATTAGTTTTATATGAACTAGTCATAGCTTCATATAATTTTGGACCAGGACCTATAGATTTAGTTATCCAAGCAAAAATTAATAAAATTAGAGAGATAAGTAACCCAATTATACTTCCTATCAAAGCAAAGACGAAACCAGCCCTGCTACCTTCACTCATTTGCACCTCGCTGAATTTATTATATATTCAAACATAGTATCTTGATTTTTATTTATTTGGTTGCATGTCTCAATTCTTTTTTTGTTTGATGTAGCACACCTTGAACAGCCAAGATATATGCTAAAGGCCTCTTCTCCTTGATTATTTTTACAGGCAACCATCATCTTTATACTTTTTGCTAGTGTAAAGGATTTATCAATTGCTACTATTTTATCTGAACTAATATTTCTAACTTCATAAAAATTTGTGTCATTAATCCACGGCCTATTTGAGTATATTTCTCTCTCCCAAAGAACAAAAGATAAAGCTTGCTCACGATTACCTGGTTTATCAATATAAAGAGTACAATAAGGCTCCCCCCTAGCATAGATTATAGCATCTTTTACTAGTGGATCTTGAGTAATTTTGAAAAAGGAAGGATATTCTACTAAAAGATTATTGTAACTAAATGGATAATAATTAAATGGTGCTGTCAAATAATTAGTATCTGATTCTGCTATTTTTTTAACCCCCCCATATATTTTTAGTATAGGGATTACAATCAAAATAAAAATAAAGATGATTGCCAAAGTAATTAATATTATTTTAAAGCTTTTTTTGGTTACTTCAATATTTTTATTGCTCAACTCTTCTATCTCTTTTTTCTTCATTTTATAAATTGCTCTTTTATACTGCTTCTACTGAAAAACCAGAGTGTTATAAGATAGAAAGGGATTAGTATAATCATGCCCAATGGCTTAACAAGTAATAATATATCGGCCCCAGTTTTTAGGACAGGAAATCCTCCCTGAATAGAGTAATAACTATAAATTAAAACCCTAATAAGATTTATAGCCGAAACAACAATTAAAGTTACTCTTGCCCAATTTTTAAACTTAAGAACACCTATTGCTGAGATAAAAAGAAAAAAATAGACTAGAAATATTAATATTGTGTTATAAGCAAATATGCCCATGATTATTTCGGAGAAAATATTTAATAAATAAAAAATTCCATTTATAGCACCAAAAATAATAGCCAAAATAGCTATTGTAACTAACCCCTTTGCCATCTGTTTAGAAAGAAATTATATATATATACCTTTCGATTAAAGTTTTAGAAATGAAAGAAACTTAGTATAACCTAACTTGCCCAATTTAAAAATTAAATTCCTGCTTCTTTTTTCAGAATTTCTGCCTTGTCTGTTTTTTCCCAGGTAAAGTCAGGATCATTTCTTCCGAAGTGTCCATAAGCTGCTGTCTTAAGGTATATGGGCCTTCTTAAATTCAGTTGATGCAAAATATCAGCTGGCTTTAAAGGAAAGTGCTTTCTTACTAATTCTGTAATTTTTTCGATAGAAACTTTGTTTGTTCCAAAGCAGTCAATATTTATAGAAACAGGCTCTGCAACTCCGATAGCATATGCAACCTGAATTTCACATTTATCAGCTAATCCGGCAGCTACAATATTCTTGGCTGCATATCTCACAGCATAAGCTGCGCTTCTGTCAACTTTTGTTGGATCTTTTCCACTAAAACATCCTCCGCCATGTCTTCCAATGCCACCATAAGTATCAACTATTATTTTTCTTCCTGTTACCCCTGAGTCTGCATAAGGACCTCCTCTAACAAAAGCGCCTGTTGGATTAACATGTATTTTTGTTTTATCATCCATCCAGTGACTACAGACTGGCTTTATTATATGCTCTATAATTCCATGTTTTAATTTTTCATATTCAATATTATCATCATGCTGCGCTGAAACAACAACAGTATCTACTCTTTTTGGTTTTCCATCAATGTATTCAACTGAAACTTGCGATTTTCCATCAGGCCTTAAAAAAGTCAATCCATTAGATTTTCTAACTTCTGATAATCTCTTAGTTAATTTATGTGCTAAAATTATTGGTAAAGGCATTAATTCTGGAGTTTCATTGCAAGCATATCCATACATCATTCCTTGATCCCCAGCACCCAACTCTTTATGCAGTCCTTGTCCTTCTGTAACTCCTTGAGAGATATCAGGACTCTGCTCTGTTATTTGAACCCAAACAGAACAAGTTTCCCATTCTATTCCATATTCTGCTTTTGTATAGCCTATATTTTTTAGAACTCTTCTTACTATTCCTGGAACATCAACATAAGCTTTTGTTGTCATTTCACCAAAAACCATTATTCCTCCGTTTTTTGTTCCTGATTCTAAGGCAACTCTACTCATATTATCCTGTCTCAATGCTTCATCTAAAAGAGCGTCTGAGACTTGATCGCAAATTTTATCAGGATGCCCTTCTGTTACAGATTCGCTTGAAATAATTGTTTTTTCTGTCATTTTTATAGTATACATCAACTGGATGACTAGTGCCTAACTTCCGATAATGTTAATGGATTACCAGATGGCAAACAGTCATGCGTTTGCTTATAATATTACAAAAAGGGTTTTAAAAACCCTTTTGAAAAAAATATTCCAATAGGAATATTTTTAAATGCTTGATCTTTTAGTATTGGATGTTTCCCGATATACATGAGATAAAGCAGAAAAGAATAAAATTAGGATTAAAACAGTCAGAGCTTGCATATCAGGCAGGTGTTTCTCAATCACTCATAGCTAAGCTTGAATCTGGAAAAATAGAGCCCTCCTATGATAAAGTCAGAAAGATATTTGAAACTCTCAACAGGCTGGAAGAGAAAAAAGAGCAAAAGTGCAGCGAGATAATGAAAAAGCACGTCATAAGTGTAGATAAAAATAACACAGTTGAAAAGGCTGCGAAATTAATGCGGAGCCATGAAATTTCCCAATTGCCTGTATTTGATGGCCATCATGCTGTTGGGAGTATCGGAGAGGGAACAATACTTGATTCAATTGATTCTGGCATTGAAAAAGAAAAACTTTTCAAGATGCATGTAAAAGAAATAATGGAAGATCCTTTTCCAATTGTAAATAAAGAAACCAGTGTAAAATCAATTGTTCCTTTATTAAAAAATAAGCCTGTTCTTATCTCAGAAAAAGGAAAAATTATTGGAATAATTACTAAGGCTGATTTGCTTTAAATAAAAAAATTAACAATTGCCTGATGCTGTGGTTGTTGTAGAACTTAATACCTGAGAACATTCTGAAGGTGCTGTGTTAAATGCATCGCATATTGCTTGCTTATATTCTTCTGCGCCTCTCCCACCATTATATTTAACTCCATTTATCATTAAGGTTGGTGAGCCGCTAACGCCATATTTGTCTGTCAATACGCCGTCTGCTTTAAGCAAGTTTATGCCTTCATCGCTGTAAGCGCATTTTTCAATTTTTGCAGTATCTATATCAAATTTTAATGCAGCTGTTTTCCAGCAAGTTTCAACATCAGACAAAGAACATTTAGAGTCAATTTCTGAGACATAACTCCAAAATAGAGTTGGATAATTCTTTGCTATACAAAGCTGCCTTAAATCTTCTTTAGCCTCATTTGCTCCATGTAAGGATTGCACTGAATCTACTGTTGTTCCACCAACATTAGCTATAAATCTTATTTTAAAATCAGCTTTTCCTTTTAATAAATCATAAACAGGCTTCATTGCATTTTCTGCTTGTATTCCATAAGGACAGAAGGACATTACATAAAGTTCAACAGTTGGCTTGTCTGTTTTTGGAATTTCCTGAGTCTGTGTTTCTTGTCCTGATTCTTGTTCAAGTTGAGCCAGATTTGACATAGAACCAATCATTGCTCCATCTTTTGAAACATAAATTACACCCTTTCTTCCATCAGCATCAATAGAAACAGCATACATTCCAGATTCTTCTTTAACAGAAGAAATTGTTACATCTACGCCTTGGTATGTCTTAAAAAAGTCTGCTACTTTATTTCCAGCAGCATCTTTGCTTATTCCACCAGCAACAGCGAAGCCTGTTGTTCTTACTTGAAAAAATATCAATACTAAGAGTAATACAGCTAGTACAACTGTAGAAATCATCCAAAAATTTCTTATGCCGCCTGTTTTAGGCTCGGTTATTTCCTTTTTAATCTCTGCTTGTTCTTCAACCATTAAAAATTCATAATATCTACATTTAAAAACTTTGTGGATTCTGGGTTTATTTAATTAATAAGATATTTAAACAAAAATTAGCTATTATATCTATGCCATATGATATAATTATCGGAAGGGATGAGGCAGATAAAAAGAGGTTTGGTGATAAAGGGCTTATCTATATTGGAAAGCAG
>JACRHU010000013.1 GCA_016211995.1 Candidatus Pacearchaeota archaeon
AGCTAATTCAATTTCTGTTGAACCTCTAGAGATCATTATAAGAATCTCATTTGCTGATTGATCATAACATGTATATCCTGCTTGTGCATTTATGACTATTGAAACTTGAGAGCATGCTTGGCTTAATCTTGAAGCATTTGTTATCATAGGCATTATTGCTGCCCATATAATTCCTATAGCAACAACAGCAATAAGAATTAATAGAACAGTTGCGATTAATGTACTTATACCTCTTTTAGTTTGCATTTTAAATTGCTTCCTACTTCTTATGATAATAATCTAACATATTTAAATATTGTTTAAGGAGTACTAAACTACTTAGGTGGAAGTTTTTTAAAAAGAGAAACCTTTAAAAATACGAAGAGATATTAGAGAATATAAAATTAATAAAAAGGTGATAAGAATGTGTGGAAGTTGTGGATGTAAACCAAAAAAGAAAAAGAAGTAAATCAGTGAAAGGAGGCAAAAATGGTTGAAGGATACTGTGTTAAATGTAAAAAGAAAAGAGAAATCAAAGACAGCAAAGAAGTAAGCATGAAAGGCGGAAGAAGGGCTATGACAGGCAAATGCCCATCATGCAGCACAAAGATGTACAGAATACTTGGAAAAAAGTAAGCCGTTAAAATTTTTTATTTTTTTAATTTTTAGATATTTAAGGAATTTTTTAATATTCGATAAAGTAATAAAAATATTGGCTTGACAGCCAATACATCGCAAAAATCAAAGATTTTTGGGATCCTAAAATCCTGATGGATTTTATGAAATGTAAACAATATCAATTGTTTATTGTTAACTATTAATAATCATCGAAGAATTTATTAATTCTATTTTCTATAGCAATACATGGTGCATCTAGTTGTTAAGAAGAACATAAGAAAAATTGCTAAAGACATAAATATTTCAGAAGATGTTTCTCCTGCACTTGACAAGAAAATAGAGCAGATAATAAAAGAGGCTATTGCAAGGGCAAAGGCCAATGGCAGAAAAACATTGCAGGGAAAAGACATTTAAGTTATAATAAAATCACTACTTAGTAGTTTCAACAAAATAGAAAGATTTAAAAAGCCTGAAATCTTAAAAGAAACATGACAAAATATAAATTATTGATAACAATTTTATTGATTTCTTTAGTAATAACTGCAATTAGTTCTGTTGTAGCTGCACCTCAGCTTGAGAAAGTGACTTTTATACATTACAAAGACAACGGAAAGATAAAGACAACAATGGAGACAAAGGGCGAATCAAAAGCACATGTTTGCTACAAGCTACTTGGTGCTAAATTACCGAGTACAGTAGGTTATCAAATAAATCCAACAAATGCACAAAGCTTAAGTGAAAGTTTTGTTACAAGTGCAATAAGCTCTGCATCAACAGAATGGGATTCTCATACAGCAACAAGTCTTTTTAACACATATACAGTTAACTACTCTGCAAACTACGGAGCTCAAGATGGAGTGAATGCAATTTCATTTGGAGATTTTCCGCAAGCAGGTGTTATAGCAGTAACAAGTATCTGGATAGGCGGAACAGCAAAGAACAGGCTGATAGTAGAATTTGACATAGAATTTGACACTGACTGGAACTGGGGAGATGCAACAGCTACAAGTGGAGTAATGGACTTGCAAAATATAGCAACTCATGAACTTGGGCATGCAATAGGTTTAGGTGACTTATACAACTATGTATGCAATCAAGAGACAATGTACGGCTATTCAGATTACAACGAGATAAAGAAAAGAACTCTTAATACAGGCGACCTCGCAGGTCTAAAGAAATTATACGGAATATAAATTTTTTCTTTTTTTTATTTTTTAATATTTTATAGATATCTAGTGGGCTTTTTATCCAAGCAATTGACATCAAAAAAATCCTTCGGATTACATGAAAAGCATTGCTTTTCAGGTTCTAGAAAACCTATTGGTTTTCTCGATTTAGGATCCTAAAAACATTTTAGTTTTCATGATTGCTTAGTATTGTCCTGAAGGAGTCAGCTTCGGGTTATAGATTAACTTTACTAAGGGGACTTTTTCAACAGAGCCTAGGGGTGCGTTACATTTAAAAACTTCAAATAAATAGATAAAATATGAAAAAGTATGCAATTTTATTAGTAATCTTAGTAACAGCTTTTATTTTAACTGCAACTCTGCCTATTGTTGCAGCTCCTGAACTTGAGAAAGTGACTTTTATACACTATAAGAAAGATAAAGTAGGAAATGCTCTAGGCAGACCAGATTTTGCTCTAAAACCACCTCAGTGTTACAAATTGATGGGTGTTAAATGGAAAAGTCTGCCAGTAAATTACCAGATAAATCCTACAAATCCCCAGAGTCTAGATTCAAGTTTTATTGTATCAGCGATAAGTGCTGGCGCAACAGAATGGGATACAAATACAGCAAGCAATCTTTTTAACTCTCCAGATGTGAATTATTCTGCATATTATGGGGTGCAAAATTTCAATAATGAAATTTCTTTTGGCAATTATCCAATTGCAGGAGTTATTGCAGTAACAACTGTTTGGTATACTCCTATAAACAGGCAGATAGTTGAGTTTGACATTGAATTTGATACAGATTTTGTGTGGGGAGATGCAACAGTTACAAATGGAACAATGGACTTGCAGAATATAGCAACACATGAGCTTGGGCATTCAGTCGGCTTGGCTGATTTATACAATACCTGTACAGAAGAGACAATGTATGGTTATTCTGATTATAACGAGATAAAGAAAAGAACTCTTAATACAGGCGATCTCGCAGGAATAAAAAGACTTTACGGTTAATTTTTTTTCTTTTTTTATAAATATTCTTAATGGAAATCTTAATTAGCTTGCATCTCTGATTTAATGAACTTTGCACATAAACTAATTTCTGCACACAAATAGGGTTTATTTGTATGCGAAGCCTTCATGATGCTAAAATTTAAATAGGCATTATTGGATAAAGATTTAGAAAATGACAGAATGGTGGGAAAGAAAAGGACTGGAATACAAAGAAGGGATTTTGTTAGCCAATGGTGTGGATACAAATGAACTTGCTAGAAAGTATGGCACTCCTCTTTATGTTTCTGATGCAGACAGATGCCTTGAAAATTTTAGAAGAATAAAAAATGCTTTTGCAAAATACATTGATAGGCATCTTTATATTAGTGTCGCAGAAAAAGCAGGCTTTTATCTTGCCTTGCTTGAGCTGCTTCATGAACTTGAATCATTCAGCAAAAACGGCAAGAATGGCTGCAAATATGCTGATGTTGCTTCTCCTACTGAAGCAAGAATATCAATAGAAGCAGGCTTTCAACCTTATGATGTAATGTTTACAGGCACATCTGTAAGCAATAAAACACTTGAAGAGCTTATAGAATTAGGAGTTTTCATTAATATAGACTCGCTATCACAATTAAGAAGACTTAATGAAATAGACAGAGAAAAAAAAGTAAAAGAGCTTTCAATAAGATGGAATCCTGGAATCGGTGCAGGTGCATTTGACAATATAATCACAGCAGGCAAAGAGGTACATGGAAAGCCTATAAAATTTGGAATTGAAGAGGGAAAAATGATTTATGCATGCCAGCTTGCAATGGGTTATGATAGGCAAGTTGTTGGGTTACATCAGCATATTGGCTCTAACTGGAAAGGAAAAGATATTGAAACATTCATGAAAACAGTTGACTTAACATTAAAAATGGCTGATAAAATGATAAGACTTGGCTGCCCAATAAGATTTGTAGGATTTGGCGGAGGACCTGGAATTCCTTACAAAAGAGATGAAGAAGAATTTCCAATTGAAGAATATGCAAGAGGCATTTGTGAAAAAGTAAAAAATTCTGGATTAGATTTTAAAGCAATAGAAATAGAGCCAGGAAGATATATTGTTGGGGATGCTGGCATATTACTAACAGAAGTAAATACAGTTGAAGAAAAAAATGGCAATCTTTTATTAGGAACAGATGCTGGTTTCCATACACTTATCAGACCTGCATTCTATGATAGCCATCATGAAGCTGTTCTATGTAAAAGAACAGGCAACTTTGAAAAAGCAAGTATTGTTGGACCTTTATGTGAAACCTCTGATATAACAACAAGAGATGAAGTTGATGGAGAAAAACAATACAAAAGAAATCTTGAAATTCCAAGAGAAGGAGACATCATTGCGATACTAAACGCAGGAGCATATGGTTATGAAATGGGTTCAAACTATAATGGATGGCTAAAAGCTGTAAGAGTTATGCTATTTAATGGAAAGGATTACCTTGTAACAAGAAGAGAAACTTATGAAGATATAAGAGGCAAAGAAAAGTCTATTTCTCAAGATAATTAAAAGTTTAAATTTTAAGAAACTAATTATCTATTTCTCAAGATAATCAAGACTTATAAGAAACTAATATTCATTTCTCAAAATAGTTAACAGCCTATATAAAACCTTATATATTCCAAGAAACCCCTTTCTTTTAGTAAAATGATAGTAAAAATCAATCCTAAAGCTATTCCTTTCAAGACAGAAATACAGGCTTTTTGCACATATTCTTATCCAGACCATCCAAAAGGCTGTCCAAATTATGGAAAAAAGGAATGTTGTCCTCCAAACCAGCAATTAATAGATAAAGTCTTGGATTACAGCAGAGAGGCTTATGTCATCTATACTGAGTTTAATATTGAAGAGCATGCAACAAGAATGAAAGAAAAACATCCTAATTGGACAGAAAAACAGATTTACTCTTCACAATACTGGCAGTCAAAAGCAACAAAAATGCATAAAGAGGAAGAAGAAAGGGCAAAACAAGAATATGGATTAACAAAAATCCTATCATGCCCAGAAGCAAATGGTGTCAATGTTGATGCTTTAATGAAAAAAATTAAAGCCAAGCTAGAATGGCCTCCAAGAAATCTAGTAAGGCTTGTTTCTATTGGCGGATTTTAAAAAAAAGATATAGTTAATGTGATAATTCTTTGCCCTGACTAGCAAAGCAAATGTAACCAATGTCAATTGGTTAAGCATTAATTATTTACTCTAGATTTATCAAATCCAATTTCTGAAACCGAAATATATTTAATCTTTCTTTATAATAAAATTCAATGGGAAACAAAGAAAAAGGGGCGAATGCAGAAAGAGAATTACTCCATATGCTGTGGCAGAAAGGTTTTGCATGTGCCAGAGTTGCTGGTTCTGGAAAAATCCCAGAACCTTCTTGCGATCTTGTAGCCGGCAAGTTTAGAAAAAAGTACGCAATTGAATGTAAAACAAGTAAAGATAAAAAAAGGTACATAGATAGCAAGCAGATTTCAGACTTTTTAATATTTTCAGAAATCTTCGGCCTAGAGCCTGTAATGGCAATTCGCTTCAATAGAGAGGACTGGCTCTTTCTTCACCCAGAAAAACTAGAAAAAACAGAAAA
>JACRHU010000069.1 GCA_016211995.1 Candidatus Pacearchaeota archaeon
AAAGAAACTTTCCAATCCTGGTCTTCTGTTTTTAATGTGCCTTGATTTTGGGCTGGTGTTTTGGCATCACTTTTATTTTCTAATGTTGCATTACTTTTTACTTTGGTGTCAAAATCATCACTAAGATAAGCGCGAGCATAAGCCTTATCTTCCTTTGCATTGCCGTATTCTGAAAGAACTTGTCCAATAGCTTCTGTATTAGGCTCAGATGCATCTTTACTTGTATCAGAAGCAAATGCAGGGGTTGAAGCTAAAGCTGTCAAGCCAATTACTGCACCAAGCATCCTTAATGATTTTTTAATTGACATTTTAAACTAAAAATTATTGATAAGGGGAAGTATTTAAACCTTTCTCCCTACCACTTAAGAATAGTAAAATTTATAAAAAGGATGTCTTAAATTTAGATGGATTTATAAATTTAAAATAATTAAAGTTAAGATGGTAGATAAAAAAATTTTAAAGGCGATGGAAGCTGCATCAGATGGAGTTAGCCTTGAGGATTTTGGGGAGCTAGGAAAACCAGAAAGATATGGGCTGACTTGGGTTGACATGGACAAATTTAAAACAACGGATCCTTTTTTAGAATTCAAAAAAGTGCTTCCTGAGTTTGAACTAGATAATTGGCACCAAGAGGACATCAAAAGAGAAAATATGCTTTTGTTAAAAACAACTAGTAGTTTGTTAGAGCAACTTATCATCAATAAAGGAGGGTGGCTTTTTCCCCAGAAGGTATACTACCAAAACCCATTATATTTAACAAAGGCGAAGAATCATAGACCAGAACTAGATAAATTCATTTTACAATTACCTCTATGCAATGGGCTTTATGAGAGATATAAATTTGTTACAGAGGACTTATTTCCAAAATATATCAAACAAAAATTAAGTGAGAAAGATGAAGTTAAAATAGTTAGTCTCGGTTCTGGAAGTGGGGATGATGTTTTTCAGGCTATGAGAAAATTTGGGTCAAATGTTAGTTTTGTTGGTTATGATATTGATCCAACAGCAATAGAAGTTGGGCAAAAGCTAGCTAACGAGATGAGACTTGAGGATAGGGTGGAATTTAGGCAAGAGACTCTAAGAAAATGTAATCACCAAGAGTTTGATATAGCGATAATGGTGGGCATAATATGCTCATTACCCGAGGTTGTAGCAACTAGAGTTATCAAACAAGTTAAACCTTGTTTAAAACAAGATGGTTTGCTTATTGTTGGCGCAGCCGCTGATAAAGTGGCTTATGGAGATCCTCTTGGTAGATTCCTAGCAGAATATGGGGCAGATTTCTTTTTGGAACATCGAGGGTATGATAGAATGGAGAATTGTGCTAGTAGAGCAGGGTATGATATACTAGAACTGACAAAAGAACCAGCAGGATATAATAACTTTGTTGTAGCTAAACCTAAAGAATAAAAAGAGAAAGATATTTATAACATAAACTATTTTCTTCTAGATGGTTAAAGAGGAGAAAGAAGATTCATCGCTATTCGATGAATTAATGGCTAAGAATATTCTTGTATCAACTGATAAGAATTATTTAATATTATTCAAAAATATTTCAATCTCTATGTATGGTGCAAGGGCATGGGCTTTTACTTTACAACAAATAGCCCTCAAAAAAGGAGAGAAATATATTTTTGATTTAGGTTATTTGATGGGCAAAGATTCTGCTGAAGAAGTGAATGAGACTTTTAAAAAATTGGGAGTTTTTTTATCAAAAGAAATTAAAAAAATTACTAGCATAATCGAAGCTACCGGATTTGGCATTACAGAAATAACTTCTTATATCCCTAAAAAAAGAGTAGAACTGAAAATAATTAAAAATCCTATCTTAGAATTTGGCAAAGAGTTATATGGAGAAAAATCTGATATATGTTTATTCTATGCGGGAGTTTATAGTGGTTTTATTTCAAATTTTCTTGATTTAAAAGATTGCAAATTAGCTATAAAAGAATGTATTTCAAAAGGAGATAAGAATTGTAGTTTTTATTATGAAAAATGATGGACAATATTTTTAAAAAAATCTTAATGAGAACTCTTAAAATAAAGCATGGTCTACCAGTTTTGTTAAATAAAGTAGATTTTGTTATGTTTCCTGCGAGAGCTATGGCAAAAATGGTACAGAAAGTAGGAGAAGATTTGGGAGAAACCTATCTTAATCGATTGGGATATGATGCTGGGCTAATGGTAGCAAAAGAGTTTGTGGAAAGTCTTAATTGGGTAGAGAAAGGTTTAGCACTTAGAATAAAATCAATATTCACAATGTTTGAAGTTATGGGATTTGGTAAGATTGATTTAAAATTGTGGGACACGAAGGAGAGTAGGATACTCTTACATCTAATAAATCACCCAGTAATAATATATGGGATTAAATTATTTGGAAAGAGAGAGAGAATATGCTCTTTTTATATGGGAATTTTTTCAGCTCATGCTCATTATGAACTAAAAGTTAATGGATGCAACCTCATCGAAACTCAGTGCATCTCTCGCGGAGCGCCTTACTGCGAGTGGAGCTATAATTATTTTAAGAAAACTGGGGAGAAAAAGAAAAAAAAGAAATCGCGATAATTATCTGATTAATTGCCATTTTTTCAAGTTGAAGTTTTTGGCTTCTTTGGATTGGCTTAGCCTTGCCATTTCCCCTAATATGGGTTTGACATTGCCGCGTTCTATTTCTTCTACTTCTCGCGGGGTGATTGCTATTACTGGAATTTTGTATTTTTGATAGAGCTTGTTCTTTTCTACTTTCCTCTTCCATGACTTTGGATGCCCACCATAGAATTCTATAAAAATATTTGAAATCTTTTTTCCTTCATAATTTCCTTGTGGATAAAAGTCAGGAATTGGGTCCATTTCATTGAAGTTTAGCTCTATGGATTCATAATTTGGCTTAATTTTGTTCTTGTAAAGCATATTTGCAATGACCCTTTCTCCTTCGCTCTTGACAATAAGATTATTCATTGCTTTTACTTGCCTTTCAGGATTTTTCCAGTAACTTAGAAGATTTTTCCTTGCTTCTGGATGTGTTTCGTAATAAAGCTGTTTTCTTTTGCTTTCTTCTTTCCTGAGATAAGGATGATTTTTGTATCTTTCTTCCAGCTTTTTAGCTATTAATCGTTTAATTTCTGGCTTTCTTGCATAAAGCCTTGAGATTATTAAGCTCAGCTTTTTCCTGTTTGCTTTGTTTCTGAAATATTTTATTTTTGATTTTGACATATTGCTTCTCCATTCCCTGCTTAATTTTTTTCCAAGATTTGGGCCCTTAAGTTTTCCTTTTAGATAGAGAAGCCTTTTTGTTTCATTCGCCTTTCTTGTTGTTTCCTTATCTCTCTTCTTACCAAGCCAGCATTTATAGAATGGAGGCTTTTTATTTTTCCAATAGGGCTTGATTTTTCCTTGTTTATAAAGAATAATTTTTATTTTGCTTATTTTTTTCTTCATATACTCTGGAAGATGCTTGCCTTGCCATGTTGGTTTTGTTTTGCCTGTTCTGAAGTTTTTTCTTTTTGTTAAACTTTCTTTTTTCTTCAAAGAGTTTGGCAAATGCTTTCCTCTCCAAAGTTTGCCTATTTTCCAGATTTTTTTCATGTCTAGTATTTGAATCTTCTTTCGTATTCTTTATGGTCTAGCCATTCTAGGACTATAGAAATTATATACAATGTGCCTTTTTCTATTGAGTAGATAAGCCTGTAAGCATTTGGCAGATTATATTTCCAAACGTTTTTTATAGTAAATTTCTTTACATACTCTTGTGGAATTAGTTTTTTAGGAATCTGAATCCCACAAAAAGGATCCTTGCAAATATCATTAAAAGCACGCTCTATAAATTTTCTAAGCTCTTTCTCTTCATAGCTTCCCTCTGCTAACTTTTCAAATGCTTTCTGAACTTTTTCATTGACAAACTGAATTTTGCATTCTATTTTAATTTTTCTTCCAGAATAGATGTGCTTTTTTCAGTCTTTTTGCAGCTTCTTCTGGATAAAAAATCCATCCAATTTTTCCTTCTGCATCTACTGAAATTTTTCCAGAGAGTAGAAGGTAGTCAATTATTATGCTAAATGTCTGGTACATTATTCCCTTAGGCAAAGCTCCCCATAACTGTTTCTTTCTGTATTCTCCATCATGCTCTTTTATGAAAGCTTCAACTAGCATTACTGTATCAAGCCTTGGATATCTTACCTTAGATTTAACTTGGATTTGCATTTTAATATTCTTTATGATAGGTATATCAATTGATATACCTTTAAAAAACTTTCGATTTATTAAGAATTCCTATTTCACAACATTATGCACAACAATGCCATTCTTTCCGATTTCTAAAGGATGAATATCCTCATCGTTCTTTGTTTGGCGCATTTTTCTTACAATTAATGAGCGTGAAAATTCTCCGCCTAGGGCTTCGAAAGTGATTATGATAAGACCATCTGCTGCAAACTCACTTAAAGTGTCTCTTGTGAAATAGTCGCCTGTT
>JACRHU010000070.1 GCA_016211995.1 Candidatus Pacearchaeota archaeon
AGAGTTTTTAAGAAATAATTAAATTCTAGCTATTTTCCATAATGCATTGAAATAACTTCTAAAAGAATCTGCAACTTCTTTATTTTGAGTAAGAATAGCATAGTATGGGGCTGTCCAAATAAAATTAGCTACTTTATCCCCAAAAATTGCTGTTGTAGCAGGAGACAAATATTCTTTTGGGAGATATCTAAACTCAGAATTTTTTGATTTCAATATTTTTCCCCTAAAATCTGTTCGTATCAATACTTTCTCATATATATTATTTTTTTCAAGTTCTTTTAGAAATCTATGCACATCTATCGGAAGGATTTCTTGGAATCTTCCTTCTTCTCCAAAAGCAACATAATCTTTCCCTGTCCGGATAATATCCTTTAGTATAGTTTTTAACCCTTCCTTCCCCCTATAAATTTCAACTTTTGTTTCTTCTTCTTTTGATTTCATTAAATTAGCCAATTCTGGCATCGCTTTTCTTACTTGGTTTTCTTTCTCTTTTAAATCTTGAATAAATTTTTTTGGATTAGTAGCAGAAAAATACTTCACATTATTTTTTATTATATACGAGACAAGCCCTTTTTCTATTAGTTTATTTGCAAGCTGATAGATTAGCGTCCTGTCTAAATTAGTCTTTTCTGCAATTTTTGTAGCTGTAGCTTCGCCTGATCTAAGTAGAGCCAAATAAACTTTTGCTTCCTTTTCTTCCAGACCTAAATTCTGAAATAGTTTTTGAAATTCCATATATCAAAATAATTTTCTAGCCTTATAAATGTTGTTATTTTATCACAACAAACATTTAAAAAGGAGTATAAAATCACTAGAAAGTAACAAATGAGCAAAGGGCTATGAACCTTTTATGGAGAAAAATAAAATGAAAATTTATAAGAAAATAGGGTATGGAATCTTAGGTTTAGCAGCTGCTTTTTATATTAATATTCCAATTAATTTGGCACTTTATAATCACTACTATGATAAAGCAATGGCAGGAAATCAAAAGTATAGGGCTATTGGTATGAAGATAAAAAGTCTTAGGACGGAACAGGAAAGGGAATATTCTCTTTGTCAGGAAATCGACGGATTCTTAAATGGAAAACTAGGGTATAGCACTTTTAACGACCCCCTCTGCGGCTATCGATTAACTGGATTTAAGGAAATAAAAAAAATACCTCAAATTAGAGAAAATTTAGAATCGATGGGGAAAAATCTTATTCAAGTGAAAGCAAAGACAGAAAAAAGGTTGGAAGAGATTGATAAGAGCATTAATTCATTGGGGGATAAACTTTTAAAAGACCCAGAAACTGCTCCTATCGCGAGAAGATTAAGATTCTATGAGAAAAGAGGTCTAAATCCTTTTTTATGGTTTGTAGGAAGATAAACTATTGATATCTCTTTGTATCTATCTGAGAAAAGATTTTATAAGTCATTTTTGTAATTTATAAATAATTATTTTCTATTGATTAATGTGCACAACTTTTGCAGGGGGAAAACCATTGAAATTTGTTGATGAAGCAGTGGTGTATGCTCCGATATTCTCTGCATATAAAAAGTCATCAATTTCTAGCTCTGGAAGCTCTTCTGACAAAGAGATGGTGTCAAATGCATCGCATGTTGGGCCAAATACAGCACAGATTTTTTTCTCGCCTTCTTTGAAAGATTTTAAGGGATATTTGCAATGATCAAAAACTATTCCTGAAAATGTATGATAAACTCCATCATCCAGATAATAGCATAATTTTCCTTGCCTTACTGATTTTCCGATTATTTTTGAAACTAGAATAGCAGAATTCGCAACCATGAATCTTCCAGGTTCTGCTAGAATTTCTATGTCTTTAGGAAATAATCTTTCAATTTCAGAGTTTAACATTCTAGCAAGCACTTTGAATGACTTGACTCTAGAATGATATTTAACAGGAAATCCTCCGCCAATATCAAGTAGCTGGAGCTTGTAACCTCGCGTTTCTGATTCTTTAAAGATTGTAGAACATAATCCTAAGGAGTGCATGTAATTTTCAAAATTATTGCACTGGCTACCAACATGAAAGCTAATTCCTTCAACAGTCAAACCGAGTTTGAATGCAGCATCTATTAAATCAACAGCCTCTGCAGGATCTGCTCCAAATTTTGAAGAAAGTTCTACCATTGAGCCGGTGTTTGGAACCATTATTCTTAAAACTAAACCAGCATTTGGGCAATATTTTTTTATTTTTTCTAGCTCATAAATATTATCATACGTAATCAAGGGTTTGTAAGGGTCTAATGCTTGCAAAGTTTCAGCTTGTTTTATTGTATTCGCATAAATTATTTTATCCCATATATAATCCTGCCTCTCAACATCAGGAAGATGCTCAATATATTTATGAACAATCTGAAATTCAGGGAAAGAGGCAACATCAAAACTTGCCCCTATGTTATAAAGTGTTTTAATAATCTCAGAATCAGGATTTGCCTTTACTGCATAATACGCCTGAACTCGAGGCAGATTTTCTTTAAATTCTTTATAGTTTGTTCTAATTTTTTCATGGTCTATCACAAGTACTGGAGTTCCATGTTTCTGAGCTATTTCTAACAGAATTTGTTTTTGTTTGTCATCAACCATCTTTTTCTCAATCTCAATTTTTAAGGTATGCAAAGAAAATTTCTATCTAAATTAAAAGACTCATCTTTTTATGGCAGGCATAAAAAATTTCTGAATTGCCATGGGTCTTCATGTGCCCTGCTTTCTGGATTTTCTTTGAATATTACTCTTCTATTTTTTAGTGGAGTCCAATCATATGGCTCTGAAATAAATTTTCCTAGATAAGGCTTTGCAATATTTAACACATAATCATGCGGTAAATCATCTGCTAGGCATATACCTTTTTTTGGATTTTCTATTGTCCACATTACTGCAGCAATAACACCTATAGCAACTTGTAAGGTAGTAGCATTTTGTCCAGGAACAAGCCTTCTTGCCTCTTCAATGCTTAAATCACTTCCAGTCCACCAAGCACTATATGGATGTCCCATTAACAATGCTCCTAAAATGTCAGCGCCGCTTGTGATCTCATCCTGCATTATCCTGAGTTTTGGTTGTAATTTATAATTTCTACATTTCAATTCCCACAATGAAGAAAGAGACTCATGGCAGGGCATATATGCATAATGCACTGTTGGTCTGTAAATTGGTTCTCTATCTTTCCATACTGTTAATCTATCTGAAATCCCAAATGCCTCTCCGTGTCTGATAACCATTCCAACAATCTCTTGTCCAGGTATCCAGGATCTTACTAAGGTATTCATACCCATTTGCGGAAGAAAAATCTGATTTTTTGGGCCAGCAGGGGGTATAATAGCTAATTTTGGAATTTCTTTTTCATGAGTTCCCCAGCCCATCTCAGAAGTTGCAGTTCCTTCTTCTCTAAAACCTTCAATACTCCATGTTCCAACAAATTCATCAACTTCTTTTGGTTTATTAGTAATCTGTGTATCTCTCTCACTGCAATGTATAACTTTAATTCCCAACATCATAGCTAAATGCGCAAAATCTCTTTTGTCTATTAACTCAAGAAGATGCTTTGCTTCTTCTTCTGAAACTTTTTTATCTTTAATCAACCTATGGCTAATATCCACTAATCCTTGCTTTGTAAAATGAGAGATTAAACCAGGATTTGCTCCATGATCTAGGACAGCAGTTGGAGAATTAGTCCAATTTTTACTCATTTCTTTTATTTCCATCTGTCTAAAATAAAGGGATTTTTCATATGGAGATTTTATTTCCATACCCTCTTCAGGCTCCCATTCTTCAATAGAAGTGTTTACATACAAAACATTATGGTCATGGCACCAGCTGAGTAACACACAACAATCAATATTCCATGCTAAGTCAATTAATAAGTCACTGTTATGCAAATGTTCAGAAAGAACTTGAGATAAATTATCTTTTGTTATTCTTTTTTGAAAATATCTTACTCCTTTGTTAGTCCATTCCCTTAATGCATCATGCTTATCTTCAAAATCAATAATTGTTACTTTTTCATAAGGAATTTCAATATGCTTAAATAAAAGAGGGAGTGTACACTGTGAAACAGAACCATATCCTATTATTAGTATTTTATTTTTGAATTCTAGCATCTTAGTCTTAAAAAAATAAATTATTTTACTTCTTTTTCTTTAAATTTAAATAAATTATTTTACTTCTTTTCTCTAAATTTATGTATGCACTAATATAAAAAGTTTTCTCTTTTTTATCTTTTTTGCATCTTTTGAAAGACTACAAAAATATTGCTTTTCAGCACAAAAAAGTATTTAAAGTCTCACTGAATCATTTCATAGCTTATAGACTAAGGAGGTTAAAAAGGGGAAAATGAAAATCAGAAATTTTCAGTTTCCTAAAAATCGGAAATTTTTTTGAAAATGAAATCTGAAGACTTGATTATTGAAGCAAAAGAGTTTTTTGATTCTTATAAGAAAGAAATAGGTAAGTTTGCTAAGACAGAGAAAAAATCTGTACATATTTCTTTCCATGATCTAGCTGCGCATTCTCCAGAGCTTGCAGAGCAATTTCTACAGACTCCTGATGAGGTATTACAAGTTTTCTCAATAGCCTTAGAAGAACTCGGCTTAATGAGCAATGCCAAGATAAGATTTCTGGATTTGCCAGGCTCACAAGAAATAAAAATAAGAAACATAAGAGCAAAGCATCTTAATCAGATTATAAGCATAACAGGAATTATTAAACAAGCATCTGATGTCAGACCGCAGGTAGTAAATGCAAAATTTGAATGTCCAAGTTGTGGAACAATAATCTCTGTTTTGCAGATAGACAAGAAATTTACAGAGCCTTCACGTTGCTCCTGCGGAAGAAAAGGCGGTTTTAGATTAATGGCGAAAGATATGGTTGATGCTCAAAGGATTGTTGTTGAAGAATCTTCTGAAACCTTAACAGGAGGAGAGCAACCAAGAAGAATCTCTACTTTTTTACAAGAAGATTTGGTTGACCCTAAAATGGAGGAAAGGACAACACCTGGCTCAAAAGTTAGAGTAATAGGAGTTTTAAAAGAAGTTCCTGTTCCATTGCCAACAGGAATTTCAGTAAGATTTGATTTAGCAATAGAAGCAAATAATATCATTCCTCTAGAAGAAACTTTTGAGGATCTTCTTATTAGCGAAGAAGATGAAAAACAAATAAGAGAGCTTGCTGCTGACCCTCAAGTTTTTGAAAAACTTGCTACATGCATTGCTCCGAGCATCTTTGGTTATGAAGAAATTAAAAAATCAATTGTTCTGCAGCTTTTCAGTGGAGTTAAGAAAAAAAGGAGTGATGGAACATTTTCTAGAGGAGACATACATCTTCTTTTAGTAGGAGATCCAGGAGTTGCAAAATCAGTCATGTTAAAATTTGTAGCAAGCATTGCTCCAAGGGGAAGATATGTTGTAGGAAAATCAGCTTCTGGAGCAGGTTTAACAGCCACTGTAGTCAGAGATGAGTTTTTAAGGGGCTGGAGTTTAGAAGCAGGAGCAATGGTTCTTAGTAATCGAGGCATTGTTTGTATAGATGAACTTGAAAAAATGGATGAGAATGACAGGAGCTCTATGCATGAAGCGATGGAGCAACAGAGTGTAACAATAAGCAAGGCAAATGTTCAAGCAAGCTTAAGAGCAGAAACATCTGTATTAGCAGCAGGAAATCCAAAACATGGAAGATTTGATCCTTATCTACCAATTGCCCAACAGATTGACATCCCTCCAACATTGATAAATAGGTTTGATGTTGTTTTTATGTTAAGAGACCTTCCTGATAGGGGAAAAGACGAGGCAATCGCCTCGCATGTTTTAACAGAATACAGCAGACAGGATATTAAAGCAATTATTGAACCAGAATTATTTAGAAAATTTATTGCATATTCAAAACAGAACTTTTTTCCAGAGCTTACAGATAAAGCAGTAGAGGAAATAAAAAAATTCTATGTTGACTTAAGAAATACTTCAACATCAAGTGACGCTATAGTGAAACCAATTCCAATAACAGCCAGGCAACTTGAAGCTTTAGTAAGATTAAGCGAAGCTAGCGCAAGAACAAGATTAAGCAAAAAAGTTACAAAAGAAGATGCAAGGCGAGCAATTGATATTGTTAAATACTATTTAATGCAGGTAGGTTTTGATTCTGAAACAAAGCAGTTTGATATTGATAGAATAGCAACTGGAATTCCTGCTTCACAGAGAAGTAAAATTATACTTGTAAGGGAAGCAATAACCAGGCTAGAGACCAGGTTAGGCAAACTCATTCCTATTGAAGAACTTGAAAAAGAGCTTGGTGAAAAGCTAGATAATTTTGCAATTAAAGAAGCAATTGATGAGCTTAATCGCTCAGGAGATGTTTTTATACCAAGAAAAGGATTTGTTCAAAAGGTTTAAAACTAAGGATTTAATAGTCATATCTAAAAATGAAATGTGATTTATGTGGAAGGGATTTTATAGAAAAAATCCTTACAGAAAAGAGAATTGAAGGAGATACTTCAAGAATTGTTGTCTGTCATCGTTGTGTTGATGATTTTGTAACCAACCAGGATAAAAATAAAAGTTTATTATTCAAATAAGATAGTTAAACTAGTAAATATTAAACAATTAGAACTTAATAAATAAAATGGAAAATCAAGATGAAATTGGAACAGTGACTGATGTAACAGAGATAGCCAGGGGAACAAAAAAAAGGCAGACTGCATTTAAATTAAAGCTAGCTGACTTACATAGCTCACATATAGAAAATGGAATTGTTGAGATTGGGAATAAAAAAGTTTCAAGAGTGAATATTATTGCAAATGTTATAGATAAGTTTATTTCAGAAGGAGAAAGAAGATTTGCCTCTTTAACAATTGATGACGCTTCTTCTCAAATTAGAGTGAAAACATTTGGAGATGACCTAGAAAAATTCAATAATGTTGAGATTGGCGATACGATTTTAGTTATAGGTAATACAAGATTTTTTAATAATGAGCTTTACATTCTTCCAGAGATAGTAAGAAAACTTCCTATTGAATGGCTTCTTGTCAGGAAACTTGAATTAGGAAACAAAGATACAAGTGAAGTTCAAATTGAAAAAATTGAAGGAATAAATTTGAGACAACAAATATATACTATTTTAAAAAAGAGTGAGGAAGGAGTTGATATTGACAAGATAATCATGGAATTAAAAGCTCCTGTTGAAGAGATAAATTCAGTTGTTACAAAGATGATTGAAGAAGCAGAGGTCTATGAGCCAAAACCAGGAAGAATAAGAATTCTTTAATCTTTAGAATAAGCTGCTGCTATTAATCTGAAAGGAAAAAATAATCCACTCATAAATCCACTTACTGCACCACTTACTTGATAAAATTCAGTGTTCAATGCATGCCTTGATAAGCCATGTCCTAAATCTCCACATCTCTCTGCTAGCCATGGTGCAAGATGATTTAGATATGGAACAAAATCAGCTACATGCCCCCATACATAACCTACTCCTTCTCCAATCCAACTCCCAAGATATGCTCCTACAGGCATCGCAGCAATACCTAATACCATAGCTACTCCAACATTCCCTTTTTGGCTTTTAACAGCTTCATTATCAACTAAATCAGTCAATGTTGCTTTGTTATTTTTTCTATTATTCATAACTTCCGTTACAATTCGCTATTTATAAATCTTTTGATTGTTACTATTCTAAAAAGGCAACTTAATCTAACTCTAAGAAGGTTTAAAAAGCGTTCTTCTGTAAATGGTAAAATGTCAAAACATATTAGAGTGTGGCAGCTTAATGTTACACTTCCTGTTTATTATGACTTAATGGAAGGCAAGAAAAGAGTTGAGACCAGAGCGCCAGAACCAGGTACAGAGAAAGATTATGGGGAAATAAAATGGGGAGATATTTTGATTTTTAATGCTATTGGAGAAAATCCAATGAATGTTAAAAGATCCAGATTAAGATGCATGGCTAATGGAATAAGAAGATATTCTTCTCTTGAGGAAATGTTCCAGCATGAAGATTTTAGTAAAATTGCTCCTCAATCAAAGTCAGTTCAAGAGGCAATTAAAACATATGACTCTTTTCCAGGGGTTAAAGAGAGAATAGAAAAATATGGAATTATTGCTGTAGACTTGATAAAGATAGACACTATTTACTAAATATTTAAAAACTCTTCTTTTTTGATGATATAATGAAACAATATCATGATTTGTTGGACAAACTTTACAAAGAAGCAAAGCCAATCAAAGCCACAGACAGATTTGAAGTGCCCAAAGTAGAAGGACACGTAGAAGGAATGAAAACAATAGTAACTAACTTCTCAAAAATTTGCGATATAATCAGAAGGGATAAGCAGCATGTTGCAAAATTTCTATCAAGAGAGCTTGCTGCTCAGGCAATAATAGAAAATGAGAGAATAATCTTTAATAGAAAGTTAAGCTCTGATTTAATAAACAAAAAGATTCAAGAATATGTTGATGAATTTGTTATCTGCCCGCAATGTAAGAAGCCAGATACAGAATTAGTTAAACAAGAACAGTTTTTATTCCTCAAATGTCTTGCTTGTGGTGCAAAACATTCTGTTAGGGCGAAGATTGTTTAGGGGGGTATATGAAATCACCAAGACATATTGCGATAATTTTGGATGGAAATAGAAGATTTGCAAAAAGATTAATGCTTGAGCCATGGAAAGGCCACGAGTTAGGTTTTGAGAAACTTAAAAAAATATTTCAGTGGTGCAAAGAGTTTGATATTAGGGAAATGACACTATTCTGCTTCTCTATGCAAAATTTTAATAGGCCAAAGCTAGAATTTGATTTCTTGATGAATATTTTTTCTAAAGCTTTTGAGGATGCACTGACAAATGATGATATCCATAATGAAAGAATAAGAATTAATGTTATAGGGAGGTGGTATCTTTTTCCGGAGAAGGTTAGAAAAGGTATAATAAGACTTATGGATGCTACTAAGGATTATGATAATTATAAGGTTAATCTCGCTATGGCGTATGGTGGCAGGGAAGAGCTTATCGATGCAATAAAGAAAATTGCAGAAAAAGTTAAAACTGGTTTAACAAAAGAAGAGATAGATGAACAGTTTATCAGTTCAAATTTATATTTAGACAGCGAACCAGACTTGATAATAAGAACAGGCGGAGAAAGACGCACTAGCAACTTCTTAATCTGGCAGAGCAATTATTCAGAATGGCTTTTCCTGGAAAAAACATGGCCTGAATTTGAAAAGCAAGATTTGCAGGAAGCAATAGCAGAATATAAAACAAGAGAAAGGAGATTTGGGAAATAGTATGGTTAATCTAAAAAAACTAGAAAATAAAATTCTTATTCTGGCTACATCAAAAAATAATAAGCCGCACCAGATTGCAGTTGAAGTGAATAAAATTTTAGGAAAACAAATTTTAATAACAGATAATATGATGAAAGAGACAAGAAAAAATATCTTAAAAAATAAGAATGTATCATTAATTTTTTGGGATAATAAAGGAGGCTTTGAATTAAGAGGAATAGCCCAGTACCATTCATCAGGCAAATGGTTTGATTTTGTTAAAGGCCTTAAAGAGAACAAAGGATTTAAGCCAAAAGGTGCAATTGTTATAAACATAAATAAAATTAAACACTTAAAATAAGGAGTCTAAGGAAACTTGGTTCATTAAAATGTTAGTCAAAATTCATGAGTCTTACAGGAAAGTAATTGCTATTTGTGATGCAGAGTTGTTAGGTAAAAAATTTGAAGATGAGGAGAAACAAATAGAAATTCTAGAACCATTTTATGGTGGTGAGAAAATGCATGAAAATGCTGTTATAGAGTTAATGAAAGATGCCATGAAAGATGATGCAACCTTTAATCTTGTTGGAAAAAAGACAATTTCAGCTGCCCTGAAAGCAGGAATAATCGAAAAAGAAGGAATAATCAAAATTTCAGATATTCCACATGCGCTTGTTCTTCTTTGAAGCAGCTTTGCAGAAAATAAATATCTCTCTAGTATTGGTAAAGCCCAACCGCCTGATCAAGAAAATCATCAGATTTTCAGGATCCCAAAAAGCTATGCTTTTTGCGATGGTTGGCAAAGTCCCGAAGGGTTCAGCTTCGGGTTGATTAATTAATGATAAAACTTTCTTCATTAAGAAGTATATTTAAATTGACTCCTTTGAAACTAAAAATTTAAATATACTTCTTATCTAACTAAATAATGAAAAGAGGGTCAACTACATTGATTATTGTCTTATCTTTGATAATAATTCTATCTGTTTATGCGCTCTATATCCAAGATGCTTTTCAGAGTTTAAGATTAAGCGGAAATGTAGTGATTGAACAAGGAGATACCCCTGAAGAAGGAGTTCTTTTAGGAGTTATTGGGGATATGCTTCCTTCAAATTCTTTCTCAACTCAGTTTATGGTTGTTAAATATGTAGACAAAGAATGGATGGATGACGATTGTTATTCTTCAGCATTAGAAGCTTGCAAGAAGATTTTTCCAGGAACTACCTATGTTTTTGAGTCAACAGAAATGGCAAGCCTTGATTTATGGTTATTCAAAAGTTGTATAGGTGGAAAATTAACACCTGCTTATATATACAAAGACTATTGTTATTCCCAAGGATCAGCAAAAACTCAAGAAAATTTAACAGATTATAAGAGCGTATGCAAGAAAAATTATACTGCTCCTTGGCATAGATGTCCTTGCAAACAAGATGCTTGCACTGGAACCATAAAAAATTGTGAAACAAAAACATCAAAAATCCTTTCTTGGTTAATGCAAGAAAAGCTAGTTAAATGCAGAGAGTCTTGTGAAATAGAAAAATTAGGTGAATGTGGCAAAGGATGTTCACAAGATTATATTGAAGTTGGAAAAGTCCAGTGCTGAATATCTTATTATATCAGAACATTTAAAAATGAGTTTTCTCTGTTTCTTAAATGCAATATAAGAGTAACAGAGATAGGAATAAAGAAAGAAGCCAAAATAGCCAGAATAGCGAGGAGTATATAAGAGTAAGAGTTCCAAAAGGTAAAGAAGTTTTAGGAATTTTAGAACAAAGACTAGGGGCTAGTAGAATGTTAGTCAAGTGCTTAGATGGAGTGTC
>JACRHU010000015.1 GCA_016211995.1 Candidatus Pacearchaeota archaeon
AGCTAATTCAATTTCTGTTGAACCTCTAGAGATCATTATAAGAATCTCATTTGCTGATTGATCATAACATGTATATCCTGCTTGTGCATTTATGACTATTGAAACTTGAGAGCATGCTTGGCTTAATCTTGAAGCATTTGTAATCATGGGCATTATTGCAGCCCATATAATTCCTATAGCAACAACAGCTATAAGAATTAATAGAACAGTTGCGATTAATGTACTTATCCCTCTTTTATTTTGCATTTTTCAGCCTTAATTGTCCAAGAAAGTATAGTTTTTATTTCTTTTGTTAATATGTTTATTTAGAATTATAAAGTTTTACTTGATGTTAAGATAATGGTTATTTTTATTATTCATTATTTTATAAAGTTTTAATTAATGATGATTATTGCTATTCTTTTCCTTGTAAACAAGTTTGTTCAATGCATTGATGTAAGCAAGAGCACTTGCTTCTGTTATATCCGTACTAACTCCTCTTCCAATAACAGAATTTCCATTAGCAGAAAGCTTGACAGTAACCTCTCCTTGTGCGTCTGTTCCACTTGAAATAGATTTTAAAGAATAATCATCAAGTTTTGCAGAAATGCTAGTTATTTTCTGTATAGCATTATATGAAGAGTCTACAGGTCCATCACCGCTTTCTACTTGCTCGAATATTTTATTTTCAAATTTAATTCTAACAATTGCTTCTGGCTTGACTGTTCCGCTCTTAACCTCTAAATACTCGAGCTTGTATGTTTCTGGTATTTTCATTAAACTTTCAGCAATAACAATTAAATCCTCATCAAAAATCTCTTTTTTCTTGTCAGCAAGTGTCTTAACAAGTTTAACTACTTCTTCAAGTTCAGAATCAGAAACACTAAAACCAAGCTCTTCAAGTTTTTTTCTTATTCCGCCAGAGCCAGACCTTGCACCTATAACAATATTACTTCCAGACCAGCCAAAATCATCTGGCTTCATAATTTCATATGTCTCGCGCCTTTTAGAGATTCCATCCTGATGTATTCCTGCGCTATGTGAAAATGCATTTGCTCCAACAATAGGCTTGTTTGCAGAGACTTGCAAACCTGTTAATCTTGACACAAGCTTACTTGTTTTTCCTATTTCTTTTAAATTAATTCCAGTGTAAATATTATAAAAATCTTTTCTAGTGCTCAAGGAAGCAGCTATCTCTTCAAGGCTAGCATTTCCTGATCTTTCTCCTATTCCATTTACAGTGCATTCTATTTGTTGTATCAAATCTACAACAGAAAGCGAGTTAGCAACAGCTAAACCAAGATCATTATGACAATGTACAGATAAAATAACTCTTTCTAATTCAGGTACATTTTTCTTTAATCCTAAAATTAAATTTCTAAATTCTAAAGGAGAAGAATAGCCAACTGTATCTGGAATGTTAATAACATCTGCACCTGCATTTATTGTATCTCTCACCATGGTACAAAGATAATCAAAATCAGCGCGAGTCGCGTCTTCTGGTGAAAATTCTACCTCTCCTTTTCCTTCAAGCAAAGATTTAGCATAACCTACAGCATCAACTGCCATTTTAAGCACTTCTTGTCTTGTTTTCTTAAACTTGTATTCTATATGGACATCAGATGCTGCGATAAAAGTATGAATGCGGGGCTTTTTTGCATACTTAACAGCTTCATAGCATCTTTCAATATCTTCTTTCATTGCACGAGACAAACCAGTAATAATAATATCATTGTCAGAAGAAAGTTTTGCAATCTCACGAACAGCTTCAAAATCTCCTTGCGAAGAAATTGGAAAACCAGCTTCAATAACATCCACTCCTAACTTCATAAGCTGCCGAGCAATCTGCAACTTCTCCTGTCTAGTAAGCGTGGCATTTGCAGATTGCTCTCCATCCCTCAATGTAGTATCAAATATCTTTATCTGTTTCATTTTTTTCTTTTTCTTAACTTTTTCTTTTTAAGGTTGAAGCCGATTGACAGGCTTCCTATAGCCCCAAAGGATTCAGCTTTGGGCTGTTACCTTATCTTCTGTTTTTCTTCTCTAAGTAAGCATAAATTCAAAGCTAGTGGAACTAGCCAATTATAAAAGTAAAGAATTTAAATTGTAACTATATGTTTTAATAAGTCCGGTTTCTTTTATCCCTTCATCTAATTTTGATATTAAATTCATAGAAAGATTTTTTAAAATCTCATACTCTTGCTCAAAAGTTAGATTACCTGCTCTTTTTTTAATATCTTCAAATTCTTTATCAAGTTTTGGTTCAAGTTCCTCAAGTTTGGAGCTAATAACTAGGAAAAAATTTGCCCTATTGCTGTAATTTTGCTGGTATTTTGCAAGATTCTCAAAAAAGATTTTAATGTATTCCTCATAATCTCTGTTTTTACCATTCTTTGCCTTTATTTCAATATTAAATGCTTCAGCTCTGCTATTATCTGCCTCTCCATTTTCAACATAACTTCGCATATGCAAAGTGTCAAGAATAACAACTTGCTCAGGAGTTCCAGGATAAAAATGAAGTGAGTAGTTTGTTATCACATTAAATTCCATAGAGGTTATATGCTCCTTGCCTTCTTTGTCTACATTGACAAAATCAACATTATAACCTATTCCAGATTTGCTAACATTTTTTATTCTATATAGTCCAGAGGGCAAAATAACTTCCTGCTTCTCTAAAAGCTCCTCTAGTTTTTTAACCTTTTCTTGCATGCGTATATCTTTATCTTGAGTCATTTTTCCCTCAATTTTTAAAAGAATAATTGAAGGGGCTTTAGAGTAGCAATACTAATAGCAATAAAAGTAAATTTAACTGCTCTGGCATTCTAAACCCTTTCATAATTTCCAAAGAAAGCTGGAATTTAAAAACCTTTCGATAGCTTTGGTAGGTTGCCTTTATTGGTAAACAAATCTTACGGCAAGATTTTTAAATTAGTTTTGCTTAAAGATGAAATGAACCCCTTAAAAGAATCCATTGATATAATAAAAAAGAGGAATAAAACAAAATACTTTATTCTTGTGATTATCTTTATCCTGCTATTCATACAATCTTTCTTTGCAGGCCAGTATCTCTACAAAACAGACAAAGCAAAGGCAGAAGATTTAGTTAAACAAATTGGAGAAAGTAAGAAAACGAAAATTATAATAGATGCATTCAGAAATCATAATTATGTTTTAGCAGCTTCATTAATCTTTATTAACAATTTCCTAATAAATATAGTTTCAATGTATCTTGGGGTAATAGTTATTGTTCCTTTATTCATATTCTTATCAAATGCCCTCTCTCTTGGTATATTATTTGGAATAGATAGCCTAGTACCTCCTGCACCAACATTACAGCATGTCATTTTCATCTGCATAGTAGGAATTCTAGAAATTTTTTGCTTTATCCTGATAACGTATGAAGGATTGAACATTGCATCAAAAGCAATTAAATCAATAAAAAATAAGAAGAAGAACAAGTACAAGGAGCTAAAGCAAAGTTTTAGAGAAGCAACAAAAATTCTTCCATTAATTGCTCTAATCCTTATTCTAGCAGCACTAGTAGAAACAATAGGAATTGCAATTTTTTCCTCAAAGTTTGTTAGCTAAATTTATAAAGTCAAATAGAGACATTTTTTCTTTATTTATTAGCTAAATTTATAAACAGTTTCTGCCTATTTATAAAAAAGAGGTTGGTATGAGAATTAGAGATATAAAGATTAAAAATATAAAAATAATAAGTGCAGCAATTCTTATGCTTCTGCTTATCTTTTATATAATTATCAGCGGACTTTTTGGAGCTGTTGTTTATATTATTCTATTGGCATTGACATTTATTTTAGCATTAATCACGTTTATAATAAAAAGATACTGGAAAAGATCAAAGAGAAAAATTTTCAGAATATTAAAGTTAATTACACTATCTTTACTTGTTCTAACTACAGCAACTGTTTTTGTTTATGGAAATGTAACAGTTTATAGATTTGTACATGACAGCGGGGAATTACCATTAGGAGATAGATATCTTGCAGTAATTGTTGTTGATGGTGGAAGCCTTATACAAGCAAGAGAATTGCTAATGAAAGGTTTAGAGGATAATAGCTCTTATGCAACTCAAATAAGCAAAAACTTTCCAGTAATTTCTGAATATTTCTTAACAAATGGAGCATTCACAGCATTTGGAATTTCTGTTTGGCCTTCTTCTAGTGTTCCTGCACATACTGGAATTGTAACTGGCTCCTATCCAAGAAATACAGGTATAATTGGCCAAAGACAGTTTGATGTAGAAACAAGAAAGCATACATCATATATTGGTTTAGGAATTTTAAGTTATAGTGCAATACTTTCTAAAAAAACAAAAGCTTTATGTGAGTACTTTCCAAATGCAAGGTCAGTAGACATACTGCAAATAGCCAATCGCGGATGCTCCTTATATATTCCAGGCACCCCCCATGACGAACAGGTTGTAACAAGAGCTGTACAAATAATAGGTTTTAGTGATTTTATTGGTAAGTTCTCTAGAAAAAAAGAAATTCCAAGAGTAATAATAATGACTCTACCAGATATTGATCATCAAACACATAATAGGTTATTAACAGATGAAATTTCAATTAATCTTTATTTAAAAACAGACGAGTACATCGGAAAAATTTTCGATGTATATAAAGAAAAGGGGATTTTTAATAAAACTCTCTTTGTTTTAGCTTCAGATCATGGCATGGGAGAAGTAAAAAATCATGTTACAATAGACAACTTAATGCATGATATGAGATTTGATACATTCCAGTCATTAAAATGGATGGTTGTTCCTGCGTGGGGAAGTTTTGAAGCAAATTTTTATGTTGGTTCGAGATATAAGTTTGATCATTCATATAACTCTGTTTCTCTATGGGGCGGAAATAGCGATGCACTCGTATACATAAAAGGACAGATTAAAGATGAGCAAGGAAAAGTTATAGAAGAAAGCTGGGACATAAAAACAACAGATGAAATGTTAAAGAGCTACTCAATTGGGGGGGATAATATAAATGTAATTGAAAGGCTTCTTGAATATTCGCCAGGAATTGGGTTAATTTTCACGAATCCTGTAGAGAATATATTTAACATATATTCAAGCAAAGGACAAGGACAAATCTTAGAAAGACATGATAAAGGGTTAGAATTTCAATATTCTATTATTTCTGGAGAAGACCCCCTCGGATTTGCAGAAAATAAAACAATTGCTCCCTACATTGAAAATAAGAGTTGGCTTTCTGATAGAAAATGGTTGGACCTTACATATTATGAACACTATCCTGATGCATTAAGAAGGATTTCATATTCTTTGGGGAATAAAGATTCTGCAACAATGCATATTGTTGCAGCAGATGGATGGGATTTTACCCCATATTATGTTGCGAAAAAAGTCTTAGTAGGCAGCCATGGCAGTTTAAACAGCCAACAATCTTTTGTTCCAATAATGTTCTACGGGCCTGGAATCAAGCATGTAGAAATTCCTTATGCAAGGACAGTTGACATCTTACCAACTATCTTAAAATACTTCAACATTTCCGCGGAAAATATAGATGGCAGAGCCCTACCAGTCTTTGAAGACGAAAGTAAGAATCAATAAACAAGTTTAAAAATTTCAATTTCTTGTATAAACTATGGACTATACTGCATTATTCAAGGCTATTGTAATGCTTTTCATTATAAGTGATTCTCTAGGAAATCTTCCATTATTTATTACACTAACTTTAAAAAAGACACAAGAAGAAAGAAAAAAAATTTTCAGACAAGCAATTTTAACTGCATTTACAATTTTGTTTGTATTTGCATTGATAGGTTATCTAGTACTATCATTTTTTGATATAAAACTTGGAAGCTTTGCAATTGCAGGAGGTTTGCTTTTACTTCTCTTGGGAATAAGCATAAGCCTTGGCAAAGAGAAAGAGCTTATAACAAGCAAGTCAATGGCTTATGTTCCAATGGCAACTCCTTTAATAGCAGGACCAGGAGCAATAACCGCTGTCCTGCTTACAATACAGACAAGCAGCTGGCTTATCGCTGTTCTTTCTATAATTATTGTATTTATAATAACAAAACTTATTTTCTGGAAAGCAGAGTCTTTGCATAAATTGCTAGGAAAAAATGGTTCAATTTTAATCTCACGACTTTCAGGAATTATAGTCTCTGCAATTGGAATAGAATTCATAATAAATGGACTAAAAATGACGGGAGTAATTGCATGAATAAAATAATACAAAATTTGTTTTTAAGAATAGCAGGAATAGCTATCTGCTTAATAGGAATATTTTTTATCCAATATAGTTTTGGGGGACTTTTATTTAGCATTGACCCTAGAACACTGGGGTTTTCATTTGGTACAGGCATAATCTTATTACTGATAGGAATAATAATGATAGGTATAAAAGAAAAAGAGCTTAGAAATTTAAAGAATTTTTAATCTTTACTAATAATTAAGCCACCGATATAATGCTGCTTAAAGACTTGCCTGCTGCCAAAAGAAATTCTTTCTACTCCATGAAAATCTTTTATGTCTCCTTCAATCCAGAACATATAGCTATATTCTCCTTCTTTAAAATTTCCAGGGCCTCTGAAGGGCATTTTCTCGTTAACTTGAGATAATGCTTTTTTAAGAAAAGCAAAAGTCTTTTTTGCAAAATCTAAATTACCATGATCTTTAAAACTCATTCCTCCAGAATAGGCCATTGCCCAGACAGCCTCTCCTTTAAATCTAACAATTTCTTGTCCTGGTGCAAGATAAAATCCTTTATAGCTATCTCTATATTCCCAATCTCCTTCCCTATAAACAAGCTCTTTAAAACCAGGTCTTTGCACTTTATCTGCAGCGACTTCAGCTCCGTCTCCTGCATATGTTGCTTTTTTAGCTCTAACTAAAAATCCTGCAAGCTCTTCAAGATTTATCATGAAACTATCTTTAGTAAGAAGTTTATAAATTTATTCTTTCAAAGTTCAAATGTCTTATCCAGAAATAACTTCCTCTCGATAAAACACATAAGCTCTAGAAAACAAGAAGAGCTTATGAGAAAACTAAATCAGAAAAAGATAAAACATATCGTAAAGGAAGGCGATAAGAGAGATGTGGGCTTTTGGACTAT